>JBKPLP010000144.1:0-19470 GCA_046731735.1 Acidobacteriota bacterium
GGGTACTCGCCCTTGTTGTACGTCTGGCGATACAGGTGCTTGTGCTCGAGGAATAGCACCGGATCGTCAGAGCGGATCGCCGTGCGCAGCAGTCCCGCGGCGTCCTGCGCGTTCGACGGAAACACGACGCGGATGCCCGGACAATGCGCGAAGATGCTCTCGCCCGACTGGCTGTGGTAGGGCGCGCCGCCGCGTAGATAACCGCCGATCGCGGTGCGAATCACCATCGGGCAGCTGAACGCGTTGTTCGAGCGGTAGCGCAGCATCGACATCTCGTCGCGCATCTGCATCATGGCCGGCCAGATGTAGTCGAAGAACTGGATCTCGACAACCGGTTTGAGACCACGCGTCGCCATGCCGATCCCGCGGCCGATGATGCTGGCTTCCGCCAGCGTCGAGTTGAACACGCGCGCGCCACCGAAGGCGCGCTGCAGTCCGTGCGTCACTTTGAAGACGCCTCCCTTGCCGGGCACCTTCTCCAACGCGCGCTCGCGGCTGCAATCCGCCACGTCCTCGCCGAATACGACGATGCGCGGATCTCGCGCCATCTCGTCTTTCAACGTGCGGTTGATCGCCGCCACCATCGTGTCCGGTTTGCCGGCAGGCGCGGCCGTGCTGCTGAACGCCTCCGACGTCGGATCGACGTCCGGCGAGTACACATACAGCGCGGCCGTCTCGGGGGTTGGTTTCGGCGCTTGCTTGGCCTGCTCGGCCGCGTCGTTCACTTCCGCCTCGACCTCGCGCAGGATGGCGTCGAGCTCGTGCTCGGTGGCGAGCTCTTCTTCCTTCAGGAACGTCGCCATCCTGACGATCGGATCGCGCTTCGCTTCCGACGCTCGCTCATCGGCCGTCTTGTACAACTTCTCGTCATCGGAGAGCGAGTGCGAATAAGGCCGGATGACTTTCGCGTGGACCAGCGCCGGCCCCTTGCGCGCGCGTGCGTACGCAACCGCTTCACTCATGGCGCGGTAGCTCACGAGGAAATCAGTGCCGTCGATGCTCTGGACGTGCAGCCCCGGGAACGATGCCACCAGCTTCGAGACGTCGCCTCCGGCGGTCTGCACTTCGACGGGGGTCGAGATCGCGTACCCGTTGTCTTCGACGACGATGACGATGGGCAGGTTCTCGAGGCAGGCGATGTTCAGTGATTCCCAGAATTCCCCTTCGCTCGTCGTGCCGTCGCCAACCGACAGATAGACGACCTCGTCGCGCTGGAAGCGTGCTTCGCGATCGCGGATTGCCGTGACTTTTTCGTACAGCCGGCCCGCGTCGGCAGCGCCGATCGCCTGCAGGCACTGCGTGCCCGTAGGACTGGACTGGGAGACGATGTTGAGTCGGTTGTCCCCCCAGTGCGACGGCATCTGCCGGCCGCCGGACGCCGGGTCGTCCTTCGCGCCTACGCCCGCGAGGAACATCTCGTAGGGCGTCACGCCGAGTACCAGGCACAGCGCGCGGTCGCGGTAGTAAGGGTAGAACCAGTCGTAGGCCGGCTTGAGGGTCTCGCCGGCCGCGATGAGAATGGCTTCGTGTCCCGCGCCGCTGATCTGGAAAAAGATCAGACTCTGACTTTTGAGCTGGATTTCCTTGTCGTCGATCCGCCGCGACAGGACCATCGTGCGGTACACGCGGAGCAGATCTTCGCGCGTGAGGCCGTGGTAGGCGCCCGCGCGGTCGACGCCAGCGCTTCTGTCGTTGCTGACAGCGGTTCCCTTCATGCGGCCAAACGCTAGATTATAACATCCGGGCCACGATGGCATCCTGGCGCACGGCTGCCCCGTGGCCCGCCACCGCCCCGCGACAAATCTGTATTTGTCTCGTCCCCGGCCCGAGCCGCGTGCTGCGCCCGCATCCGCGGCGAACCCCGCGTGTGGGCTATATACTGACGCTTCGCAGAAAGGAACGTCGTGACTGCAACTACGATCCGCCTTCACCGCTGGGACGAAATCGCGCTGGAGAAGGTGACGGAAATGATTTCGCGCAAGATTGTCACCGGCCAGCGCGAGATGCTCGCGCAGATCTACTTGAAAAAAGGCGCGCTCGTTCCGATGCACTCCCATGAGAGCGAGCAGATGACCTACGTCCTTCAGGGGGCCATGAAGTTTCTGATCGACGGAGAGGAAATCACGGTGCGGGAAGGGGAAGTGCTGCACATCCCTTCATGGGTCGAGCACCAGGCGGAGGCGCTCGACGACACGTTCGAGCTCGATCTCTTCAGCCCGATCCGCCAGGACTGGCTCGATCACACGGACACCTACTTCCACAAAACCATCGAGGGCTGAGCGGCACGCCATTCAGGTCTGCGTTCTCTCCATCCTGCGCGCGATCCGTGCAAACACCACGGCGTGGAAGCGGAACAAGCCGCAGTTTGCCAGCGCAAGCCACACGGTGCTGTCGATGATCGTGAGAGTCCGTGGCGGCGGGGGATAGCCGCGGCCGAGCCCGAAGAAGAGCCACAAATTCAGCGCGAAGGCGATGCTGACACCGTAGAACACCGGTCGGAGCTCGGGTGCACCGCGGCGGCGCCGCCCAGCAGCGGGATCGCAAGATACAAGTGGTTCTCGTGCACCTGCACACCAAGCACGAAGTACGCGTGCACGACGACGGCGGCGCACGCCAGCATGACGGAGAGATCGCGTGATCCGCGTGCGCGCCACAAGGCCCAGAATGCGGCGGCAACGATCGCCGCAGCAGCGATCGGCCGCGGGTTCGGATACCCGAGCTCGACGACGCGCGAGATGCCCAGGATGCGCACGGTCATCGTCCACGCGCCCCACGCGCCAAGATCGCCGATCGCGTAGATCGCGCGCATCACATACGTGACGATCCACCAGAAGTTCGCCGCGTCGGCGGAAAGCATGTCGTGGCGCAGCAGCGACCCGATGCCCTGCAGGAGGTTGCGCCACGCGCCGGCGACGACGAAAGGCGCGAGCGTCAGCGCCGAATCGGAAGCTGCCCCCGCGCCCGTCACCATTGCCTGGCGACCGCGTCGCCCGCCGCTCGAGTTCCATGCCGCGAGCGCGACAACAGGAATGATGAAGACGGCCTGCGCCTTGGTGAGGCATGCGATCGCAGCGACGGCGCCGGCGGTGAACGGCGCGCCGCCGCTTGCGGCGGCGATCGCGCCCACCGCGGGCAAAGCCATCAGTGGGTCCAAGTAGCCGAGCACGGAGCCGGCCAGGATCATCGCGGGATTGAGCCAGAACGCCAGAAGCGCCCAGGCTGCCGCCGCGTCACCGTAGCGGGCGCCGATGATGCGCCAGAGGAGCAGGGCGAGCGCGATCTCCGCCAGAAGCGGCGGCAGCTTCATCGCGACGTTCAGCCATCGCGTGTTCTCGAACGAGGGGAAGAAGGCGCGATAAGCGGCGCCGGCGGCTGCAAGTTCGTACAGAGCGATGGGCGGATAGTCAACGGTGGTGGAGCGATCCCCCCAACGTACGACGCCGCGCTCGGGAGGCGAGCCGCCGACACCGTAGAGACGCGTTATCCGTTGCTGGAGCGCGCCGTAGCTCCACGTTTTCCACACGAACACGTCTTCCGTGCCGTCGAGCGGAACCGCGAACGCGCGAACGAGCAAGCCGGCGAACAGTACAGCGCGGAGGCGGGGCGGGATATCAGTGCACCTTGCGATCCCAGTCGGAGCGGCCGCCGGAGTAGACGTCGAACTTCCGCCGCAGGCGATTCATCTTCCACTTCAGGTAGCGGTATTTGATCTCGGCGGTGAGTCCGCCGCGTCCGCCCTTCAGGAAGAGGTAGCCGAAGATGATCCCGCCAAGATGCGCGCCGTGCGCGATGGCGCGCGGGCCGGCGCCCGCTACCGACAGGAACGAAATCGCTCCGATGATGATGACGAAGAACTTCGCCGGAATGGGGAACAGCAGGAACATCAGGATCGGACGATCCGGGAAGTACAGCGCATAGGCGACGAGTAAACCGTACAGCGCGCCGGAAGCGCCGATCGTATTCATCCCGTAGGTTGGTGCGGTGGCGTCGAACGGGAGGAGGCCAACGAGGATCGTGGTTATTGCGGCGCCGAGGCCGGTGATCGCGTAGTACTTCAGGAAGAATCTCGTTCCCCACATCCGTTCGAGTTCGACGCCGAACATCCAGATGCCGAGCATATTGAAGAGGATGTGGAAGGGGCCCGCATGCAGAAACATGTACGTCACGGGCTGCCACAACCAGCCGCGCTCGATCACGTCCTTCGGGACGAGGCCGAGGTAGTCGGTGATCTGGTGAAAGACCAGCGCGGCAAGGAACGCGCCCACGTTAGCCCAGATGATCCACTTCACCGCGGGGGTGACCGGACCTGGGCCGAATGCGTACGTGACGGCGTGCGATCGAGGGTAACGCGGCATCTCTGCGGGGTCGAAAGAAACTATCGTACCACAGCGACCGTCAGGTCCTGCTCTCGGGAACGATCACCTCGGCGGGCTGCGGAGCGGTTGTTATACGCGCGTGCGCTGGCAGCGGCAGCGCGCACGCGGCGGCGAGCAGCGGGACAACTGAAACACCAACGAGTGTGTGTTCGATGCCGACACGGTCGGCAATCATTCCCGCGAAGGGGACGCTGAGCCCGCCGGTGCCCCACGCGAAGCCCATCATCAGCGACGACACGGTCGCCGCGCTGACCGGCGCGATCGACTGTCCGAACGTGACGTTCACCGGAAGCGTCGACTGCAGAAAGAGTCCGCCGAGCGCCAGTACCACCACGAACGGCCATCCCGTCAGGAACGGCGCGGCGAACAGGAACGGACACGCGGCGACAAGAGAGAGCGCGATGACCTTGCGCGGTCCGAAACGATCGGCGCACGGCCCGCCGAAGAAGCCGCCCACGCCGCTCGCGAACAGGTACGCCGCCACTGAAGCCCCCGCTTCCGCCACCGACAAGCCGCGCCGCGTCAGCATCACGGGCACGAACGTCGCGAACGTGAGCGACGCGAGCGTCCGTAACACGACGATTGCATAGAGGAGCGCCAGCGGCTTTGCGTAGGGGCGGAGGGCACCGAACCCCCGATGCGTGGACGGATGCAGCGGAATCGGCGGCACACGCCGAACGAAGAATGTCACGACGAGAAGTCCCGGTATCGCAAGGAGCGGCGTGTATTCGATGCCGAAATGCTGCGCGACCGGCGCGAACAGGAGTGGACCGAGCGAGAACCCCAGCGTGCCGCCGGTGATGTAGACCGACATCGTCAAGCCCGGACGGTCGCCGCCGAGGCGGTGCGCGAGCGCGGCTGCCGGCGGGTGGAACGCCGCCGCTCCGAGCCCACCCGTAATCAGGATTGCCGCGAGCTCGAACTTGGTGCGCGCGAGCCCGACGAGGCTGAGCAGACTGATTGAGACAATCGGACCACACCTGATCAACGTGCGCGGCCGCCACCGGTCCGCGAGATGCCCGAATCCGACCTGCGCGACCGACGCCGCCATCTGGAACAGCATCGTCAGCGTTCCGGCCGCTGCCAGCGTGAGCCCGAGCCGCGGAATGAGAACCGGGAGAAGCGGCGCGTAGATGTTGCCGTAGCCGTCCACCATCACGTGGGCCGCGGACATCAGGAGAACGGTCGGGTGGACGGGAAGCCGCCGAGTCATGCCCCGGGTCGAAGCCGGCGCAGCACGCGGGCGAATGCCTCATCGAATTCCGCGATTCGCAGCAGACGCGCCGCCGCGACGAGCACCGCCAAGCCGATCGTGATCGCCGCGCCAACCCGGATGGCCTTGACGACCGAAGTGGACCCCGGCAGGTATGCCGCGATCCATCCGATCGAAAGGCGCGCGGCGATGCCCATCACAATCGACGCGACGAGGATTTTCATGAAAGCGAGGGCAAGGCGTCCCCCCTCGAGCCCGCCAATCCGGTGGCGCAAGAGCAACAACAGCGTCCCGGCGTTGAAGATTGCCGCGAGCGCCGTCCCAAGCGCCAGGCCGCCGTACCCCATCACGCGTACGAGCGCCAGGTTGATGCCCAGGTTGGCGAGTACCGACAGCACACTGACGATGACGGGTGTCCGGCTGTCGCGCAAGGAATAGAACGTGGGCGACGCGATCTTGACGGCCGAGTATCCGAGCAGGCCGGGAGCGTAGAACATCAGCGCCGCTGCCGTCGCCGCGGTGTCCTGAGCGGTGAATTTGCCACGCTCGAGGAGCAGCGCGACGATCGGATTGGCCAGCGCAATCAGTCCAACCGTCGCAGGCACGTTGAGCATGAACATCAATCGCAGCGCGCCGGACACTGTTCGCCGGATCGACGGTTCGTCCGCGGCGGCGGCGTGGCGGGCGATGTCCGGCAGCGCCGCCGTTGCGATCGAGACCCCGAACAGGCCGATCGGCAGGTACATCAGCCGAAACGCATAGCTCAGCCAGGAAACCGCCGATTCTCCCTGACCCGTGGCGAGATACGTGTTCACGGCCACGTTTATCTGCACGGCGGCGAGGCCGAGCGTGCCGGGTCCCATCAACCGCAGCACTTCTTTCAGATGCGGGTCTCGGAAATCCACGATAGGCCGATACCGGAAGCCCTCGCGGCGCAGGAACGGCCACTGCAGCGCGATCTGCCCGAGTCCTCCAAGCACGGTGCCGATCGCAATCGCCGCGATTGGTGGCAGCCCCAGATACAGCATCAGCGGCACGAGCGTGACCGCGCACAGGATCGTCGCGACGTTGAACATCGCCGGAGACAACGCCGGGATAAAGAACCGGCGCAGCGAGTTCAGCATGCCCATCATCGCGACCGATACGGCTACGGTGGTGAGAAAGGGAAGCATGATGCGGGTCAGCTCGGTGGTCAGTTCAAGCTTTCCCGGAGTGTCGCCATAACGGCCGGCGATCACGTGGGTGATCGGACGAGCGAAGATCATCCCCACCACCACAATTCCTCCGGTCACGATCAGCAGCGCATTGATGACGAGATTACCGAGTCGCCACGCCTCCTCGTATCCCCGCTCCTTGAGTACGCGCGTGAACGTCGGGACGAACGCCGCCGTCATCGCGCCTTCGGCAAAGAGATCGCGGAGGAGATTCGGGACGCGGAACGCCACGTTGAACGCGTCCATTTCGAGCCCGGCCCCGAAGAACGCCGCCAGCACCATCTCGCGGGCGACTCCTAGCACGCGGCTCGCCATCGTGGCGACGCTGATCAGGCCAGCCGACCGCGCGAGCTTCACACTCATCCGCCCGGCAGCGTACCACACGGTGCTTCGTCGGCCGGATCGTTCGCTTTCGGAACGAGCGGACACTTTGTGTGTCGAAAATGGAATCGTGAGTACAAAAAAAGCCCCCACGTTGCCGCAGGGGCTAAAGGAGGATGGATGAGAGGCTTGTGCGTGCCTTCAAAACATTAGACGGCACACCCGGTGAAAAAGTTTGGCGGATCAGCCGCCAAGCTTCTTACGGACGGCTTCGTTGATGGCCCGTCCGTCGGCGCCGCGGCCGGCGAGCTTCGCCATCACCCCCTTCATCACCCTGCCCAGGTCCTTCGCCGACGTTGCGCCCGTTTCCGCCACGGCTTCGTCGACCGCCTGGTCGATTTCCGCGGGGTCGAGCGGCGGTGGCAGGTACGCTTCGAGCGTCGCGATCTCCGCCGTCTCCCGGGCCGCGAGCTCCGGCCGTCCGCCTTTCGTGAACTGCTCGGCGGAATCGCGGCGCTGTTTGATAAGCGACACGATCACCTGCTGCGACTCCGCATCGTCCAGTGCGCGCCCCTTCTCCACTTCGCGGTTCATCAGCGCGGCCTTCGCCATTCGCAGCGGCGCGAGCCGGGCCTGATCTTTGTTCCGCATTGCGGCGGTCATGTCCGCGGAGATCTTCTGCATCAGCGACATCGAAGTTCCTTTCCGGAGTCAACGAGGGAACGGAGGTATAGCTAGCTCTGTCCCTTCAGTACCCCCTGGTAAATCTCCCAGTACTGGGCCGCGACGGCTCCCGGACGGAATTCACGCTCGATCGTTTCGCGGGTCCCGGAGAGAGCGCGTCGTTTGTTCTGCAGGAAATGCGTAATCGACTTCCCCAGTGCCACGGGTTGCTCGCGCGGGACTGTCGCCACGTCGGCGCCGAAGACACTGTTGAGCTCGACCCCGCCGGGATTGTCGGTCGAGAGCACCGGGGTACCCGAAGCGAGCGCTTCGACCGCGACGGTGGGGAGCGCCTCCAGGATCGATGGCAGCACGAAAAGATCGGCCGCCGCGCAGTACCGGGCGATTGCGGTGTTATCCACCAGCCCGGTGAAATCAACATGCCGTTCGACCCCAGCCGACCGCGCTACTGCTCTCAGCTCGTCCAGCAGCGGTCCGGTCCCGCAGATCACAACCCGCGTGTCGGGATGGCAGTGGACGACGTCGCTCATGGCCTCGAGCAGCGTCCGCTGGCTGGCGAGGGGGTGAAGACGCTTCACGTTCAGCAAGAGATGCCGGTTGCCGATGCCGAGCGAGGCGCGTGCGTCGGCCTGCGCTTCCTCGTCGTGCCACGTAAACGCGTCGCTCACCGGGGGATAGACTACCCGGGCGTTCCGCCGGCCGAGCCCGATCTCGTGCGCGCGCGACATCAGTCCGTCGCTGTAGAAGGTGACATATGACGCTTCGAGGTACGCGCGCGTGAACAGATCGGGGCGGCCGCGTTTCCGCTGGTAGTGCCAAATCTCCGTCCCATACAGGGTGAGCACGACCGGCTTGTTCGCCCGCCGCGCGAGAAGGACGGCAACCTCCGGCAGTAGCCCGTTGCTGTGCGCGTGGACGAGGTCGGCCTGGCCGACGCGCGGCGCGAGCAGCTTCCTGATACGCGCAGCCGCGAGGGCGGATCCGAGAAACGGCGCGCGGTCGACAATGCCGCCGCGGCGCCGGGGTACCCACGTGGCGGGACCCGCAAGCCGAGCCCGTCCACCCGCGCGAGGCGGGTGTGCGACGTATTCCACATCGTCGCCACGAGCTGCCGCCCAATTGCCGAGCTGCCAGGGGAGCAGCGCGTTGGCGGCCTGATCCGGCGGGAGGTGCGGCGTGACGTGAAGAATGCGCATCAACCCGCGTAGGCGCGGCGGAACTCGGCGAAAGTCACGGGCCGGGCCCCAAGCTCCCGCGTGGCGAAGGCGAGAAACCGATTCAGGCGATCGAGGAACGCGTCGAGCTCCCCCTCGGTCCGATTGTAAGGGCTGCCGCCCACGATGGCTTCGCTCGAGTGAAACAACACATTCAGCACCGGCTCCCGTGCCCGCGCGAGGTCACGCGCAAGCCCAATCATGTCGTCGAGCGACGAATAGGAGGGCCGCAGCCAGCGCAGGCGCGCGACACCGAGCGCGCGCAGGATGCGCTTCGTGTTGTACGGCCACGGCGCGCGTGCATAGGCGTACTGCAGCCATCGCGGCAGTCGCCGGTTCAAGGCGGCGGACACCGGGACTTCCAGCAGATTGCTCGTCCCCGGCCGCGTCGCGCTGTCGTAGGCGAGGAAGTACGGCCTGAGAGGCGCTTCCACGAATTCGGGTCCGCCTTTGTGCGTTTCATAAAAGAGCGGCGCGACACTCGACTCCACGACGTAGCCGAGCCGCTCGAGGCCGGCGACGTGCACGGCGGAAAAACCGAAGCGGCCAGAGCGGTAGGATACCGGGCGCGTTCCGACGGCTTCCTCGATAGCGCCGGTCAGCGATGCGAGCTGCGCCTCGAACTGCGCGCGGGGAAGCGCCGACGCGTAGGGATGGCGACGGACGTCTTCGTCGGTGCAGGGGGGCGTCTCCCATGCATGATGGTGCGCGCCGATCTCGCAGTCCCCGCGCGCGAGCAGCCCACGGAGCACGCCGGCGGAGTGGGGATCCTTGGCGACCGGGTATGTGATGACGTAGGTGGGCCGCACCCCGTGCTTCGCGAAGAGCGCGTGCAACCGCGGCAGCGCGTAGATGTTCTCGAACCGCTGGTTCGCCCTGGCGGCAGCGTCCCACTGGTTGTCGCCCTCAGTATCGATGCCGACCAGCAGATTCATGCGGCGGCGGACCTCACCGATCCTGGTCCGAGTCGCCGAGCGTCACGTGCCAGTTGTCGGTGTTCTCGTAGAACGCGGGGCTGACGTCGACGGCGTTGACCTTCGCCACGAACTCCATCGTCGACTTCACCTGGAAGTATCCGGAGCGCTTCAGCAGCCGCCTGAAGCTCGCGTGCATGGCAAAGGTGCGGATTTTATCCGAGTCGGCCAGGCGTGCTTCCCGATCGATCCAGTGGAACAGCGTGTGAAGTGCCGGCTCGTCGTCCGGGTCGGCGAGGAAGTCGACGAGCAGCGTGACGCGCCCGCGCGGCTCGTGCAGGTGGCGATATACTGCGTACCCGATGTTGCGGTCGTCGCGCCGCAGCATCGCGATACTGTAGCGCACGTGCGGCGCCGACACGAACTTCCAATTGAGGTAGGCGGCATCGCGACGTACCGCGAAATCAAACTTCGGCGCGAGCTCGTCCCACAGGACGTTGAAGCTGTCGTCGAAACGCTGGATCAGCCGGATCTCGGCGCGCAACGGCCGCGTCCGTGCGACGATCTTCACGATCGGCAGGGTGAGCGCTGACACGAGCCGGTTGATGGGCACGGGCCAGTTCGGACGGCGCAGCGCCCGACGGGTCAACGGCTTGACGAGACAGGGCACGGGGCCGACGTCCGGCCAGTTCAGCTTCTGGAACAGGCGGTAGGAGGAATCCGACAGTCCCAGACCAAGCGACGCCCCGACGTTACGGTCCCAGGTGCGAAACAGGACCTCGCCCAGTCCCTGGCGCTGCCGTTCCGGTGCGACCATCACGTCCATACCCCACGAGCCCTGGACCTCCTGACCCTTGACGCGCAGACGCACCGGCATCGTCGCGTACTGCCCGACGATCGCCGTGCCTTCGCGGGCAATCCAGATTTCGGGCTCCTGGCCGGGATTGTTCGGATTCCGGCGATACTGCCAGTGCCAGCGCAGCCGGCTGGCTTCGGCGGCGTCGTTGCCGAACACGCGGCGGTACATCGCTTCGACCGCGCGCTTGTCCTCCGGCCGGTATCGGGTGATCTCCGCCACTTACACTCCCGCCAGCACGTATTCCATGTTGCTGATCAGCGCGTCCTGCACGAGCGCGTTGTTCCGTACCCAGCGCGCGAGTGGGGTGGGCAGGCGCCTCACCGTCGCGGTCACGTGTAATTCCTCCCTCACGATCCGGAGGCGCGCGTCCGCGATCTGATTTCGCAGCCGCACCACGCGTACCTTCTCGAGCAGGTCGTCGTGCTTGATTTCACCGCGGCGTGCCGCTTTGATGAACGAATTCTCGTTCGCCGGCTCCTTGAGCGCCCACGCGGCATGGCGGGCGAGCACGCGGAACGTGGCGAACGCGATGCGGCGGCCGAAGATGAGATGCAGCGGCACCGGCACTTTCAATCGCGGCAGGTGCGCACCGGCAAACGAGAGATACGGGGCGGTCGAGAGGTAGACGTGCCCCCGCGGCCGCAGCACGCGCGCGCACTCGCGAAGGTAGAGCGGCGCGTCGGCGACGTGTTCGATCACCGCGTGTGAGAGCACGAGGTCGAACGTTCCATCCCGAAAGGGGAGGGCCATCCCGTCAGCGAGCGCGAAGTGCAGGTTGCGCAGGCCGCGGTCGCGGCCCAGACGCACACCGGCATCGTGAAACCGTTCGACAGGATCGATTCCCACGACTGCCGAGGCTTCCTCGGCCAGCGACAGCGGCATGCCGCCACCGCCACAGCCCGCGTCGAGCACGCGTCCATGCACGGTCACGCCGGCGCGCTCGAGGAAGGCGATCACCTTCGCGCTGCGGTAGTACTCGAAGAGCGCGTAATCGTGTTCGGAACGAAATCGCAGGTCAGCGTGCGCCTTGATGGCGCGCTCGTCAATCTTTCGCACGCCCGCTCGATGTCGTGTCGTCCCGGCCGCCGAACTTGTCGATGAGCGCGGCGCGATCATGTCCTGTGGCAGTCTCCGCCACGTCGAACGTCATGATGATGCGGTGGTCGGGATATGCGTTGATCACGTCCAGGATGACCGGATCGTGCACCTGCGACTCGTAGCCGAGCGAGGGCGCGATATAAGTCAGAATATATCGCACATCGTCGCGCGTCTTCCGGTCGTCGTAGTTGCCGAACCCGCGGCCGACGAAGATTGGTCGAATGCGGTTCTCGAGCGACAGGCCATTCGCGAGCTTGCCGTGCACGAGGGTTTGCGCAGGCAGGCGACGCCCGAGCTCTACTGATGCGGCATAGTTCTTGTACGAACGGCCGCGCGCCCATTGCGCGTATTGCAGTGCATGGCCCCCCGCGATCAGCAGCGCCAGTCCCATGCTCGCCGCCGGGCTCCATCCGCCACGGGCCAGCAGCCGCGGAATGTGCGGCCAGGTTACGTACAACACGGTGGTGAAGACGAACGCGAGCACCGCTCCGATCCGTACATTCGGACTGATCTCTCGCAGGAATGCGATGCGCACGGCGGACGCAATCACGAAATACGCGGCGTAGGCGACGATCGGTGCGGCCAGGAGCGCGCGTCCACGCGGCAGCCGTTCGATGGTCGTCGCGAGAACCTCGCGGCGTCCGAGCGAGATTGCGGTGAGCGCGACGAGCGGAGGAATGAACAGCACGAACCGGCGCTCGTTGCCCGCGTCGTGCACCATGAGCTCGAGCGCGCCGAGGCCCATCCACAACAGCAGCAGCCGCTCCCCGCTCGAGAGCTCACGCCACCGTGCGAGCAGCCCCAGTCCGGAAGCGGTGCCGAGCGCCGTGACCACCCACATGTAGGTGAAGACGTCCTGCAGCGGGAACCACGTGATGCGGTCGACGAGCGCTTTGATCGTGTAGCTCGGCTTTCGCGTCACGGATATCTGCCAGTTGTAGAACCGGTAGTCGATCCAGTGCGGCAGAACGAAAACCGCGAGGACGATCGCGCCGGCCGTCAGGAGCCCGGCCAGCGTCCAGCACGCCGCACGCTTTTCCGCGGTCGTCCCGGCTCCGGCACGGCGCAGCAGCAGGAGGACCGCGTCGACGCCCACCGCGGCAACGAAGAACGCCGCGGCGGCCTTGGTGAAGAATGCGGCGATGGCGAAGGCGCCGCCGGCGAGTCCCCACTCGGGGCGGTCCTGCGCGCGCGCGTGGCAATACCAGGCCGCCACCATGAAGGCGACCATCGGTCCCTCCATCAGCGCCGCCCGGTTCCACATCACGTAGATGTAATTCGTCGCGAGCAGTGCTGCCGCGATGAGACCGGCGCGCCCGCCGGCGATACGCGCGACACCCAGCGCCAGCAACCATACCGAGAACAGGCCACACATCTCAGGTACTAACCGCGCCTGCCGCACGCCGACACCGAAGGTGGTGAACGACGCGTACTCGAGCGCGGTGAACACCGGCGTGATGTAAACGGGGTTCCATTTATCGAGCGACCACGCTCCGAAGAGCGCCCGGTTGCGGGCGTTATGAATCCAGGCTCCTTCGTCATGCCACACGATACCGACCGTCGGGTTCCATGGCGGATCGGCCGCAGGGAACAAGCCGCGCAGCAGGCCGCCGATGGTGAGGATGATCAGCAGAGCGGCCACGAACGTGCGCTTCGACATGTCGGGTGCGGACCCGCGCTGACCCAGAGCAGAAGAGTCCAGTCGAAGGGTCATCGCGCGTCGGCCCGGCGCATCCACACGTCGAATCCTTCAGGGCCGGCGACGGTCGTGTACGACCCGCGGAGCCACGAGGCGAGCGCCGGGGTTGCCATGAAGAAGTGCGCCGAGTCGTCCACGTCGGGATACCAGTCGCGCTGCTGCAGCGCGACGATGACGGGACGGTTGGCGCGCAGGTCGTCGAGAAGCCCCGCAACGCCGTAACCGGCCTTTCCATCGTTGAAGCCCACGATAACCGGCCGGCTCCAGAAGAAGCGGGAAGCGCTCCGCCGATCCGCGGCCACGTAGGCCCCTGACGAGAAGCCAAATACGTACACGGGCTCGTCGGCGGTGCCGTGCGATCGCATGAACGCGGCGAGCTCCTCCATCGCCAGTGCTGAATACTTGCGCGTCGTCCGGTCACCGTATCGCGCCAGATGCACTTCGCGGGGGACGCGTCCGGCGGCGTACTGCGCGTCCCGCCATGTGTTGTCCACCAGCTTTGAAAAATCGTCCACGCGCCACACGCCGACGCCGACGGCGACGGCTGCGATGATTGACAATGCGCGCGTCTGCGTAAAGACCAGGCTGCCAGCCCAGGCAGCGGCGAGGGCGAGAGCAGGCGCGGCCTGAATGAAATACTGCGGCAGATCGCGGCTGCCGTTGATCGCGATCGCCAGGCATGCGGCAGCGACCCACGCGACCGGGAACAGGCGCCGCCAGTCTCCCCGGGCGGCGAGGAGCAGCACGATGCACCCGGCGCCGCCGATCAGCCACAGTGCGTCGACGCGCGCATGACGCACCGGGAAGGTGAACAGGTAGGCAACCGCGTGCCACGCTCCCTGGTAGGTCTCACCTGAGTAGTGGACGTTATAGAGAATCGTCGCGTCGTACAGGTCCCGAAGTGCATGTCCGGCGGCAAAGCGCACGGCGAAAAGCGCCACGGGCGTCAGGAATCCCGCCGCCATCAACGCAATCGTCCGCGGGTTCAGGGTTCGCCAGACCCACAACGCCGTGACTCCAGCGAATCCGTATGCGGCGGCGTTGTACTTGAAGACGAACGCCAGCCCGAAAAGTGCCCCGGCCGCGGCAGCATTCGCCGGATGAGGATGCGAGCGGATGCGGGCGAGACACAGGAACGCGCCGGTGACGGCCGCCGCGATGAACGTCTCACACTGCGCGCGAACCGCGACGCCACCGAGGCGCGCGAACGCCGGGTTGGACAGGAACAGGAACAGGATCGCAGACCAGGCGCCGACATCAGGTCGTGCGACATGTCCCCCGAGGCGCCAGAGCAGGACCGCCACGACTCCGGCGACCAGGAGATCCGCGGCGGGCACCGCCGCGTCGCGCGGCAGCATGGCGCGCATGACCGCGTAGGTGAAATGAATGGCGGGCGGCTTCTGGTCCCACGCATCCCGGTAGGGCAGCCCGCCAGCGAGAATCCGTTCGCCGACGTATGCGTATAACCCCTCGTCTGCGCCCATCGGCTGCACGAGCGAGGGGAGGCGCACGACGAGCAGGACGCACGCGAGCGCCAACAGTACGCGGTTTGTCATGTAAGAGCGCCGGGTGCTTGAATTATAGTGCGTGGGAGTCCCATCCTTGACCGCGTCATCCCCTGCCCTGAGCCGCGCCGAAGGGCTGCCTCCAGCGAGCGTCGCGGTAGTCGTCCCCACTTACAACGAGCGCGATCGTCTTGCCGACCTTGTCGCGACGATCTTCGCCGCGTATGCGGCCGAGGGCATCGACGGCGAACTGGTCATCGTCGACGACAACTCGCCCGACGGCACGGGGGCACTCGCCGACGAGCTCGCCGCTCGATACCGGATTACGGTGCTGCATCGGGCCGGCAAGCTCGGTCTGGGGACTGCCGTGGTCGAAGGGTTCGCCGCGGCGACGGCACCGATTGTCGGCGTCATCGATGCCGACTTGAGCCACCCGCCGGATCTGTTGCCGCGGATGCTGGCGGTCATGGAATCGCAATCCGCCGACTTCGTCGTCGGCAGCCGGTATATCGAGGGGGGCGGCACGCGCAACTGGGGCCTCGGCCGGCTGTGGATGTCGCGCCTGGCGTGCCTGATGGCGCGACGGCTGACGCCGGTCCGCGACGCGACGTCCGGGTTTTTCCTCGTGCGTCGCGATCTGGCGCGTGCAGTCAGAATTTCCGCCGGCGGGTTCAAGATTTGCCTCGAGCTGCTCGTCCGCGCGCGTCCGTCGCTGGTCGTGGAAGTGCCATACGTGTTCGCAGGGCGCACGGCGGGCGAAAGCAAGATGAACCTGAAGGAAGCGATGGGCTACCTGGAGCAGCTGCGGGAACTGCGCGCGTTCATCGCCACGCAACCGAAGCTGGCGCAGACCTACCGCCGGCTCACGCCGGCCGATCTCGAACGTGTGCGGTCGTTCAACCGCGGCTGACGGTCAGACCGGCGTCAGACCATCGCGGACGCTCTCGCTGGTCTGACCCCGGTTGGCCGCTGGCCTGATCCCGGTATCGACCACCCGCGTGCCGAACAGCGTCCGCGACAGGACGCCCCACACGATGTTCTGCTTCGAGAACGCGATGCGGGCGACGTCGGAGACGTGGCGTGCCATGTAGCTCGGGCGCAGGAAGAACCGGCGCTTCGCGCGATTGATGGCGTCCATCACGATCGCTTCGTTGATCCCGTCTCCCCGCAACAGGTAATACGAGTATTCCATCTTTGCCCAATCGTCGCCGAGCTCGGGCGGAAGCAGCGACTCGCGCACGCACTTGTCGTACAGCGCGGTTCCGGGATAGGGCACGGCGGGATAGAAATTGGCGAAATCCGGATCGAGCTCGATCGCGTACTCGATCGTCTGTTCCATCGCCTCGCGCGTCTCGCCCGGATATCCGAAGATGAAGAACGCGAACGAGCGGATCCCGGCCTCGCGCATGTTCTTGAACGCGGTCTGGATCTTCTGCCGTTCCAGGCGCTTCACCATATTCTTTCGCACCTCGTCTGATTCCGACTCGATGCCGAGGGCGAGCATCCAGCAGCCCGAGCGCTTCAGCCGCTGCACGAACGCGGGATCCGTGAGGTTGTCCGCCCGGGCGTTGCCGAACCACCGGATCGGCAGGTTGCGCGCGATCAGCTCTTCGCAGAACGCGCTGAACGTCTTCACGTTGAGCGTGACCGTGTCGCCCCACAGGTAGAAGAAATCCACGCCGAGTTCGCGATGGGTGCGTTCGATTTCGTCGACCAGCGCTTTCGCGCTGCGCTCCCGGAATTTGTGTCCCTGGTGAATCGGCGCCACGCAGAAGTCGCACGTGTACGGACAGCCGCGGCTCGTTTCAACGATCACGTAGCGCTTGTTGACGAGCGGCAGGGCGTATCGATCGAGCGTGACGAGATCCCACGCGGGATATGGCATCGTGGCGAAACCAGCGAACGTGCCGTGCGAGAGATGCGGTCTGACCGTGCCGGTTGCGTCACGCCATGTGATGCTCGGCACGTCGCCGGCGCGGTCGATCGAGGCCACCTGCGCGAGCTGCACGATGGCGTCTTCCGGCTCGCCGACGAACATGCCATCGACCTGGGGGGCGCGTTCCATGGCCGGCCCGGGCACGGTCGACGCATGCGGCCCGAAGCAGAACATCGGCGCCTTGTATCGGTCCTTCAGGCGCGCAACCGCCGCCACATCCGCATCGAACGTGGGAGTCGTCGTCGGGAACACGATCAACGTGGGCGTGAAACCCTCCCGATCCAGCCGCTCGACCACCTCGTCGATGTCGATTCGCTCGGCGGTCGCATCGATGAGGCGTACGTCACACCCGACGCCCCGGAGAAGCGACGCTGCCACCGCCAGCGTGTACGGCGGCTTCGTGGTCCCAAGAACTTCCTCGCGCTCCTGACAGCGGCCTTGCCGCGTGAACGCGATGCCGTTGATCAGCGGCGGATTGATGAGTAGCGTCTTGCGGCCGAGCATCGATATGAGACTCACCGTACCACGGTCAGTGGAATAGCGCGTCGGGCGGGACGCGGCACGCCGGGCCCGAACGGCTCGGCAAGCGGAATTGGCGACAGTTCAACCTTGCAGCAGCGCCGGCAGACGGGAAAGATCCCGTTCTCGACCAGCCGCTTGCGCATGTCGACGTACGTTTCCCCGTTCCAGATTTCCTCGAGCGAGGACTTCGACAGATCGCCGACCTCCACACGAATGAACGGGCAGAAGTACATCTTGCCGGAAAACGATACGCGCGCGTGCAGGAATGGATAGAGGCAGCGGCCCTCGAGCTTCGCGCCGGGCGTGTAGTAGTTGTCGATCAGCTGCGGATGCACCTTGGGGCGGAAATCGAACAGCACGTTTTTCTGACGGCACTTCGCTTCGAGCGCGGCGACTTTCTGCCGGACGATGTCGACGTCGAGTCCCGGATCGGCGGTCACGAACGTGGCGATCGCGGAGGCGTCCTTGGCGCCAATCAGGCGCACGGTCTCCGCCACCTCCTCCGGCGTGCTGAACATCAGATGATTCAACCCGATGGCGTCGACGCCAAGCTCCTCGGCGACCTCCACCATCTGGTCGAGCGCCTCCAGGCTCTCGTGCGCGACCGTGGTGTTGATGCTGACGCGCAGCGGGGCGTGCTTGCGGCGCGCGGCCTCCTGGAGGCGGCGAAGCCCGGCGCAGGTGCGCTCGAACGTGCCTTTCAACCCGCGGGCGATGTCGTGCAACTCGCCGGGACCGTCGATCGACACGCTGATGTGTTTCAGGAAGCCGGCTGCCGCGAGATCCGCCAGCGCTTCGGCGCGCTCCTCGGTGATGATCGTCCCGTTGGTCGTCAGGTACCCGCACGAGTACCCCTTCTCGCGGAAGAGATCGAGGACGGACATGATGTCCTTCCGCATGAAGATCTCGCCGCCAGTGAGGCTGACCTGTAATCCGGGATTATCCGGGAAGGCCGTGCGGAGAGAGTCCAGCGACATCTCCTGGCGCCACTCGCCTTCGATGTTCAGCAGGTCGCCCACGTAGCAGAACTCGCAGTGCAGGTTGCACCGCATGGTGGCTTCGTAGACCGCCCCCATCGGCAGCCGGTCGGCACGTCCGCTTTTCTCGTCGACGAAACGCTGAATCCGGTGTTCGTAGCGATGCCGGCGGTATCGTGCCCACGCATGCCGTGCGAGCGGCAGCGCTCGCGCGCGGGTTGCGATCGATTCGCGTAACTTCGCTAGAGCCATTGAGTTAGGTGCCGGTCGTGGTCAGGGGAAAGAACCATCTATTGTAGCCCGTGCGCCTGATGAACGCTATCGACTATGGCTGAGCTCGATGTCCCAGATTTCCAGCCCGGGTCCGGGCCGCTCGAGCGCCCCATGGATTCGGGCGGCGGTGTTGTGCAAGTAAGGGGCGACCGCCGTGCGTTCCGCGGCGGTCGCATCCGCGCGATATGGTGTGAACGTCGCGCGGCGGCGTCCTTCGCGCGCGAGCGCTGCTTCGAGGCCGGCGAGCGCTGGGTTCGGCACGTTGTTCTGCTTCAAAATGACGTACTGCACCCCCAGCGCGCGCAACGGCGCCAGACCGGCTGTACCGTCGAATACCCTTGGCGACACGTAAATCTTGTCCGGATCCTCCCCCCCGTCGCCAAGATAGATAAGGCGATAGGAGGGGTTCGCCGTTTCGGTGCCGAGCATCAGCTGAAACTTGATGGACGCCCGCTGCTCCGATCCGAGGTTGGTCCGAAGTGCTTCCGCGAGAGCCTCACGCGAGCGCCGTACAGGCGCGCTATACGGCTGAACGAGAATCGTCGAGCCCGAAGGGATGTTCGCCTCGACGTACTCGCGTGCGATGGTACGGGTATCGGCCTGGCGGAAAAACAGATCGGTATTCACGCTGGTGACGAGGCCGGGCGTCATTGCCAGCGCTGTGA
>JBKPLP010000145.1:0-25870 GCA_046731735.1 Acidobacteriota bacterium
CGGGCGCGCCGAATTCGAGCCGGCAATCTGCCGGACGCCGCTCGAATACCCTCCGCGATCGCAGGCCATCTACAGCGACCTCGGATTCATCCTCATCGGCTTCATTCTGCAGGACGTGCGCGGCGGCGTGAACGCCGGCAGGCTGGACCCGTCGACCACGCTCGCGGGCCAATTCCGGAAATTTGCGTCGTACCTCACCGCCCATCCGCTGACATACAACCCGCCGCGGGCCTGGCGCGATCTCACGGCGCCGACCGAGGTCGATCCGTGGCGCGGACGATTGCTCGTCGGTGAAGTCCACGACGAGAACTGCTGGGCGCTGGGCGGCGCTGCCGGCCATGCCGGCCTGTTTGGCACGGCGCGCGCCGCCGGAGCATTCGCCCGAGCCGTGCTGCGGACGCTTCGCGGCGATCAGATCGTCGCGGAACCGGCGACGTTACGCGAGTTCATCCGGCGCACCGACGTGCCCGGGAGTTCCCGCGCGCTCGGCTGGGACACGATGCGGCCCACCTCGTCATGCGGGACGCAGCTCTCGCCGACGGCGATCGGCCACACGGGGTTTACCGGGACGTCGATGTGGATTGATTGGGAAAACAATGTGTACGTGGTGCTGTTGACCAACCGCGTGCATCCGACACGCGAGAACGCCGGCCTGAAAAAGATCAGGCCGGCGTTTCATGATGCGGTGGTCGCCGAACTCAGCGGCTGACCAGGGCCGCCTTGACCGTCACCGCCGTGGTGCCTTCGCCGCTCGGGCCGGACGCTTGGACCACCCGCACGGTGATGACCTTCGTGCCTACCGTCGTATAACTGGTCGTCGCGCGGTTACCCGTCGTCTGGGCCGTGCGCGGCACCGCGCCGTCTCCGAAGTCCCACTCGTAGCGCAGAATCGTCGACGTGGCGCCCGACACCGTGGCCGTGAAGATCACGGTCTCGCCGATGGTCGGGTTGTTGTTCGACGCCGTGATGATGATGGCCGGCGGCTGACCCGGCAGAATCGTGATTGACGTCGCCACCTGTTCGGTGAAGCCGCTCGCCTCCGTCGCCGTTGCCCGGACCGAATACGTTCCCGCCTCGGTATAGGTGTGCTGAATCGTCGTCGAGCCGCTGATCGCGCCGAGCGACTGCTGGGCGCCGTCACCGAAGTCGATCGTCACGTCGCGAACGTTTGCGGTACTGGCCACACTGACCGTAAAGGTCGCCGGTTGGCCCGCGTTCACCGGCGTCGTCGGCGCGGAGAGCGTAATACCCGTCCGGGGATTCAAACCGACGGTCACGTCCGCAGTCTTTCCCGCGACGTTGGCCGTGACTTTCGCCGGGCGCGATGTGTTCAGCACCGTCTGGGCGCTGCCGAGCGCATCGGTCGTCGTCGACGAGGCGGACAGCGTGCCGTTGTCGGTAGTGAACGTCACAGGGATGCCCGCTAACCCGGACCCGGAGGTGTCCTCGACGCGCGCGGTGATGGTCGCGCTGCCGCCAGAGGGACCGAGCGTCTGGGGGCTCGCGCTGACGAGCACGCGTTCGACCGCAGCGCTGCCCACCTTCAGGTTCTCCAGCCTGCCGGACGCACCGCCTGAAAAGGCCGTAATCGTTGCGGTGCCACTCTGATTGCCGGAAATGAACTTCACGCGCACCTGGCCATTGTTCGTACGCGCCTCGCTCGGCTCAATCCGGCCGATCGTCGTCGTGAACGAAACAAGCGTGCCGTTCTGGACGGGTGTGCCGGCGCCCGCCGTCGACGTCGAGCCTGTGGTCGGCGTGCCGTTGGTACCCGTCGAGGGCGTCGACGCCGCGACCCCGTTTTCGATGACGTTCGCGACGATCTCCACCTGGCCGTTGAGGGGAACCGTATCCGCCGCCGCCAGCAGGGTGATAACCGAACCGGTTGGAGCCAGCAGCGGGACTTTGTCACACGCGGCGGCAAGCGACAGGATGAGTGCGCCCAGAAGCGCGGTGACCGTGGCGGCGAGCCGGTTCGTGTATGCGTCCATAAGAAATGAGGCTAAGGACAATACTCTCATGCGGTTAGAGGGTGGTCAAGGCAGCCGGACCACCCCGGACTCATCATCGTTATTTGAGACGGCCGCCATCGCTGGCCGGCCGAGTAGAATTTGTCAGGATGCCGCCGGTCGATCACGACACCTCCCCCCAATCCCCCGCAGCTACCGACGATTCCCGCCTGATTCGAGGGATTGGGCTGTGGCACGCGACGGCTCTGAACATGATCGACATGATCGGCGTCGGTCCGTTCGTCACCATTCCGTTGATGGTCGCGGCGATGCACGGGCCGCAAGCGATGCTCGGCTGGGTGCTCGGCGCGGTGCTCGTCGTCTGCGACGGACTTGTTTGGGCGGAACTGGGGGCGGCACTGCCCCAGGCCGGCGGGCCGGTCCGGTATCTCCGCGCCATGTACGGCCCGCGGGTGGGCGGCTGGCTCGCATTTCTCTTCGTGTTCCAGCTCACGTTCAGCGCCCCGCTGTCGATAGCGTCCGGCTGTATCGGCTTTGCGCAGTACGCCGAATACCTGTGGCCGGCGCTCCACAACACGATTACGGCGCAGCGCATCCCGCTGTCGATTCCAGGTATCGGCACGAGCGTCATCGAATTCACCATCACCTACGGCACCTTCCTGGCGATGGCGACGGTCGCGACCGCGGTGTTCCTTCTGTATCGGCGCATCACCATCATCGGCAGGTTGGGCGCGCTGCTCTGGGTCGGCGTGATTGGCACCACGTTGGCGATCAGCTTCAGCGGCCTCACGCATTTCGACGCGTCGCAGGCATTCGCATTCCCGCCTGGCGCGTGGGAACCCTCGCGGCCGTTCTTCATGGGACTCGGCGCAGCGCTGCTCATCGCGGTCTACGACTACTGGGGCTACTACAACGTGTGTTATCTGGGCGGCGAGATTCGCGACCCCGGCCGCGTGATCCCGCGCGCCATTCTCCTGTCGATTGCCGGCGTGGCGTGCCTCTACCTGACGATGAACATCTCGATCCTGGGCGCGATGCCGTGGCAGGAGGTCGAGCAATCACGGTTCATCGCGTCCGATTTCATGGCGCGCATCTGGGGACCGCGGATCGGCGCGGTCGTCACGATCATGATGCTGTGGACGGCGTTCGCGTCGGTCTTCTCTCTGCTGCTCGGCTACTCGCGCGTCCCCTACGCGGCGGCGCTCGAGGGAGATTACTTCACGGTCTTCGCACGCGTGCACCCGAAGCATCACTTCCCGCACGTGTCATTGCTCTGGCTTGGCAGCGCCGCGGCGATCTTCTGTTTGTTCAAACTCGCGGACGTTGTCACGGCGCTCGTAGTGATCCGGATCTCGATACAGTTCCTCGCCCAGACGCTCGGCGTGATGGTCCTCCGCCATCGCCGTCCCGATATGCCGCGGCCGTTCCGGATGTGGCTGTATCCGTTGCCGGCGATTCTCGCGTTCGTCGGGTTCGTCTACGTGATCGTGATGCGGCCGAAGTCGCTCGAGGCAATCCGGATCGCGATGCTCGTCGCGGCCGTCGGAACGCTGCTCTTCTGGATTCGGCGGCGGCGAGCCTAGCCTCTTCCCCGCCCTATCCCTGGTTGAATTCCCGGTCCGAACCCGCGTGGTGTATCACCGCCGCGGCCACCAGGGCCTCGCCCTCGTCCGTCGGGCGTCGAAATAAACGGTCCCCCCTGGCCAGGCTGTCCAGGAACACCGGGGCGACCTCCCCGTCCGGGTACGCCGGGCCGATTGCTGACGTTCGCGAACAGGAAATTCCATTCGTTATAGTGGGTCGCGCCGTTGTAGACGCGGTACGAGCTTTCCTTGCTCTTGCTGCGGACGCCCATGATGCCGCCGCCTCCTGCCTGGCCGAACGGAGGTTGGCCGAGCGGCGATGGCTGGGTTCCGGCAAAGGGCGACGGTGACTGACCCCGCCCGCCGGGTGCGCCCATTGACGAGGGCGGGGCGCTGAGACCGGTCGACGGACCGAGGGCCCCGCGGCCGCCGGGCTGCGGCGGCTGATTGCCGCGACCCACGCCCGGTTGTCCGGCACCGCTGGCGGCGGTGATGATCTCGAACTCGCCGTCCGGCGTCATCGGGTCCTTGTACTTCTTCCGCAGGAAGCGCTGCTGAACGAGCACATCGATGCTCGGCGGGAAATTCCCGGGGCCCATCTTCCGCGTGTAGAGATTGACCGCTCGCGCATACTGCTCGCCGCGGAAGATCAATTCGGCTTCCTTTTCGCGCTGCGCCTGGGTTCGCCAGACCGGCATCGCGACCGACATGATCACCATCAGCACCCCGATGCTCACCAGCAACGCGGCCATCGCGTATCCGCGCTGACCGAGCGCCGCGGCGTGTGCCGCATGGAGCAGCGGTTTGATACCCGTGCGCTCGAGAGCCGCCGGTTCAGTGAACTGCACGTACCGGTGGCGCTTCCCCGCTCCTTCCAGCAGCCCCTTGGGATCTGGCAACTGCGCGCTCCCCACGATCCCGAGCTTCACGCCCGTCTTGCTCGGAATGATCGTGCAGACGAGCCCCGAATAGCCCGATCCCACGGCGTACCCCACCACGCGTCCGGACTCGTCAAGTGTTTCCGCCGCGTCGGGAATCGTGGCGCGGACGAGGTCACGCACCGAGAGCGCCAGCGTCCGGACGGTGTCCGGATACCTCGCGAAGAACGCGGCAACAGGGTCCTCTACCATTCGGAGTACGAAGTTCCGTCGAGCGCTGTTCCCGGAGCTCCGCTCTTGACGTTGTAGATGCCGGGCTCTGCGGACGGATTGCTCGGATCCGGTTCGGCCGGTTCCGTCTGCCAGGTATCGGCGGACTGCGTAATCGGATCGTCCGGGATCTTCCTCATGTAGCCTTCGCTCACGAGTGTGTCGAGCGACGACGGATACTTTCCTTTATCGGCGTAGTACTGATCGATGGCGTCGCGCATGCGGAACAGGTCGGTATGCAGCACTGCTTCCTTCGTCCGCGTCAACGAATTCCTGTACTGCACGACGCCCATCGTCGCCAGGATCGTGATGAGCGCGATCACGATCAGCAGCTCGATGAGCGTGAAGCCGCCCTTCGACATCACCAGCGACGTGCCCGGGCGGCGTCGCAGGGCGGCGTCTTGGCGGCGCAGTCTGAATGTCGCCACGTCAGCCCTACCAGTCCTTGTACTTTGTTCCGTCAAGCGCAGTGCCCCCGGCTTTCGAGTACACGTCGTAGACGTTGCCGCCGCCCCACGACGTTGAATCCGGCCGGTCGCCGTAGGCGCGCATCCCCCACTCGGTCGAGCGGGTGATCGGATCGATCGGAATCCGCCGCAGGAATTTCAGCTTGCGGCCGGACGCGTCGTTCGCCACCGTGACGCCTTCGACCAGCGTTTCGAGATCCGGGGGATATCCTTCGCTTCCAACCTTCACGTCGACCGATCCGATCAGGCCGTTGTCCACCGCGTCCTTGTACTTGTCGATCGCGGTCCGCATCTCGCGCAAGACGCGATGCAGCTCCGCCTCCCGTTCGCGCTGCACGGCGACCTTCGCAAGCGGCATGACGGCTGAAGCGAGGATCAGGAGGATGGTGGTGACGACCAGCAGCTCGATGAACGTAAAGCCCTTCGGCTCGCGTGAGCTTCGTGCTCGCTCAGGGCGGGCCCGTGTCCCCTCGGGGCATGCGCCTGCCGGTATCGCGAGCCGCACAGCCTCAGGGCAGGCCATCGTCATTACCGCACCGTGACCGTCACCGGGCTGAACTGCATCGGGACCGGCGCGCCTTCGGGCGTGCTGGCGACTCCACTGGCCTGAATCACCGAACCTCCCGGACCGACCGCATCGAACAGGAGCGCGGCAAGCAGTCCCGCGCCGGACGCCCCCGCTTGATCACCGGTGCGGGTGATGACGATATCGACGCGTCCGGCGGCCGCATCGATGCGCGGCGTGAATGACGTCGTGACTCCACCCTGCCGCATGAATGTGCCGTCCTGCGTTGTGCGTACACGCAGCACGTTCGGGTTGAACGTCACCGTCAACGTCACCACCGAGACGCGCGACGCGTTGTTGATCGAGACCGGGACCGTGTAGGGGCCACCGGCCACGCGGAATTCCGTTCCTGGCGGCGTGATGATGACCTGCGCCGCAGCCGGATTGGGCGCGCCGGCTCCAGCGGGCGCCGGCGGCGTGGTCGCGATGTCGCGTGGCGGCGTCTCGGGTGTCGTCGGCGGTCCGACAACTCCAGGCGCGGGCACACCCGCAACCGGTGGGGCGGCACCGGGCGCGGTCGGCAGCGGCGTCACCAGCGTTGGCACCGCCGACGTTCCCGGCGGGACGGGCGGATTGATCGGCGCCACACCCGGTTCAGGGTTCGCCGTGGACCGCGGAACGCCGGGAACCGTGCCGGGCGGTGTCGCTCCCGCCGGAGCTCCGCCTGGGGCGGCGGCGGCCGGAAGCGCCGGCGGCTCCACCGGCTGGGGCGCGATGAGCGGCGGCGGGCCGCCGAGTCCCACGTTCTGCTGCGTACCAATGTAAATCGACGACAGGTCCTCCACGGTCAACTCGTGCGTTCGCACGATATGCGGCGTCAGAAGCATGACGATGTCGGATTGGTTGATCTCGTCGGTGGTCTGTCCGAACAGCGAGCGCAGAATCGGCGCTTTCATGATCCCGGGAAAGCCCGTGAGAATCTTGCGCTGCTCATCGCGCAGCAGGCCGGCAAGGAGCGTCGACTCCCCCTCGCGCAGGCGCAGCTTCGTGCCGACCCTGCGGTTGCTGAACGACGGCACGTCCTGCCCCGCGACGCTGATGCTGGGTCCGAGCGCGCTGCTCTCCACCATGAAAGCGTCGAGGACGATCTCCCCTTCATACGTGACTCTCGGCGTCATCTCGATGTTGACGCCGACGTCCTTGTAGTTGAACGACGACTGCGGCACGCTCGCGAACCCGCCCGGCGCGGCCGCGCCGAACACCGTCGACAGCACGGGGATCTGATCGCCCAGGTTGAGGGTCAGCTTCGTGCCCTCGGCGCCGCGCAATTGCGGCTTCGCGATCACCTTCGTTCGGGAATCGCTCTCGAGGAACCGCACCATCGCCGTTGGCACGCTCAGATAGAAGTCCGACGTGCTGATTCCCTGCGAGATCGTGTTCAGGTTGAATGGCGGCGGAACCGCCGGCGGGAACGTCGCCGACGTGTTGGGCGGCGCAACCTCCGGCGAGAATGTCAGTCCGAGCGAGTAGTTGCTCAGGTTCAGACCCAGATCCTTCGTCCGCTTCCGGTTCACTTCCAGAATCTGTACGTCGATGATGACTTCCGCGCGCGGCTTGTCGTTCGCTCGAATGATCCGTTCGATCACGTCCACTACCGGCGCCGTCGCGCGCACAGTAATCGTGTTGGCCGTCTTGCTCGGCAGCAGCGTCGGCTGCACCGCCATGGTCGGAATACGCGTAATCGTGTTGATGATCTGCGTCAGCTCCGACACATCGGCGTGCGAGATGTAGAAGACGCGAATCACGAGCTCGTCGTACTGCGCGTGCTTCTGCGCGGTATCGGGGACGATGATGATCGTCTTCGGGTTCAACACCTTGTAGAACAATTGGTTTGCGGCGGTGATCTGCTGCAGGGCCTGCTCGAGGGTCACATCTTCGAGACGGACCGTGTACGCTTTGTCGGCGTACTGCTGGTCGTAAGTGACATTGATGCCGGTCGCGTTCCCGATGAAGTTCAGGATGTCGCGAACGCTGGCGTTGGGGCCGAAGCTGACAACCGGAACCGGTGCCGTGGGGCTCAGCACCTGCGTACTGGCCCGGCGTGCCTGCTCGCGCATCGCTTCGATTGGCGGCTTCACACGCGTCGCTTCGATGCGATCGCGGATGATCTTCTCGAGCTCCGTCGCTTTCGCCGCGGCGAGGCGGTTCGAGGCGTCGAGCTCTAATGCGCGGCGGTATTCGATGAGCGCCAAATCGAGCTGATCCTTCTGTTCGAGCTCGTGGGCGCGGCTGATGTGCTCGCGCGCCGCGGTCTGAGTCGCACGTTCCAGCGCGATTTTGTACTCGGCGTGGTCCGGGTTCTCCTGGACCGCCTTCGTGTAATGCGCGACGGCACCATCCCAATCGCCCGCCTGTGCCGCCTCGTATCCCTTGCGGTACGCACGCGCAGCGGTGCACCCCGACACGAAAATGGTGAGAACGATTACCGCAATCAGCCTGTGTCTCAACACCGGCACTCCATAATTCTGGCCGACCTGACCGGCCTCCGCTACAGCTCCAGCGGCCTAAGCTACTTCCCTACGCATTCCTGCCCGGATTCACGAATCGTCGTACGTCCGCGACCGTCGAGATATTCCATCACGACGGATTCGACGCCGATCTTCACGAGACGATAGCGCCCGTCGATGATGTCGCCCTCTTTCCCGCGCATCGTCGTCCGGCAATCGCTGAACGCTGCGATGACTCCGGCGCGCGTCTCGAGCTTGCCGATGAACTTCAGCGGGATCGGCGGCGGAGGCGGCGGCGGTGGCGGTGGCGGCGGTTCCACGGGGGGCGGCGGAACCACCGGCGCAGCCGCGTGCGGAGCAGGGGGAGGCGCCGGTTGCGGCGGCACGTAGAACCGGAACGGGTTCCGGTCGCTCGGCTGCGCCGCGGGACGCGGCTGCTTCAATTCCTCGAGGCGCACATCGAGATCAGCCGGTTTCACGGTTGCCGCGGTAGCTTTCCCCCGCCCCTGGATTCGTGGATTAGACGGCCGGGCTGACGATACGGCCGGCTTTTCCGGCATCACGTACGACACCAACGCCACCATTGCCGTAATCGCGAGTGCCACGAGCAGCCACGGGCGTGGGCGTTCGGAAGACCTGGAGGACGCGTCAGCCGCCATTGTTCGCCCGAAAGTACGTTGCGATCTGCAGATTGACGTTCAGTCCGCGGTTCTCGGCCTCACCCTGCGTCAGCTGCACGTTCTCGAGTACCAGGAACTCCGGCGCGCTCTCGAGTTCATGGATGAAGCGACGGATGTTGCGATACTCCCCTGACAGCAACGCGGTGTAGGTGAACTTCACCAGCTGGCTATCGCGCTCCGGCTTCGGATCGGAGGTCTCACGTTCGAGCCGCAGGTTGCACTGACGCGCCAGCTGCTCCATTCGCAGAAACGTGATGCGGCGCGCGCCACCGTTATCCGGCGGCAGCACGTTCGTATAGAACTTGCCCAGTTCCTCGTCCGCCTGCGCCTTGCCCGCCACCGTCGCCCGCGCGGCGGCATAGTCGTGCCGGGCTGCCTCGAGCGCTGCCGACGATGCACGCGCCTGGTCCTCGCCGCCCGCGACCTTCTTGGAGAGCGGATACACGACCATTGCGTACAGAGCGAGATTGACGACGATCGCAACGATGAGCGGAATGATCAGCGATCGCTTCTCGGCGAACACCCGGCGGGTCGGGATCACTGACGTCCTCCCCTGCCCGGTGGCGCGGCGGGCGATCCCGGCGCGGGTGTAGCCGGCGCGGGACTCGTCTGGGGAGCGGCGGGCTTGGTCTCCGACGCCGCAGGTTCCTCCGGCGGCTGCTGGACATACACGCTCTCAATCATGGCGCGCTTCAATCCCGCATCGGTGTTCTCCGCAGTCGCGGCGTTGATTTCCTCGAACGATCCGCTCGCCTCCAGCTTCTCCATGAACTCGTCGATGTCTTCCGGCCGCCGCCCCAGCACCAGCATGTTGACGTGTGTGATGCCGTCCTTGAACGAGGGACGCACGGCCGAGAGCATCACGTCGGGCGGCAGGGTGGACTCGATCGCGTTGAAGAACTGCGTCCACGAGAACGTCCGCTGATCGATCAGCGCGTTCGCTTCCGCCGCCGCATTGACCACGAGTTCAAGCTCGTCCTTGTTGATACTGCGGCGGATCCGCGCCGCTTCGGCCGTGAGGTGCTCGGCTTCCGCGCGCTGGGCATTCACGCGCGACGACAGCTCGGTATTGCGCCGCGACAGCGTCACGATGGCCACGACGTTGAGGATGGTGATCGCGAGGAGGACCGCCGCGGCGGCGCCGATGGCGGCGTGGACCGCGCGATCGTTATAGAACGGCCGGGTGGCGAGGTTGGTACGAAGCACTACGCGACCCGTTCCCGCAGGATGACGCCGATGGCCGGCGCAAGACTATCGAGCAGCTCCGGCGCCGCCGCGATGCGATCCCGCAGCGCCACCGCACCGCGGAAATCGAGCGCCTCGACACGGGTGCTGACGCGCTCTTCGAGCTGGCGTCGCAGCCGCTCGGCAACGTCCGCGCCGCGCACTGACGCGCCCGCAAGGACAACGCGCGCGAAACCGCCGCCGCCGAGTCGGTCCTCGTGATACATCGCGGTCTGGTGTACCAGGTCTGCGAGGTTCTCGTCCTGTTCCGACGGGCGCGTGCGGAAGAAGATCACGTCGGTCCCGCGCACGACGGCCAGCGTGCTGTACTCGGCGCCGACGTGCACGAGCAGCCAGTCGGTCGAAGGCGCCGTCGCTCCCTGCGTGACGATCACCGCATTGATCAGATTCACGCTGGCGAGATCAACGATTCCTGGGTACGCCCCGGCGGTTTCGCACGCCCGCTCGTAGCTCTCCACGATATCGCGGCGCGCGACGACGACGATGTATTCGCGGCCGCCCTCCGGCAGATTCATTCCCGGAACCCACGCGACCTGCGCGTCCTCGATTTTGAACGGCGCCGCCTTCCGAACCTGCCACCGAATCAGCTGCTCCAGGTCCTGCGGCTTCGGCGGAATTTTTTCGAACCGCAACAACGAAAGTTTGCCGACGATGTCGGGCAGCACGAGCGCGATGCGCTTCGGCCGCGGCGCCACCCGGTCGAGGGCGGATTTGATCGCCGCGCTCAGCGCCGCCGCATCGTGGACGTTCGGAGAGTTCAAGGCCGGCTCGACCGCGCCCTCCGGCAGCGCCTCATGCGCATAGCCGGAGAGCACGCGCGACCCGCCCTGGTCGGCGACGACGGCCAGCGTCACGCGGCGCGCGCTGATCTCCAGCGCGGCGGCAGGAGGACGACTCGACAGCCAGCGCGGAAGTGGACTCATTCGACGAACGTCACCTTGTTGATCTCGCGCAGCGTGGTCACGCCCTTGAGCACCTGCTCCACGGCGGATTCACGCAGAAACCGCATCCCCTCGTCGCGCGCCGCTTTCTTGATTTCCGACGTGGGGCGCCGCGCCAGAATGAGCTCGCGGATGCTGTCCGAGAGGTCGAGCAACTCGCAGATTGCCGTCCGGCCCCGATAGCCGGTGCCGCCGCATTCCATGCAGCCTGCTCCTTCGAAGAACACGCCGCTGCTCTCGAGCGTCGGATCGAGCGCGGACTCCTCGAGCATCGCTCGCGTAATCTTCGCGGGGCGTTTGCAGTGCACACAAATGTTCCGCACGAGCCGCTGCGCCAGAACGCAGTTCAACGCCGAGACGAACTGGTAGGCCTCGACGCCCATGTTCAGGAAGCGCCCGAGCACATCGAGCACGTTGTTGGCATGGACCGTCGTGAAGACCAGGTGTCCGGTGAGTGCGGAGTTAATCGCAATCTGGGCGGTCTCCGCGTCGCGGATTTCCCCGACCATGATCTTGTCGGGATCGTGACGCAGGATCGATCGCAGCCCGCGCGCGAAGGTCAGGCCCTTCTTCTCGTTGATTGGAATCTGGGTGATGCCGCGCAGCTGGTATTCGACGGGATCCTCGATCGTGATGATCTTGTCCTCGATCGATTTGATCTCGGAAAGCGCCGCATACAGCGTCGTCGTCTTGCCGCTGCCGGTCGGTCCGGTGACGAGCACCATGCCATACGGCTCCGCAATGTATTTTCGGAACCGGCGAAGCTCGTCCTCGGGAAACCCGAGGATATCCAGCCGAAGCTCGTGAAACTGCTCGCTGATCGATTCCTTGTCGAGGATACGGATGACCGCATCCTCGCCGTGCACGCTCGGCATGATCGAGACGCGAAAGTCGATGGTCTTGCCCGGCATGCGCAGCTTGAAACGGCCGTCCTGCGGCACGCGCTTCTCGGCAATGTCCAGCTCTGCCATGACCTTCACACGCGAGATGATCGTGCTGTGGAAGCGTTTGTCGATGGGCCGCATCGCGGCCTGCAATACGCCGTCGATTCGGTACTTCACATGGACGGCGTCGTCCTGCGTCTCGATGTGGATGTCGCTCGCCCGCCGCTGGATCGCCGTGTAGAGCGTCGTGTCGACCAGGCGAATCACCGGGCTCGCATCGGCCGTCAGCTTCTCGACGGTCAGCGCCTCGTCGTTTCCTTCGTCGTCCCGCAGGATCTGCAGCTGGAAGCTCTCGGTCGCGTCCTCGAGGACGCGCTGCGAGCTCTCGCTCTTCTTGAGGATCGACTGGATGGCGGAGGGAGTTCCGACCGTCACCTTGATCGGTGTGGCCAGCAACACCGCGAGCTCGTCGATCATCGGAAGATCCGTCGGGTCCGACACGACGATGACGAGTGAATGCCCCTCGCGGCGATACGGTACGAACCCGTAACGGAGCATCAGATCGGCGGGCAGCGCGCGGAACAGCTCGTGGTCGATGTTGAACTTGGACAGGTCCACGAATTCGAGGCGATACCGTTCCGCGAGCCTTTTCCCGCGAGCGACTTCAGCCGCGTGCTCGGCAGCATTCGGTTCGGGCCCGGTGTCGGCATAAAGTTCGGCTTCGGTCGGCTGCGCGGTGGCTTTTGCATCCATATCAGCTACCAGCTACCAGCTGCCAGCTGCCAGCCTACCGCCTCCACATTCTGGAAGCTGGTAGCTGGTAGCTGGAAGCTGGTAGCTATTACGAAATCATCGACGACAAATTGAACAGCGGCATATACAACGACAGCAGCAGCGCCGCGATGATGATGCCCATGATCACGAGCAATGCCGGCTCCACGACGGTAATGAAGCGCGTCAGGCTCGTTTCGATCTCCTCATCGTAGAACTCCGAGAGGCTATTCAGCATCTCCTGCAGAGCGCCGGTCGATTCGCCGACCTCGACCATCTTGATCGCGACGTCGGGAAACGCGCCGCTCTGCAGCATCGCCTGGGCGAGCGCACGCCCTTCGCGGACCTGCTGTGCCGCGGTCTGGAGCTCTCCCGCCAGATACTGGTTGCTGATCGAGCGCGCCGACACTTCAATCGCATTCACGAGCGGGATGCCGCCCCCCAGCAGCGTCGCCAGCGTGCGCGCGGACTGGGACGTCCCGAATTTCTGCGCGATTCCCCCGACCTGGGGGATGCTCAGGATCCACTTATCGAATCGGCGGCGGTTGCCCGGCCTTTTCAGCCACGCGATGACTCCCGCGACCAGCGCCGCGACGCCGAACATCACGAGCAGGAAGTACGCCGTCGCGAACTCCGAGATCGACACGATAATCCGGGTCGACAGCGGCAGGTCGCGCCCGAACTGCTGATAGAACGCACCGAACTCGGGTACGACCCGCAGCACGATTATTCCGACGACCACGCAGGAGAGGACGAGAAGGATCGCAGGATAGACGAGCGCGGAAACCGTCTTCCGCTTCACAGCGGAGATCACCTTGACGTAGGCGACGTAGCGCCGAATCACCTGCTCGAGGCTGCCGCTCTTCTCGCCGGCCAGCAGCGATGCCGTGTAGACCCCGGGAAACAGGGACCCGTGCGCCTCGAATGCCTCGGACAGCGAGCTCCCCGCCCGTACCCGGCCGTACACATCGTCCAGCACCGTCTTGAGAAGCGGGTTCGCAACGCGCTGGCGGAGGATGTCCAGGGACTGGACGAGCGGCATCCCGGCCTTGAGCAGCGTGGCCAGCTCCTGATTGAAGACCAGGAACTCGCGCGTCGAAATCCGGTTTCGCCGGGGCACCTTGAGGGAACCGAGCGCCACGCGCCCTGCGCGTTGAACCGCCAGGACGTAGAGGCCTTTTTCTTCGAATTCCTGCCTCAGACGCGCTTCGCTGTCAGCGACGTACACGCCTTCGACGATTTCCCCACCCGGGGTGCCGAGCCTGCATCGGAATTCCATGTGGTTAGCTGAAATCGGCGCAAGATCTTGTCTGTGTGGACATTATCGGCCGTTTCAAACGCGGATTATATATCAGTGGGGGTCGCAAGAGGCGGCTCCCTCTTGAACTTAGACAGGGAAAAACGAGCCGTGGCCGAATAAAAAAGGGATGTCGTCGCCGGCCGTCTACTTCAGTCCGGCCAGCGCCAGGATGCGGGCGACGTAATTACGCGTTTCCCGGTAGGGAGGGACGCCATTGAACCTCTCGACCGCCCCCGGTCCGGCGTTGTAGGCGGCAAGCGCCAGCTCGGTGCGCTCTCTGCCGAAACGTTCGAGGAGCGACCTGAGATGCTTGACGCCGGCTTCAATGTTCGCTTTGGGATCGAACGGGTTGCGCACTTTGTACTCGCGCGCCGTCGCCGGCATGATCTGCATCAGGCCGACTGCCCCTTTCGGCGACCGCGCCTTTGGCCGGTACCCGGACTCCACCTGAATAAGCGCTCTGACGAGCATGGGGTCGACGCCGTGCGCCTGGGAGGCCGCCGCGATTAGCTCGGCGTAGGGAGTCCCGTCGAGCGTCGGTCGATCCGCCTGCGGATCGGCCGCGGCGGGTACGTCCGAGGGTTTCGGAGCGTCCGAATCCACGTAAGGGACTTCATCCGCTTCGATCTTCTCGATCAGGTTCTTGTCGCACGTGACCTGGCCGCCGCTGCGCAACGTCAGGATGATCGATTCCCCTTCGATCGCGTGACTCTTGACCGACAAGGTCCGACCAGAGGTCAGGAATATGATCTCCGCCGAGGCGGGCACAGCCGTAATCAGCAGGGCGAGCGTCGCCACCGGAAGGAGAGCAACAGCCTTCAGTTTCATGAAAGAGGACTAGCATAACATCCCAGGGACCGCGGTGTCCAGAATCACTACAGTCGAGCTTTGTTGGACAGCCCTTTCGGTCCCCTTGAGGTGTAGCGCCTCCAAACTCGTCCGAGTTTGCGGCTGACCCGGACCGCGCCGGTCCGAGTTATTTCGTCTCGATGAAGGCGTGGAAGACCCTGATGCCGAGCTGACGCTCGTCGGAGCCCCCGGGACCGAAGGTGCGGTCGATGTCGAGCACCACCTCCGTCATGTCACCCTGCCCAAGCTGCGACGCCGTAAGGGGGAACGTCACCAGCTTCCGATCGCGCGAGTCGGCGGCAAAACTGCCGACCGTCTGGTCCGCAATTTTGACCGTGACCTGCTGCGGGGGATTGAACAAGTCGGTCCGCGCGTCGTACTCCAGATACAGGGTGGAATCCCGCTTCGGATTCTTGAATGAAATCGTCGCGGTCTTCTTCGTCCATTGCCATTCCGACGCCGCGTTGTCGCTGGCGACCTCCGTCGGGTGCCAGCCGTCCTTGTAGATAAGAAAGATGTTTTCCGACTGCGGCTGCAGTTGGAATTTCGCGACCAGGTACTCCCGCCGCGATACCTCCTGAGCGCTGAGCGCCAGGCGGTTCCCGGTCTGCTGGTTATAGATCCCGAGCCGGACCGCCGCCTCGCCGATGTAGGGGTAGTTCGGAACGAACACGGTCCGGGTGTACTCGATCGTCTGCCCCGGCTTCCAGGCCGAAGTGGGCGTCGGCGGCAAGTGATCTTCGGTCCAGAGCTGCTCGCCGGTTGGATCCAGCACGTGCACGAACACCCAGTGATTCGCGGCGTTGAGTGCGCTGACCACGTTGGCGTCGTTCGACACCACGAACTTGTAGGTCAGCTTCACGGGACTGCCGATCGGAACTTTGTCCTTGTTCAACGTGAGCGACGGAGTGGCGACGGGCGGTTCGTTCGAGCCTTTTCGGCTGCAGGACACGGTCAAAGCAAGGGCGGCAACGGTGACAACCGTGCACGCCATGACCGAAACAGGATTTCGCATGAATCTCGTTGACTGGAATGGGCCGGTTCGGGGCCGGACGCTATACGGCGCGCATGCTAACGCAGTTGTCCGAGCTACTGCAATATGCTAGCGTTCACGCGTTCACTCCGCGGCGAAAGGATCAGATGCTCGAAGCGTTGGGGATGGTGGAAACCAAGGGCCTGATCGGCTCGATCGAAGCGGCCGACGCCATGGTCAAGGCCGCCAATGTCGTGCTCGTCGGCAAGGAATATATCGGCGCCGGGTATGTCACGGTGATGGTGCGAGGCGATGTCGGCGCGGTGAAGGCCGCGACCGATGCCGGCGCGGCCGCTGCACGGCGCGTCGGGGAGCTCATCTCGGTCCATGTGATTCCGAGGCCGCACACCGAAGTAGAAAAGATCCTTCCGAAGTCGAAGGACGCGAAAGCGTCGTAGTCCTCCCGTCGGTCACGCATGGCTCAGCCCACGGCTCAGAGCGATCGCGATCTCGCCTCAATCAGCGAAGCCCGCTCGCTGGTGCGCCGCGCAAAGGATGCTGCGCCTGTGCTAGCGGAATTCTCCCAGGAACAGGTCGACGCCATCGTCGACGCGATGGCCGCGGCGGTCACGCCGCAGGCGGAAGCGTTGGCGCGCCTGGCGTGTGAGGAAACCGGCTTCGGCGTGGTCGCCGACAAAGTTCAGAAGAACCTGTTTTCTTCCGAGAAGATCTACAAGTTCATCCGCCCGATGAAGACAGTCGGCGTGATCCGGCGGCTGGAAGATCGAAAGGTCATCGAAATCGCCGAACCGTTCGGCGTCGTGGCCGCAATCGTCCCCTCGACGAATCCGACCTCGACCGCGATCTACAAGATTCTGATCGCGCTCAAAGCGCGGTGCCCGATCGTCATCAGCCCTCACCCGTCTGCGACCCGATGTATCACCCGCGTGGCCGAAATCATGAACGACGCGGCACGGCGCGCCGGATCCCCTGACGGTTCAATCAACTGGATGGGGACGGTCACGCTCGAAGGCACTCAGGAGCTGATGAAAGCGCGCGAGACGGCGGTGATCCTCGCGACCGGCGGGATGGGACTGGTTCGCGCCGCTTACAGTGCCGGTAAACCCGCATATGGCGTCGGCCCTGGCAACGCGCCCGCGTACATCGAATCGAGCGCCGACGTGCCCAAAGCGGTGCGCGACATCGTGACCGGAAAGACTTTCGACAACGGGCTGCTCTGTTCGTCTGAGAACTCCGTCGTCTGCGATGCGTCCCTGGTTGATGAAGTGAAGCGGCAGTTCGTGGCCAACGGCGCTTACTTCATGTCGGCGTCGGAGATCGACGCCGTCGGCCGGCTCCTGGTGACACCGCAGCGGTTGCCCAATCCGAAACTGGTCGGAAAGCCGGCCACCTACATCGCTCAGCAGGCGGGTCTCAACGTCCCCTCCGAGACACGTGTGCTCATAGCCGAGCTCGCCGGCGTCGGTCGCGACTACCCCCTCTCGATCGAAAAGCTGTGTCCCGTCCTGTCTTTTTACGTCGTCAACGACTGGCGGGAGGGATGTGAGCGCTGCAAGCAGATCCTGCGCTACGGCGGCATGGGTCACACCATGTCGATCCACTCGCGCAACGATGCCATCATTCTGGAGTTCGGCCTCAAGAAGCCGGCGTTTCGCATCGTCGTCAACACACCGACGACTCTTGGGTCGATCGGATTGACCACCGGACTCGATCCATCGATGACACTGGGCTGCGGCGGCTGGGGCGGAAACATTACGTCCGACAACATTTCGCCGATGCATCTGCTGAACATCAAACGGCTCGCCTACGAAACGAACCCCCTGCCTGTTCGACGCGAGACGACGGCTGCCGGCGGGGCCGCGGCGTTACCGAAAGCCCCCCCTCCGCCGCGGGTGCCCGGCGGGATCCCCGCCGCGCCGCTTGCGCGCAGGATCGATGAATTCCTCGCCTCGCGAGGCTACGTGCCTCCCGGTGGGGGGCTCCAGACGGTACCGACCGGCGCTGACAGCGCCGCAGCCTCAGTCTTGCCGAAACCCCCCGACGAAGCCACACGGCCGGCGCCGGAATCGGGGCCCCCGGCAAATCTGGCCGGTGGCAGTGAAAAAGTTGCGGACTTCGTCTGCGAAGACGACGTGCGCCAAGCAATCCGGCAAGGCCGCAAAATTGTAATCGGCGAGCGCACTATCGTGACACCTGCTGCGCGCGACCTCGCCGAGGAGCATCGCATCTTCATCCAGGCGGCGTGGCCGCGCTGATGCGGAGCTTCGACTGCTCCTTATTGTTGAGCACGCTCGGGTTAGTGTTGACCTGGCCGGCTCGTACTGCTATGCTTTTCGCCCCAGCAATTTGACAGGTGTTCGTCCGCTTCTCACGAGCTGGAGTGGGCGGGGCCACGTTTAGACCGGTTACGGTCGACACGGATCGACCTCAACAGGGCATTCGGCTTGCAGAGCCGCGGCTCATGCGTATGCCAGGATTCCCTGCGGGAGCGCCCAGCATGACGACACGAACATGGCTGTCAACGATTGCTGTCGCTGCATCGATGACGGTCGCGTGCGGCGGGAATTCCAAGCCTCAGATCCAGCCGACCGCCAAGCCTCCCGCCAAGGTTCCTGCGCCCGTCGTTGCTCCTGAACCGCCCGATCCCGTCGCGACGCTGATTGACACTTCCAGGACCCACTTCCAGACCGGCGAACGTGAGCTGAAGGCCGGACACCTTGACCGCGCGCGGGTCGAGTTCGACCTGGCGATCGACGTGCTCCTCGAGTCCCCGTACGGCGCACGAACGGACTCGCGGATGCGCGAGCATTTCGATCGGATGATTGATCGCATCAACGCGTACGAGCTGACCGCCCTCTCGCAGGGCGACGGGTTTGCGGAGAAGAAGGGGGAGCCCGCCTCGATCGACGAGCTGCTGAAGATTGCGACGTTCCCCAAGCCCGACGCCGATGCGCAGACGACCGAAGCGGTCAAGCAGGATCTTGCGTCCACCGCGCACGACATCCCCATTCCGCAGAACGCCAAAGTACTTTCGTACGTCGAGCTGTTCCAGGGGCGGCTGCGTGATTTCATCCAGGACGGTCTCACTCGTGGGACGAAATACCTGCCGATGATCCAGAGCGTGTTCCGCGCCGAAGGAGTCCCGCTGGACCTGGCGTACATTCCGATCATCGAGAGCGGCTTCAAGCCGAACGCCGTGTCGAAGGCGAGCGCCAAGGGCCCCTGGCAATTCATGAGGGCCACGGCGCTCGAGAACGGCCTGCACCACGACTGGTTCATCGACGAGCGGTCGGATCCCGAGAAGGCGACCCTGGCGGCGGCGAAGTATCTGAAGACGCTCAATAAACTGTTCGATGGCGACTGGAACCTCGTGCTGGCGGCCTACAACGGCGGTCTCGGCCGCGTGCAGCGCGCGGTCAAGCGCTCCGGCACCGAAGATTTCTGGGAGCTCGCCCAGTCGTCGCGATATCTGCCGAAAGAGACCCGGGAATATGTTCCGCTGATTCTCGCGGCGATCATCGTGGCGAAAAACCCGGCGCAGTATGGGTTCGATATCGTGGCGCACGATCCGCTTGCCTATGACAAGGTGACGGTGCCGCGAGCGATCGACCTGCGTCGCGTCGCGGAATGGACCGGCACCTCGATCGACGAGATTCAGGCGCTCAATCCCCAGCTGCGGCGCTGGACCACGCCGGTGAAATATCCGACCTTCGAATTGAAGGTCCCAGCGGGGACCGGCGAGAAATTCCAATCGCGGCTTGCCGACGCGACGCCCGCGGATATGACCGCGTTGAAGTGGTACACCGTCAAGAAGGGCGAAACGCTGTCGACCATCGCGCGCAAGCTGAGTGTCAGCCGCGTCGATCTTGCCCAGGCGAACAATCTGTCGGTGAAGTCGCGCGTCAGCGGCGGCCAGGAGCTGATCATCCCGCGCGCGCCCGCGACCATACTCGCGTCGCGTAGCGATCGTCCCGTGCCCTCCGAAGTCGCATCGCGATCCTTCAGCGGCACGGCCGCCGTGCCCGCTACGTCGCAGCACACGCCGACCTCGATCGTCTATCGCGTCAAGCGCGGCGACACGCTTTCGTCGATCGCCGACCTCTTCGACACGACGGTCGCTAAGATCAAGAGTTGGAATAAGATGCACGGCAATGCCCTGACCGCCGGCGCACGCCTGAAGATCTTCCGGTAATTCAATCCGGCGATTCTTTACGCGTCCGGGCACTCGAAGCGGGGCGACCCGCCGGCGCCACCCGCGGATATTGTGTGCAACAACTTTCGCGGGACCTGGCACCACGCCGCCCCACTCCGCCCGCACGCGCGAAAAACGCTCGTCACGGGAGACGGCGTGCGGTCGGAGCGGGACGGCCCCGCCTGGCGCCACCCGCGTGCATGTATTCATCGGCGGGATCCTCGGCGACGAGACCGGGCGAATGCGTAGCGGGAACTGACGGCGCAATTTCCTCTACCACATCCCCCGAGACGTATCGCTGAAACTGCGTCGGCGGCGCGCCATTCCACCAAATTTCGAAGCATTTTCGCCGCACCCGAACTTGCAATAGCGATCGAGTGCTCGCGTGCATGAAAACGGCTGCCGTTTACGGCATCGAGGCGTGTACGGTGAACGTCGAGGTCGACGTTTCATTCGGGCTTCCGGGCTTCACTCTCGTCGGATTGCCGGACGCATCGGTGCGCGAAAGTCGTGATCGCGTGAAAAGCGCAATTCGCAACTCCGGTTACGACTACCCATCGCACCGAATCACAGTAAATCTCGCCCCCGCCGATATTCGGAAAGCGGGATCACTGTTCGACCTTCCGATTGCGCTCGGAGTACTCGCGGCATCAGGTCTGGTCACCCGACGCAATGTGGAGGACACGATGCTGCTTGGTGAACTCTCGCTCGACGGGGGCATCCATTCGGCGCGTGGGGTCCTGCCGATTGCCGCTGCCGCCCGTCAGCAGCAGTTTCGCAGTCTCTTGCTTCCCCGCCCGAATCAAGCCGAAGCGGCGGTTGTCGAAGGTCTGGAATTATTCGCGGTGCGTTCTCTGCGCGAGGCCGTAACCGCGCTGAACGATCCGGCCGCATTCAGGCAGTCCGAGGCCGAGGGCCCGCCGGCAGCGCCGGCAGCGCCACACCCTGGCGAGGGGGACTTCGCAGATGTCCACGGGCAGCTGCTCGCGCGCAGGGCGCTCGAGATTGCGGCGGCGGGGGGACATAACACGCTGATGGTCGGCCCTCCCGGCGCAGGCAAGACGATGCTTGCGCGGCGCGTCAGCGGGATTCTTCCGCCGCTGACGTTCGAGGAGGCTCTAGAAGTGACCTCCATCCATTCTGTCGCCGGATTGATTCCGGCGGGCAGCGGTCTCGTTTCGCAGCGACCGTTCCGTGCACCGCACCACACCATCTCGGATATCGGCCTCGTAGGTGGCGGTTCGATTCCTCGCCCCGGCGAGATCAGCCAGGCGCACAACGGGGTGCTGTTCCTCGATGAAATGGGTGAATTCAGCAGACACGTACTCGAAGTGCTGCGCCAGCCGATGGAAGAAGGGGTCGTGAGAATCTCGAGGGCCTCTCGCACTGCCGTGTTTCCCTCTCGCTTCATGTTGGTCGGCGCAATGAATCCGTGCCCGTGCGGCTACTACGGTGACGAAATGCGCCGATGCCGCTGTACGCCACAACAGATTGCGAGGTATCACACGCGCCTGTCGGGCCCCCTCCGGGATCGCATGGATCTCAGCGTTGGTCTAACCGCATTGCCCACTCGCGATTTGAGCGAGGCGGCAGGCGGCGAAGATTCCGCGACAATTCGTGCGCGAGTCGTCGCCGCGCGAGACCGCCAGCTAACTCGCGGCGGTCTGCTGAATTCGCGACTGCAGGGTCGCGACCTACGCAAACACGTGCGTCTCAGTACTATGGCCTCTCGGCTGCTAGACGCCGCACTGACGAAATTCTCCCTCACTGCGCGTGGACACGATCGTCTGCTCCGCGTGGCACGCACAATCGCGGACATCAGCGGCGACGAAGCGGTTCGCGCCGAACACCTCGCGGAGGCCCTTCAGTTCAGAAGCGATTGACTCGAGCAGATGGCCGCAACGACGAACGCGTCCAGGGGGTCGGCGCCGCCTCGCTTCGAGCCGCGCATCGTCTGCTGTGACATGCGTTTTTCGGCGTGCGGGCGGAGTGGGGCTGCCCGGTGCCAGGACCCGCAGAAGGCGCTGAGACCTATTGTTGGTAACATGAACGGAAGTGGCGGCGGAAGGGCGTCCTGGCAACAAGGCGCACACGGACCGCACACCCGCACAGATCTGTCGCTAAACCTGTGTAACTGAAAGGCTTCCATCGAGGGCGGTACTTATGGTACAGTTCCGGTTCCACCGTTCATTGGAGGCTTTTGGGCTCGAGGCGCTATTCGCTCATTGTCGCTGACCGCACATCGGGAGTGGTGCGGCGCTTCACCATCTCGCTGTGGCCGACGCTTGCCGCGGTCGCAGGGGTGTTTGCGCTGCCTGTGCTCGTGGGCCTTGGCGCCCGGTGGAGTGCGAGGACCGAGATCGGCGACCTCGAACGCACCAACGTCGCCCTTCAGCTCGAAAACGCGAGCTACCGGAACGCGACAGGCGAGCTCGCAGGCCAGGTGTCGTCCCTCCAGAAAGCCATCGACGCCCTCGGCGTCCAGGCTGCGCTCGATCCCGATGCCAGCCGCGCGATGGACCACCTGCCCCCGATTGTGAAGTCACGCGCCATGGGCGGCGCCGTCGGCGCGGCAGCCGCGCCCGGGCTCGGCAGCATGGTCGCGGACACCACGTTCGGCGCGCTGCGCGACATTCTCGGCGCGATCGAAAATCGCCTGGACCTGGTGCGAAATGGCGTCGAACGGCGGCAGGCGCTGGCGGCCGCGACGCCGTCCATCTGGCCCGTGATTGGCTGGCTGTCGTCCCCCTTCGGGAACCGGCGCGACCCGTTCACCGGCGGTCCGGATTTCCATCCGGGACTCGACATTTCCGCTGATTACGGCGAACCCGTCCACGCGACCGCCGACGGCATCGTCGCCGTGGCCGCGCAGAGTGGCAACTACGGCAATCTCGTCGAGGTCGATCACGGCTTCGGCATCACGACACGCTACGGGCACCTTTCGCGGTTCGCCGTCATCTCAGGTCAGACCGTGCATCGCGACGACGTGATCGGCTACGTCGGTTCGACCGGCCGTTCGACCAGCGCTCACCTTCACTACGAAATCCTGTTGAACGGCAAGCTCACCAATCCCATGAAGCTGCTCGCAGAGCAGTAGGAACCGCACCCTTAACACCTCGCACCCCTAGGCACCCCTCGCCACCCTTAGCACCCGAGCACGCGGATGCTGATGTACAATCGTTAGATATCCTGATTCGATTCGCCTCTGATGATTGTTGATACTCTCCTGGCGAAAGTCATCGGCACGCAGAACGAGCGTGACCTGAAGCGGCTGCGCCCTATCGTCGCGGAAATCAGCGCCAAGGAACCGGAGATCGAGAAGCTCTCCGACGACCAGCTGCGGGGCAAAACGGTCGAGTTCCGCGCCCGCCTCGCCAACGGCGAGACCCTCGAGGACGTCCTGCCCGAAGCATTCGCGGTAGTGCGCGAAGCCGGCCGGCGCGTGTTGAACATGCGCCACTTCGACGTCCAGCTCATCGGCGGCGTCGTCCTGCATCGCGGGAAGATCGCCGAAATGAAGACCGGTGAAGGTAAGACGCTCGTCGCGACCCTCCCCGCGTACCTCAACGCGCTCGAGGGCAAAGGCGTTCATGTCGTCACCGTCAACGACTACCTGGCTCGCCGCGATTCGGAGTGGATGGGACGCCTCTACCGGTTCCTCGGAATGACGGTTGGCGTCATCCAGCACGATCTCAACGACCAGGAGCGTCAGGTCGCCTACGCGGCGGACATCACCTACGGCACCAACAACGAGTTCGGCTTCGACTATCTCCGCGACAACATGAAGTTCGACCTCGCGCAGTACGTGCAGCGCGGGCATCACTTCGCGATCGTGGACGAAGTCGACAGCATCCTGATCGACGAAGCGCGGACGCCGCTCATCATCTCCGGACCCGCCGAAGAATCCACCGAGCTGTATTACGAAGTCGATCGCGTCGTCCCGCGCCTGGCGCGGGGTGCGACGACGAAGGGGGACGTCAAGGCGGAAGAGCGTGAGGAGCTCGAGAAGACGGGCGACTACATCGTCGACGAGAAGCACAAGACCGTCACGCTCACCGAAAGCGGGATGACCAAGGCCGAGAAGATGCTCGCCCATCACCTCGTGCCGGGGAGCGACGGGCTCTACGATCCCGTCAACATGCGGATCCTGCACCACATCAACCAGGCACTGCGCGCGCACACGCTGTTCCACCTGGACGTCGAGTACATGGTGAAGGACGGCGGGGTGGTGATCGTCGACGAGTTCACCGGCCGCTTGATGCCGGGACGCCGCTGGAGTGACGGGCTGCATCAGGCCGTCGAAGCCAAGGAACACAACACCAACCACCCCGAGGTGAAGATCGAGCGCGAGAATCAGACGCTCGCAACCGTCACCTTCCAGAACTACTTCCGCAAATACGGCAAGCTCTCCGGCATGACCGGCACCGCCGACACCGAGGCGGAGGAATTCGCGAAGATCTACAAGCTCGACGTGATGGTCATTCCGACCAACCGTACCTTGCGCCGGGTCGAAGAGCCCGACACCGTGTACCGCACCGAGCGCGAGAAGTACGAAGCCATCGTCGCCGACATCATCGAGAAGCAGCAGGTCGGACGGCCCGCTCTCGTCGGCACGGTGTCGATCGAGAAGTCAGAGCGGCTGTCGAAGCTGCTGAAGCTGCGCGGCATCCGGCACGTCGTGCTGAACGCCAAATACCACGCGCAGGAAGCGGAAATCGTCGCCCAGGCGGGACGCAAGGGCACCGTCACGATCGCCACCAACATGGCCGGCCGCGGCACCGACATCCTCCTCGGCGGCAATCCTGAGTTCATGGCGCGGCAGCAGACGCTTGCCGAAGAGATCGCCGAGAAGCTGCCGAAAGGTCAGGAAAAGTTCGTCGACGACGAGGACTGGGTCTACTTCTATCACCTCGACAGCTTCTACCGGGTCGCCCGCGCCGCGTACGAACGCATCTACGCGGCGTTCAAGAAGCAGACGGATGCCGAGCACGACGAGGTCGTCTCGTTGAGCGGCCTGCACATCATCGCGACCGAGCGGCACGAGGCGCGCCGCATCGACAATCAGCTGCGCGGCCGCGCCGGCCGCCAGGGCGATCCCGGCTCATCGCGATTCTATCTGTCGCTCGAAGACGACCTGATGCGCATCTTCGGGTCGGACCGGATCTCCGGCCTGATGCAGCGCCTCGGCATGGAAGAAGGGGTTCCCATCGAGCACAAGATGGTGACCAACGCGATTGCGCGCGCTCAGAAACAGGTCGAGGCGCAGAACTTCTCCGTCCGCAAACACCTCCTCGAATACGACGACGTGATGAACAAGCAGCGCGAGGCGATCTACGCGCTGCGCCGCGAGCTGCTCGAAGGCAAAATCCACATCACCGACGAGGAGTCGGTCGACAGCCGCGAATACCTGCTGACGCTGGCCGAGGAGCTCCTCGACAGCACGGTCGATCGGTATGCGGGACAGGAAGTCGACCCCGAAGACCACGACATCGACGCGTTGAAGCAGGCCGTCGTCGAGATTTACGGGCTCGAAGCCGACGAACTCGACGCCATCGACCTCGACGGCCTTCGCGCCGAAGGGATGACCGACGCGCTGTGGGCGCCGATCCTGGCCCGCTTCGAGGCGAAAGAAAAGATCGTCCCGACCGAGATTCTGCGCCGCGTCGAGCGCGACATCATGCTGCAGATCGTCGATGCGCAGTGGAAGGATCACCTCTACAGCCTCGACCATCTGAAGGAAGGCATCGGGCTGCGCGGCTACGGCCAGCGCGACCCGCTGGTGGAATACAAGAAGGAGAGCTTCGCGCTCTTCCAGGCGATGAAAGACCGCATCG
>JBKPLP010000146.1:0-31285 GCA_046731735.1 Acidobacteriota bacterium
GAAACACTTCGGTCTCGGTGAATCCGGCGCCGGGCGCGGACGCTGCCCAGCGGTCGGCGAAGTGCACCGTGTAGGACCAGGCCGATGCCCCGCCCATCGAGAAGCCGCTCATCACGATGCGATTGCGATCGATTGGGTACGCCTTCATGACGGACGCGATCGCTTCGAGGCCATCCGTCTCGCCCGCAAAGCGGCTGGCGTTGCTGTAGCGCCCGTACGGCTGCAGCATGAAGCGATCGGGACCCGCTCCGAGCGGCTTCGAGGTGTAGCCGCCGATCGACTTGGTCATGAACTGCTGCTCGAGCACCTGGTCGTCGCGGCCGTGCATGAAGATGTCGAGCCGATACTCGCGCTTGGCCGACGGGTCGTACGACTCCGGCATCGTCAGGATGTAGGGCTGCGCGGAGCCGTCGATGCGTGAGTAGAAGCCGCGCACGCCGGCCTCGGTCATCCAGGGCGTCTCGCCTTTCGTCAGCCGATTGGCGCGTTCGGTGCCGGTCGCGATTGTCTGCAGCGCGTAGTCGAGCGGGCTGATGTTCTTCGGCGCGTAAAGGCGCTCGTCGTACTTGAGCGGCCGTCGCACGGCGTCGAGGTAGACCTCGACGTCCGCGATGCGATCCGACATCGGCGCGCTTCGAAACTGTGTCTTCAGGGCGGCGACCTTCAGCGCCAACTGGTCGACCTTGGCCTGCAGTGCGGCCTTTTCAGCGTCGTTCAGGCCATGACCGAGCGGAGGGAACTGCACTGGAGGCGCGGGCGGATTCTGTACGGCCCGCGACAGCGGCGGGCCCCACAAGACCGTAAACCCGAGGACGAGCAGTGTCGGTAAGCGCATCAGTTCACCATGCCGTCGGCCGGTAGTCCTTCAGGAACTGCCCCCATACGTGCTCGCCCGTGTTCATGCCGCTGATGATCGGGTCGAGTATCCGGGCGGCGCCGTCGACGATGTCGAGCGGCGGATGGAAGCACTGTTCGGCGGTCTTTCGCGCGGCGATCTCGACCGGATCCTCATCGGTGATCCATCCCGTGTCGACGCTGTTCATGTGAATGCCGTCGCTGTGGTAATCGGTCGCCGACGTCCGCGTCATCATGTTCAGCGCCGCCTTCGCCATGTTCGTGTGCGGATGGCGCGTCGTCTTGGCGGTGCGGTAGAACTGTCCTTCGACGGCCGAGACGTTCACGATGTGCTTGTCGCGGCCGGGCGTTCGGAGCAGCAGCGGCTTGAGCCGCGCGTTGATGATGAACGGCGCGATCGCGTTGACCAGCTGCACTTCGAGCAGCTCGACCGTCGAGACCTCAGCCAGCAGCAGCCGCCATGAATTCCGACCCCGCAGGTCCACTTGTTGCAGATCCGCGTCGAGCAGCCCTTCAGGGAACAGATGTTTCTGATCGACGAGATCTTCCGGCGCCAGTCGCACCTGCGATAGCAACGCGGCTGGCGCGGCGCCGAGCAGCGCATGCGTCCCCATCTCCTCCGCCATCATGTGTGCGTAGAACTCCGGCGGGCGACGGACCGTCTGACAGGCGTTGTTGACGATGAAATCCAGCCGCTCTCGCGTGGAGACGAGTTCGCGGCACAACCCCTCGACGCTTGGAGCATGCCGGAGGTCGAGACCGAAAATCTCGAGGCGATCCTTCCATTCGTCGAAGTCGGCTTCCTGTGCGTACCGAGAGGCGCAGTTGCGCGGGAACCGCGTCGTCACGATCACGTGCGCCCCGCAGCGCAGCAGCTTCAGGCCCGCCTGGTAGCCAATCTTCACCCGCCCGCCGGTCAGCAAGGCGACGCGTCCGCGCAGATCGGCAAGCTCCGTGCGCTTCTCGAAGTTGAACTTGGCGCAGCCGAGGCACAACTGGTCGTAGAAATGATCGATCTGCGTGTACGCGGCCTTGCACGTATAGCAGATACGCGAATCCGCCGCGTATGCGGGCGCCGCTGGTGGTTCCTCGGGGATCGCTACGTTGGGCGTGGTGAATACCGGACGGCGGCGAAGCGCGCGGATTCCCGTTTCATGCAGCGCCAGGTGCTCACGCTCGAGCGCCTGGACCCGGCGCACCCGTGCGCGCCTCCGCCGCGCCGCCGGATCCGGCTCGTGCGCGCGCGCGATCGCGCGGTGCAGGCGCTGCCGATCTTCGGGAGGCAGCTGCTCGAAGAGGCGCCAATCGCTGCCCAGCCGTTCGAGCACGTCAATGGCGTCGCGCAGGCCGGAAAGGAGGACGTCTCCGCTCACCCTCGCGCTCTCTCCAGGAGCACCATCATCGCCACGGAGAGGATGACCGCGTCGAGCGATTCCGCCGGCGGCGGCGTGACCGCGTCGATCTGGAAGTGTCCTTCGAGAAACGCCGGCCGCTTGACGACCCGGAGAATCGGCGTCTCCCCTTCACCACGCGACACCAGGTAGGCCGGGTGGAACATGTAGCCCGCGAAGAGCGAGAGGATCGGAATGCCGTCGACGATCGCGTCCGCGACCTTGACCCACGGGTTCTCCTCGCGAATCACGAACGCAACCCTCCCACCCTGCTGAATCTGGTAGTGCGCCCTCCAGATCGAGCGCATCCCCTGCCGCTGGACGACGGCGATCTCGGTGCCGCCGGGATCGGTAATCCGGTATCGCGCCGAGACATCCAGGATGCGATCGGCATTGATCGAGTAAAGAGGCCGCGTCTGTTCCTCGTCGGCAAAGACCGTCACCGCCTCTTTCAGCTTGAATGCCTTCTGCTTGACGTAGTACACCAGTTCGCCGCGCGCGTCCCTTACCGCCAGACGTGAGGCGATGGCGAGCAGCTTGAAACGGAGGTCCAGTGGAAAGTTCATGCGGGAGATATTACACAACCCTCGCGCAGGCTCCTGCGTCAAACGGCTATGCGCGATGAACTCAAGGCGGCCATCCGGTCGCTGAACTCCTCGAAGACCTTCACCGCCGTGGCGCTGGTCGTCCTCACGCTGGGCATCGGCGCCAGCACAGCCATCTTCTCGGTCGTCGACGCGGTCGTGCTTAGAGGCCTGCCCTTCGACGAGCACGACCGCCTCGTGGCGGTTGGTGAGCGGCGGCCGCCGGGGAAGACAGCGGATCCAACGCGGGATCCCGATGCGATCTCGAGCGCCGCGCCGCAGAACTACCTCGACTGGAAAGCGCAGCAGCAGATGTTCGAATCCATGGCCACCATCGCGGGGGGATCGTTCACGCTGCGCGAGCCGGGAGCGGAGCCGGAAGACCTGCGGACCGAGCGGGTGACCTCCGAGTTCTTCACGGTGTTGCGCGTGCAACCCGCCCTCGGCAGGCCGTTCACGACCGAGAACGAGGTCGACGGCCGCCACCTGGTCGTGATCCTCAGCGACGGACTCTGGCGGCGCCGATTCGGCGGCGACCCCGGCATCATCGGGCGCACCATTCCGCTCCAGAACACCGCCTACGAAGTCATCGGCATCATGCCGCCGGGTTTCGAATACCCGGTCGGGTTTGCTCGCCCATTTGAATTGTGGGTGCCCTACGTGGTTCCGTCCGACGAGCGGATCCGCGATCCGCACAGCCGCAGCATGTATCTCCAGACCATCGCGCGCCTGAAGCCGGGCGTCTCGCTCCGTCAAGCGCAAGCACAGATGGATCAGATCGCCGTGGCGATTCAGAAAGCCAACCCCGAGTGGAACAAGGACAATTTCGTGGGAGTGCGGCCGCTCCGCGATCACCTCGTCGGCTCACGGACGAAGTCCTGGATGCTGCTGCTGCTCGGCGCTGTCGCCATCGTCCTGTTGATCGCGTGCGCGAATGTCGCCAATCTTCTGCTCGCGCGGGCGACGGCGCGGGAGCGCGAGATCGGCATCCGCGCGGCACTCGGCGCCGGGCGCTGGCGATTGGTCCGCCAGCTGCTGGTCGAGAGCCTCGTGCTCTCGATCGCCGGCACCGCCTGCGCCATCGTGCTCGCGATGTGGGCGGTGCGCGTGCTGAAGAGCGCGATGCCGGAAAACCTGCCGCGGATCACCGCCATCGCCGTCGATTTCCGTGTCTTTGCCGCGGCCGCCGTCGTCGCGATCGCCACCGGCATCCTGTTCGGCATCGTTCCCGCGCTTCAGCTTTCGAAGCCCAATCTGGCGAACGCATTGAAAGACGGCGCCCGCGGTACCGCTGGTGCGGGGCGTCAGCGTCTGCGCAGCGCGCTGGTGGTCGTGGAGGTCGCGCTTGCCGTCGTACTGCTGGTCGGCGCATCGCTGTTCATCGGCAGCTTCGTCGCGCTGATGCGGATCGATCTTGGATTCAAAACCGGGCAGGTGCTGACCGCGTCGGTTTCGCCGCGATGGGACCCGGGCACGCCTCCGCCCGACTCCAGCGTCGCGTTCACGGACATCGTCGAACGCATCAGCCATGTGCCGGGCGTGCTCGAGGCGTCGATGATCTCCGGCGGCATGCCGCTCGGCGGCAGCATGAGCATTCAGGATCTCAAGATCCCCGGACGCACGCTCCAGGGGGACCAGGGAATCAGCTTCCGGCGGGTGACGCCCGACTACCACAAGGCGCTGCGTATTCCTCTGAAAGCGGGCCGCTTCTTCACCGCCGCGGATCGCAAGGGTGCTCCCAATGTCGTGATCATCAACGAGGCAGCGGCAAAGCAATACTTTCCGGGGGAGTCTGCCGTCGGCCGCACGATAACGATCAACGAAGATCGCACGATCGTCGGCGTCGTCGGCGACGTGCATCAGTCCAGCCTCGAGATCGAGCCGCGAACTGAAGCGTACGTGCCGATTGCGCAGATGAGAACGTCGTTCGGCGAGCTGCTCATACACTCGAGCGGAAACCCGTACGCGGTGCTGCCGCAGGTGAAGACAGTCGTGTTGAACACGCTGCCGGACGTCCCCCTGCGCAACGTGCGGACGATGGAGGAAGTGCTCGCGGGACGCGTCGCGCAGCGGCGGCTCAACATGCTGCTGCTGGGACTGTTCGGGCTGCTTGGCCTGGTGATTTCAGCGGTCGGCATCTATGGGGTGATGGCCTACGTTGTGGCGCAGCGCACGCGCGAGATTGGCGTCCGCATGGCGCTCGGCGCGACACGGGCGGCGGTCATCCGGATGGTGCTGACCAACGCGTGTGCCCTGGTGGCCGCGGGCCTCGCGATCGGCGGCATCGGGGCATGGTATCTGAGCTCCGCGGCAAAGAGTTTTCTGTTCCATCTGGAACCGAACGATCCGCGCGCATTTGCGGCAGCCCTGGCACTGCTCGCCGGTGCGGGCATCGCCGCGAGCGCGCTGCCCGCGCGACGCGCGGCGACAGTCGACCCGATGATCGCGTTGCGGAGTGAGTAGGGATGAATCCCTAATCCCTAATCGCGAATCCCTAATCGCTGAATCCATGAATCCGGTGAATCCGGTGAATCCGTGGAGCCCTGAAGCCGTGAAGCCAGACATTCAGCCGTCGCGCACTTTCGGGAATTCCGTGACGCGGATATTCGTGCATCCGTAGGGCAGCAGCTCGATCTCTTCGACCGGCTGGTCGGAAATGGGTCCCGAGGGATCCGCCCACTGCGAGTCCGCGGGCGACAATTCGCCGGCCCAGCCACGGACGATCTTCCATGCGGGGATTCGGCGTCCTCGCGTGCGCGCGATGATTCCGGCCCCCTCGGGCGAGAACGGCCGATCGCCGATCGGACGCTCCTCGAAGCGAACGCTCGCTGCCGGATTCCGCTCGTCGAGGACGAGCCCATAATTCCACGGCGTCGTCGGCCGTATCTCGAAGTCGCCATGCGGAAGCTCGCGGTGCGGCTTGTCGGCATTCACGCGAGTCCACTGCTCGCCCAGCCGCAGCGAATACACGAGCGGGCCGCGTTCGATGGCAATCGCCTCGTTGTACCGAACCGAGATCACCGCATGCATCGGGAAGCGCATGGTGATGTTCGTGGTGCCGTCCCACTCGCGCTCGATGCGGTGCAAAGTGCCGGGCGTCATCGCTTGCTCCGCTCCGCTGCCGATTCGCACGCGGGCACCTTCCGCCCATGCCGGCACACGAAGCAGTAGTGGAAAGCGGACCGCACGTGCGGCGGTCACTGCGAGCGCGATCGATTCGCGGAACGGATACCCGGTGTCGACGGTGACCGCGACCGGTACATCGCGGACGTGGGTATCGACGCGGCACGGCGCCCAGGCAGCGGCGACGAGGCCTCCATCAGGCGTATGCATCCAGAGGTGCGACGTGAACTTCGGCCAGCCCTGGTGCATGTTCGACGTGCAGCACCCGTAATTCGGCTCGAGGCCGAACAGGTTCGACTCCGGCCCGTTCGACGACCACCCGTGCTCCGGATTAATCGTGCACTGCACCTGGTTGACCTGCTGATCGTACTGGTGTGACCACATGTCCGGCGCAATCGCGGCGGGCAGCGCGTTGAAGGCGACACGCTCGAGGCGATCGGCGAAGAACGGATCACCGAAGGTGGAGAACAGGTGCTCGAGCGAGTAGATGAACTCGACCACCGCGCAAAGCTCGGTGCCCTGCAGCGGGTTTTTTCCGGCGAGACACTCATCGCCGCTGAACATCCCGGTCACCTGGCCGTGGTAGCGATCGAGGACGTCGATCATTCCGCGTGAGAACGCACGGTCGGCTTCGCGGCGATCGAGGCGCCAGCTGAGCGCCGCGGCTTTTGGCGCCATTCCCGCGTTGACGACATGCTTGGTCCATTTCCAGAGGCCACGCCGCGGCGACGGCACCTTGATGTCGTCGGTCTCATACAGCGCGGCGTAGTCGACCCCCTGCGCGCGCAGCTTGCGCGCGAGATCGAGCAGCCACGGCTCAGGTCTCCGCTCGTACACGTAAAACACCGGCACGAGTCCTTCGAACCAACGGAACTTGCCCCAGGCGTAGAGCGGCGTCCGGTCGAGCCCTTCGTACATCGCGCGCAGGCTCCTGGCGACAGCGTCGAGCACGCGCGCGTTCCCCGTCGCTTCGTGATATTGCGCCAGCACCTTGTTGGCGAGCAGGATCGCCCACATGTCGTAGCGCTTCGCGACGGCATCGGTCGGGTATGGGCTATACCAGCCGTCCGGCCTCTGGTGCGCAACGATGTAGTCGATGCGATCCGTGATGCGCGCTTTCAGCGCCGCGTCGTCCAGAAGCCAAGCGAGCGGGATCGCGCCGTCGAGCCAGTACGGGGCGCGCTCCCAGCCTTCGGCGCGGCCGCCGAACCATTGACTGTCCGCGATGTCGGGCCAGAACTGATCGAGGTGGCCACTCAAGCCGTCGGCCTGAATGCGCAGTTGACGCCCGAGCCATCCCTGGGGGCGGATGGAACCAAGCGGCAACGGCTTGAACGCCAGCGCGGCAAGCGACGGCGGCGATTGGTAAGCGGTGTCGGGGAACGCGGTAGCCCGCGCCGGGCGCGGCGCGGCGCCAGCCGCCAGGCCCGCCACAACGCCCGTGAGAAACGTGCGTCGATCCATTCGGCACCTCGCTCCGCTTTCGCCCTCGGGCTACGGCGGACAGGAGATTTGTCTGCGAAGCATCCTAACTCAGGCGCAGTGAGGGGTGCGGGCATACGCGTTGCTCGACAGACTCGGGTCCGTGGGTTCGGTGCGTTTGGGTATGGGACCGAGGTGGGGATCGAGGACAGGCGGCAGCGGAACCGACGGGCTAGTGGGAGGACAACCGTGAGGAAGGATGTGGCGTTGCTCGCCGGCGTCGCCATCGGCGCCGGTACCATGTTCCTGGTGGATCCGGATCGAGGCGGCCGCCGTCGCGCGCTGATCCGCGATAGGGCGGCAAAGGCAGGCAACAAGACGACGGACAAACTGGATGCGCTGAGGCGCGACGTGGCGAATCGCGCCCGTGGGACGACGGCAACTCTTCGCGTCATGCTCGACCAGAGCAGGCCGGATGCGCGCAAGCTCATCGAGCGCGTCCGAGCCGAACTTGGATGGGTCGTGTCGCATCCTCGCGCGATCGACGTGTCGGTTCTGCACGATGGGTGTGTAGGTTTGACGGGGCCGGTGCTGACGAGCGAAGCCGATGCGGCGCTCGCGGCAATTGCGCGCGTGCGCGGCGTCGCCACGGTCGAGGACAACCTCGAGCGTCACGACACTCCAGACGATGTGCCCGCGCTGCAAGGGGGACGCGTCCGGACCGCGCGGCAGACTGGGCGGTTGCAGAGGGCGCTGCTGGTGGCGTTGACGGGAACCGCGGTCGCCGCGGGTGTCACCTACGCGATGCGTGCATCGGCGTCTTCGGCCGCCGCATGATCAACGCCATTCCGGCGCATAGTCGCGGTCTCGCAGCTTCTTCTCGAAGACGAGGCTGAGCGAGAACAGCGCGAACACCTCCGCGAGGCCGATGAACGCGTAGATGGCAAAGCGGGTGAACTCGCTCGGCACCGGCCAGCAAGGCTCGCCCGCTTCCAGGCACGCCTGGACCGTGCGATCGATTTCGACGTACTCGCGCATGATCAGGGCGAACGCCGTGCCGAAAATGATCGCGGTGCCCGCGATGTTGCCGAAGATCATGCCTCCCTTCCGCCAGAACGGGAGCGCCGCGAGGAACGCGACAATCGGCGGGACCGTGAGCTCCAGAGTGATCCAGTTCCAGTTGAGATGCGTCACGTCACGCTGGCCTTTTCGACGAACTCATGACCGCTTATTTCCCTCGAGGATTTGGTTCCCGTGTGACGGCAATTCTGGCAATTGTGGCAATTCTGGCAATTCGAGAACCGCCGTGCACCGAGCGCCCGCTTCGCCTACTCTATCGCTGATGCAGGCACCCCCGCGCCACTTATCCATGCTGCGGTCGTACACACCGGCCGACGCGCTGACCATCGGCAACGCCGCGTGCGGGACGATCGCGATCTTTCTCTGCCTGGATTTCCTGGCGACGGGCAACGGCCGGTTCCTGTGGACCGCCTTTCTTCTCCTGCCGCTTGCGCTCGTCTGTGATGTCCTCGACGGCTACGTCGCGCGCCTCAATCGCAGGCGACAGTCACGGCTCGGCGCCGATCTCGATTCGCTCTCCGATGTGATTTCGTTCGGCGTTGCGCCCGCGGTCCTCGGCTTCACGCTGGGCATGCGCGGGGGCTGGGACATGTTGATCCTCACCTACTTCGTCGTCTGCGGCGTCAGCCGGCTCGCGCGCTTCAACGTCACGGCAGAAGCGCTGGCGGACAGCGAAACCGGCAAGGTGAAGTACTTCGAAGGAACACCGATTCCCAGCAGCGTCGTGATCGTGCTGTTGCTCGGGATCGCGGTGTATCTCGGAAGGATCGAGGATGCGCTGTGGCTCGGGGCCACGCGCCTCGGCCCGGCGACGCTGCACCCGCTGACGTTGATCTACGGTTTGAGCGGCAGCGCGATGATCAGTGCCACGCTGAGGGTACCAAAGCCGTAGGGTCGGGCTTCGGGCGCTCAGGGGCTTCAAGGCTTCAGGGCTTCAGGGCTTCACGGCTTCAGACCTTCGATTCACGGATTCCTTGATTCAAGGATCAGGGATTCGACGATTCGAGGATCAGGGATTCGGGATTCGGGATTAGGGATTGAGCTCTCAGCGATGGCTGGCGGCTCGCGCGAGATCAAAGCGCTGGTTGCGCGACAGCGACGAGACGCCCGCCTCGAGCTGCTGGATGGCGGCCTGCACTGCCTTCCGGTCCTTCCTTGACAATCCCCCCGGCGGGAATTCGTACATGTAGACGTGGCCGGTGCCGTACGGGCCGGCCCAGATAGGGTCGCCCCACTGCACGCCGCCGCTGATCCCGACGCACGCCCAGGCCCCGTGGCCCTGCACCGGCTTGGCGACGGACGGGGCCGCGTAATGCAGCGCGATATCCATTTCGGTCAGCAGTTGATCGATGAGGAAGCTGCGGAGCGACACATCGAGGGCGGAGATGTCCGGCAGGCGGCTGAGACGCTGCACCATGTCGGCGCGCGCACGCGACGCCGCCATGGCGCGCGGCACCAGCACCAGACGGTGGAGCGCGACGTGCGCCCGCGGCAGCGCATCGCCGTACGCGACGTCAGCGCAGGCGCGCATGTACGCGTTCGCTTCGTCACCGATTGCTGCCACAACCGGGGCGCTTCGTGCGGCCGACTGGAGCGCGAGCCATGCCTGGCGCTTCGCCGCGCGCACGCGTCCGAACAGGCTGAAGCGAACGCCCGCCGCGAGGCGCGCGATCGTTTCGGCCCCTTCTTTCGTCTCGGCCCACCGCGAGAACTGCTGCCGTGAAATGCGGCCGCGGTACAGGAGACGCCCGCGCGAGACGCGGAACCAGTTCATAGCGTCGGCCGGTGCGAACTTTGTACCGGCCGTTAAAAAGGAAAAAGGTAGAAGGTAAAAGGAAAAACGTAAAGAATCCGAAGAAAAACGCGAACGCCAGTCAACAGAATCGTCCGCGGCTTTGCGAAAAGGTGATCAGCGGAAGCCGTAGAGCGCGGCGGGATTCTCGACCAGGATGGCCTTTCGAGTCTGCGCCTCACGCGCCCACTGGGCGAACTGATTGAACACGCGCCCATCGTCAATCTGGCGGAGCGGCGAAATCTCGGTAGGCGCGCGGCCGGGCGTCGTGTCGGGGTGCGGCCAGTCGGTGCCCCACAGAATCCGCCGCACGTTCGCCGCGATGAAGGCGGTCGCCAGCGGCGCCATGTCGGCGAAGTCCGGCGCGTTCGTCGAGCCCCGGTAGGGCGCCGACACTTTGACGTACGCGCGTCCGCTGCGGACGAGATCCAGCAACACGTCGAGTCCCGGTTGCGCGGCGCCGCCGCTCGCCTGCGCGCCGCCAAAATGATCGAACACAATCGGCACCGGTGATGCCGCGATGTCGACGTGCAGCGCGGCGATGACCGACAGCTGCGTGTACATCTGGATGTGCCATCCGCGCGTTCGTACTCGCTCGATGGCAGCATGCAGGCGGCGTCTGCCGATCTCCGGATCGTTCTGTCCGACCGTCGCGAGGTTGATGCGGATCCCGCGAATGCCTGCCTGGTGCATCTCGTCGAGCGCGGCGTCGCTGGTCTGCTCGTCGATGACGGCGATACCCCTCGCGTTCGGGGCCAGCTGCCGGATCGCGTCCACCGTACATCTGTTGTCCGTCCCGTACACGCTTGGCTGCACGATGACCACGCGAGACGTGTGAAGGGCGCGGTGCAGCCGGCGCATCTCCGCGACCGACGCGGGTTCCGGCGTATATGTGCGGCCGGCGGCGAACGGGAACTGCGCCGGATCGCCGAACACATGCGTGTGGCAATCGCACGCGCCGCCCGGGACCTTGAATCGCACCGGCGTAGACGGCTGCGCCGCGCTGCCCGCGAGTGGGCTGGCAGCTGCCGCCGCTGCGGCCGGCACCAGCGCCGCGTGCTTCACGAAATCGCGCCGGGTCACCGTGACCACGCGGATGAATATATAGCGGATCTTCGCGGTTCGCGATTCGCGGTTCGCGGTTCGCGGTTCGCGGTTCGCGGTAGAAAGATTCTCGAAGGTGTCGTGTCGAGAGGCGAAAACCGGTGGGGATAGATCCGCGCCCTCGCGGTCAGTTACACGAAGCCGCGACGCGGCGCAGCGTGCGCACGCGCATCTCGCCGTCGACGAACATCCCCGACACGGCGATACGCTCACCCACGTGGTTCTTCAACCGGTTGTTCCAATCGACGATGTCGACGGGACGCGTGCCCTTTTTCAGGAACCCAGACTTCCAGCTGCGCGACTTGGGCGCGTCTTCACCGGTCGTATTCTTCAAACGGAAGGCCTCTCCGTTCTGTTCGAGGCAGCCCTCGAGCATGACCGCGTCCGGCAGCTCCGAAGCGGTCTTCGGTGCCGCGGGCGCACCAGTCGCTTCGGCGGCACGCGGCTTCAGCGGAGCCTTCCTGTTCTTGCCGGGAACACCGGCGATTGCCCGCACCGGCTTCACCGGCGTCGGCTGCACGGCGGGCGGTTCCGGCTGCGCGGCGGATGCGGCGATGTCCTCGCGTTCGGTCGACTCGCGGCCGGCAAACATCACGACGCCTGCGACCATCGCGATGGCCACCACTGCCATCCCGACACCAATCATCTTCGGCAGCCCCATGCGCGCGCCCGGCTCCGCCGAGTTCACCGGCGACGACTCTTCGATCGGCGAGTCTGCGATCGGCGCGTTTGCCACCGCAGCCTTGGCGGCCTTCGTGGCAGTCTTCCGCGTCTTCGCGCGAGTGGCCTTCTTCACGCCCATTTGACTGTCTCCTTCGCGGACTATACCGGACGAGATAGGGAGCAAAGGGGGTGCCCGAGCTGCGTGCTTGGACGGATTGCGCTAACCGGCTGCAAATCTTGAGAGTTACCGTCACGCGTCGACATGGCGACGGTCGTTGTGTCGCTGCGGACACACGCAATTCGTGATCGAGTGATCAATGCTGGGCACGTGATGATCGCGGGGACGTGACCACGGCTCGAGCTGCCACGGCCAAATACCCGCTCCGAAAGCATGGTCGAACCAGCCGGGGAATTCGAACGGCTCTGGCGCGTGCGGCGGCGTCACGCGCACATCGACGCGTTGCTGCGGGCGCGCGGCAGCGCATGGGATCTGCGCTTCACCCGCAACGATCGCGTGCTCGTTACCCAGGAGTTCGCGGATCGGGCTGCGGCGTACGCCGCGGCAGAGACGCGCCTGCGCGAGCTGCAACGCGCCGGCTGGAACACGCATTGGTGAGTGCCGGGTCAGGGCACGCGGCGCCGCGGCGGGTTTGACATTATAAGCAGATATCTGCTTATAATGTCGCGCATGAGACGAAAGTCTGGGGCCCTGGTCCCGCTCGAGATTGCCATCCTGGAGATGGCCATCGATCTCGACCGGGCCGGCGTTCGCGAGTTCCACGGCTATCAGCTCGCGAAACATCTCGCGCATGTCGCGGATCGCCGTCAGCTGACGGGGTACGGCACGCTGTACCGCGCGCTCGGCCGTCTCGAGAACATGGGCCTGCTGGCCAGCCGCGGCGAGGATCCGCAAGTCGCGGCGGACGAGAACCGTCCCGCGCGACGCCTCTACGCGTTGACCGGCGACGGTGTGGCCGCCGCCAGGCGCCACGTTCCCGAACGCGCCGGGAGCAGAAAAGCTGGGCGGCGGGTGGCGCCGGTATGACCGCGATCCCGCCCAAGCCGCGGCGAAGGCACACGGCGCGTGCCGCAATCGCGATCGTACGCGCGTGGACGCGGATCTACACGTGGGGTCTGCCCGCTGACGATCGGGAACGGAGGCGCGCTGAAATCGAGTCCGATCTGTGGGAGAGCGCCCACGATGGTACCGAGCAACGGCTGACCACTCCACTCATCATCCGACGACTGCTGCTCGGCATCGTCGACGACCTTCGCTGGAGAGTTGAGGCTGCTCAGCCGGGACGGCAAGCCATCGCAGCGATGCTGACCGCCGCGGTGCTGCTCACGCTCGTGTGGGTAGGCACGGCTGCGCGGCGGGTGGACGCGCCGCAGCCGCCGGATGCCCCGGACCTCGGTTGGCGTCACAAGCAGCGAAAGGCCCCCGCTCCGCCGCCGCCACCCCCTCCGCCGTGCAATCCCCCTGGAATCGGCCGCCCGGCATTCTCGCCTTGCACGCCGTACCCGGTAAGTTCTCAAGGAGGCCGCAAATGACAACTCGCATCCTGAACGCATCGCTGCTGATTGTCAGTCTCGGAATCAATGGCGCCGCGCAGAGTCGGCCGGATCTCTCGGGCACGTGGGTGCCAGTCGACAACATCGGGACACAGCCACCGCTACCGCCGCCCACACCCGACGGCCCTCCTCCACCACCGCCTCCGCCGCGCACGATCTCGATCACCGTCGCGCAATCGACGTCCCAGATCACCGTCGATCGCCGCACCGACGAGTCGGGCCAGGAAAGGGTCTACACCTTCGTGTATAGGCTGGACGGTACGGAAACCGTCAATCAGATGGGCGTGCTGACCTTCAGGACACGCGCGTCATGGGACGGCGACAGCCTGGTCCTCGCGTCGACGGCGTCGGCGGAAGGCAATGCGATTGGCGATGTGAAGGAAATCTACCGCCTGGTCGACGGGACTCTCGTCGTGGAAACGACGCGCCGCGGGCCGGCGGGCACGTTCACGAGCCGCACGGTCCATGCACGGAGGCGGTAACGGCGCTAGAGGCGCGGGACGGACAATCCGCCGTCGACGTGGATGACCGTGCCGGTCGCGTACGGCAGATCGCCGCGCACGAGCGCGGCGACAACGCGGCCGACGTCGTCCGGCTGTCCCCAGCGGCGCTCCGGCACCAGACCGTCCGCAATGCGCCGGTCGTACACGTCCTTGACGCCGACGGTCATGTCGGTCGCGATGATGCCGGGACGCACCTCGTACACGGGAATGCCGTCGGGAGCGAGCCGGGCAGCGAACAGGCGCACCGCCATCGCGAGCCCCGCCTTGCTTATGCAGTAGTCGCCGCGATTGATCGACGCCATCTCGGCTGACACCGATGTCACAAAGATGATGGAGCCCCTGAACGAGGGATCGTCGCGGCGTCGCGCGACCTGCGCGTTCGCGATCGCCTGCGTGAGGAAGTACGGCCCCTGCAGGTTCGTCCGCATCAGCTCTTCGAAACTCTCCTCCGAGGCCTCGAGAATGTCCGCACGAACACGCGGCGCCCGGCCGGCGTTGTTCACCAGGGCATTGACCACGGGAAGCTTCAACCGGACGGCGTCCAGCAGCCGTGCACGATCGGCGGCGCGCGCGACGTCCGCGGCAAAGTAGCTGACACTGACGTCCGTGCGCCGGAGATCGTCGAGCGTCGCCGCTACGTCGCTTTCGTCACGCACCCCGCACAACCCCAGGTTCCAGCCCTGCTGCGCGAGCGCGCGGGCGATGCCGAGGCCGATTCCGCGCGTACCGCCGGTGATGAGCGCCGTCGGCGTCATTGGGGTCCGAAGAACGTGAGATACGGGGCTTCCTCGACGCGACGCTTGAGATAGAGCGCAAGCTCACGCGCGTGGTAATCCCCCCACTGGCTCGACTCGCCGCGAGGAGTCTTGGCGCCCGGAGGGACGTAGTCCCATTGGTTCGGCCAGTGATATACCGAGTGAAGAAGCAGGCCCTGGTGCGATGCGTTGGTGCTTAGATACGGCCCTCCGGCATCGAACAACGTGGCGGCAATCCGCAGGCCCGCCTGTTCGTAATGCAACGCACCATCCTTCTCTCCCTCATCGGACAGCACGCGCGCCAGGCGCAGGAGTCCCTGGGCAGCGATAGCAGCGGCGGAGCTGTCGACGGGCTCGTGGTCGTTGAACGGATCGGCCTCGCGCTCGCCCCACCGCGCCATGTCCGCGAGGCCAGGGGCCCCGCTATCCCAGTACGGGATCCCGTCGGCCGCCGCAATCTCGATGTAGTGATCGCAGGTTGCCCGCGCGGCTTCCATCATCATGTCGTGAATCGCCGCGCGGCCACCAACCGCGCTCAATGCCGGATCCGCCTGCGCGCCGAGGAACTCGAGCTGCTCGGCGAACCCGAGCATCGCCCACGCGAGGCCGCGGGTCCAGGTGCTGAATGGCGAGTAGCCCTGTTGCGTGCCCGGACCGCGATACGTCCCGTTCGCGGCGTTGAACAGGCTCTCGTGCGCCGTACGGCCGCGCACGTCGAAGCGATCCCGGCCGCGGCCATAGTACACGCTGTATTCCGCGGTCGCGCGCGCGTGCTGGACGAGCCGCTCGAACACGTTGACGGCTGCGTCCTGCTCCTCGGTCAGCACGTGGCCGAGCATGAATGCGAGCGCCAGCGCACGCAGCGATCGAATCGTGTCGACGAACAACGAATGCGCGCCGTTGAACGAATGAATGAATCCGCCGTTGGCGACGCGCGTCCACCGGCGAGCCTGCACGGCGCCGCTCACCTTGAGGGCGAGCTCGTAGAAACGGACTTCCCACTCGGTGGTCTCGATGCGTCGTTCGCGCGCGAGCCGCCACAGGTTGCCGTAGGTGCTGACGTTGTTGAACCCGTGATCGTGCACGCCCATGTGCGTCAGGTGCGGCGCCATGCGTTCGAGCGTGCGCGTCCTTCCCAGCTCGAGAAACTGCGGATCGCCGGTGGCGTCGAATTGCAGGAGCGCGGACCCGAACTGGAACCCTTGTGTCCACTCCGTCCAGCCACGCGCCTGGTAGGTTCCCTGCATCGTGAACACGGGTGCACCTGCCTCAGGACGCCAGCTTCTCTCGATCGCCAGGATCTTGTCGCCGGACAGCTCGAACAGCCGGTCGATGCCGCGCGCGAGGTCGGCCGGGGTGCGGCGTCCGTCGATCCGAATCATCGCGACATTCTATAAGACGCCAATTGAAAAATCGGCAATCGGAAATCGGCCATCTTCAATTACGATGTCACCATCCCCGATGTATCAGAGCAGGAGCGAGTGGCGTGAAGCGCGTTCACCGACGCTGATCATCGCCTGCGCGGATGGCCGGTGGCGCGATCACATCGAGGACTTCGCCGCCAACGGTCTGCATATCGATGCCGCGTACGACCTCCTGATGGTGCCCGGTGGGGCGGAGCCGCTCGCGCTCGCGGATCTCATCCCCAAGGACTTCAATTTCCTGCGACGGCGCCTCGACATGCTCGTCCCTGCCCACGGGATTCGCCGCATCGTCCTGATCGCGCATGAGAACTGCGGCTGGTACCGCGCACGCAAGATCGGGCCCTTCTCCGTTGATCTGAAAGCGCGCCAGCTGGCGGACCTCCGCCGCGCCCGCACTCGCCTGCAGGAGTGGTTTCCGGAGGCCGGCGTCGAGACCTACTTCGCACGAGTCGACGGCAATCCACCGCGCGCGATGTTCGAGCCGGTGTAGGCCGGCTTCAGGGCTTCAGGGCTTCAGGGCTTCAGGGATCAGGGATTGGCTTTTTCCTCTTCCTCTGGAAGCGTGTGCGCGACCTTTGGCTCGTTCAGCGACTGCATGAATTCCTGAATCTCCTCCGGCCGCATCGGCATTCCGAATAGCGCGGCGATTTGGAGCAGGCCGCAGCACACCAGCGTACGCAGGCGGCGTTTCAGAGACACGACTCCCCCTCTTTGCGAAACGATTGGGTTTACTGCGTGGCGCTGAAACTAGGCGGGAGGCGCGCGGGTCGGGAGCGGTGAACGCGGCGGAAATGGCTCCGGGCTGACGGCTTCGGGCGCAGGCGCGACGACCGACACGACTGTTCCGAAGAGAGCCGGCAACGGGACGAGGACGCCGCTGACGAGTCCGTCGGCGACAGGGACGATCGCCGCCAGGAACAGGGCAGCGATGCAAACCGCAGCGACGATGCGGCGTGAGCGCTTCACGTCAGCCATTATCGCATCCCGGCGTTTCGCCTTTTCTTCGGCACAGGTTCTGCAATGAAATCTCGCGGGAGGAACGCAATGCAGGACCGCAAACCGCAGAGCTCGAATCGCATCAAGGATCCGGATGAGTGGAAGACCGGCGACGAGCCGATGACGGGTGCTCAGCAGTCGTATCTGGAAACCCTGGCGACTGAGGCGAAGGAGCCGGTTGAGGACGATCTCACCAAGGCTGAGGCATCGAAGAGAATCGACGAGCTCCAGGAAAAGACAGGCCGAGGAAAATAGTCCTCATTTCCGCGTGACGTTCCACGTTCCACTGGCGGCTTCCGTTCCGTCCGCTTTCGATCGGAGGGACCACGTGCCCTTGGCCGTGTTCCCTTCGAACGTGGCGGACAGCATCACCTCCGCCCGTTCGTCAGGCGTGAAATCGTACGCGCCGGTCATCTTGGTGCCGTCGAACGACAACTTCTTCAGCGTCGCTTTATAGGTGGGCTCGCCGGTCACAGAGACGCGGCCAGCGAGCGCATTGTCCTGGCCCTTCTCAATCGTCAGCTCGAACCCGCCGCCAGACCCGCTGCTGTCCCAGCGACCCGACCACGTGCCGACATACTGCTCTCCGCTCGACTTCGCGTCGGACGGGCTCTGAGTGGCAGCGAGCGTCATCGCGGCGATACCTGCAACCAGTAAGTACTTGACCACCGTTCCTCCTGACTAGCTACGTACGAACTCGATCGTGGCCTGGCGGCGCCGCTTGGTGCGGAACCCCTTCACGTATTTCCGGGCTCCTGGCGTGGCGTACTTCTTCGCGTACGCCTCTTCGACGGCGTCGCGGAGACGCTCGCTGCGGATTCGCAAGGCGCGCACCTTGACCTGACGCTCGCCGATCTGGATGGTGCCAGCCGGATCCTCGAGAAACGTGCGATACCAACCGCCAGGCTTCAAGGTCCAGGAGCGTGCGAACACGCGGCCATCCACGACGACCGGCCACACACCAGTGAACCGGTGGTCCGTCCGTCTGCCCGCGCGGATGCCCATGATCTTGGCCCCGTCGATCGCCTTTACGACCGCTCGGGAGAGCCGGCCTGCCATGCGCGGGCATTCTCGCCCGTCCGCGGCGCGCTGGCAACCGCCTTATGATTGGCGTCCCGTCACTTTCGCGACCCACCAGCGTACGCCGACGAAGAGGAAGCGCCAGTCGTGGAAGAATTCGGGCGGCTTTCCTTCGAAACCGTGGCCGACGAATTGAAAAAGCCACCCCAGTCCGAACAACGCAACCGGCAGCGGCCACCAGCGATGCGCCACCAGCGCGACGATGAACAATGGCAGCGACAACACGATCAGCGGAATACCAACCGTGTGACAAAACCGGTTGACCGGGTGCTGATGGCTGCCCGCGTATTGTTTAATCCATTCGTCCCAGGATCTGCCTCCGAGCATGGCCCCCTCCTGCTGATTCAACGACGGATCAATCTTCCTCGACGGGGCCGCCTCCGGCGCGCACGATGTCCTCCTGGCGGATGCGCTCGACGTTGAACTTCGCCGCGTTCTTCTGCATCCGGCCCATCACGTCGTCGAAGTCGAACTCGGTGGACGTCGAGAAACGGATCGGATTGATCCGGGCGACAACGAACGGGCGCAGGTACGGACTGGTGAAGCCGCGCTTCTTCAGTTTTTCGACGATGGCGCCGACCTGCGTGTCGATGTCGAGAATGAGCTGGGCGCGACGCGCGCGCTCTTTCACGGCCTTCGACAGACGCTCGTCGAGGAAGTCGTCGATCCGGCGCAGCACCGGGTTGTAGGCACCACCGCTCAGTCGCGGACGCTCTTCGTATGCCGCGCCGAGCGTCAGAAACGCCGGCTGTTCGAACTCGAATGCGAACTCGCGCTCGGTGGCAGTCGGACGCTCGTCGGCAAGCGCGCGAAGCATCCGAATCGTCTCGAGCGACTTCTCCTTCAGGTTGTGCGCCTTTTCCGTGTTGAGCGCGAGGATCTTGAACGCGACGTCGCGGTCCGGCACGACGAGCGCGATCACCGACTTCGCGCCGAGCTTCCGCATCGCCTGCAGCCGGTGATTCCCGTTGGGCGTCAGGTATCCATCGTCACCCGGCACGACGATCATCGGATCGAGGAAGCGTCCGAGCGTCTCGATGACGTTCATGAGCCGCTTGACGTGCGGCTGCGACGGGTCGCGTTGATACGGCGTGGGCTCGACGCGATCGATGGGAAGCGCGGCGAACACCGCGGGAGTGCCGCCGAATGGCTCGCGGTAGGCGCCAAGCACCGCGCCGCCGTCCTGCGCAATTCGCTCCGCCAACTTCCCCGCCGCCGCGTCGTCGACGCTGGCCGTTTCCAGCGCGGTCAACCCGACCGACTTCGCGCCCACGCGCTTCCGGCGCCGGACCGTCTTTTTCTTCGCCACGCCTGCGCATTTTACATGCGCCGCCAGGTCTCGCCGCGCCGCTACCCGCTCACCGCTGCCAGGGGTGCCTGACCGTGGGAGCGTTCGCGTATCGCTTCATCTCGAATTCGAGCCGTGCACCGCACCCGGGGTTGAGTCGGGCCGTCAGCACGGCCGAGTCGAGCGGCGTGGTCTTGCCGCCGCTCGTGACGCTCAGCAGCTGGTGCTCGCCATATCCCCCGCCCTGCACGACGACGGTTCGGGCGTGCGTCGGGTCGAGGTTCACGAGTGTCACGACGGTGCGCGTGTCGGCAAGCTCGGACACGAGGGCGGCGACGTCGTCGGGCACACCCGCGCGGCGCCGATCGGGATCGAAGTAGCGCAGCCGCGCGTTCAACAACCCGCCGTCTCGCCCAGGCACGAGGGCCCCCCACATCAACTGCACCATCGCGTCGGTGGCCGCGGGGTTGTAGTCCAGCGTGTTGTCGGCGAGACGCGTCGCCGGCGTCGACCGATCGCGTCGAAACGCGCCGACCCGCTGCGCGATCGCGTCGAGGTCGCGCTGCAGCGCCTGGTCTGGATACCCCGCATTGCGTCCTTCGAGGAACTCGACCCACGGATTTCGGCCGATGCGCTCGCGATCCGCGGCTTGCTGCGACCAGTACCACACTTCGAGCGCTCCGACGTTCCACGGTGCGTCGCGCCAGCCGTACCATCCGTCCGCGCCGTGCATCGTCGGATATTGCGTGCGTCCGCCAGCCTGGCGCGCGTGGGAGTTCACCGCGTCAATCATGCGCCGCCAGGCGTCGACATACTTCTGATCACCGGTTACGAGCAGCGCATTGTTGAACCCGACAAGCGCGCGCGGAATGCGGTTGCGATCCTCGCGCCGGCCGGTGACGGGATTCACCGGACTGAAGCCCCATCCGTAGGCGTTCTTCCACCACTTTCCTTCGGGACCGCCAATCCTCCCGTCCAGATCGACGAAGCTCGGGATGATCCCGCCGTTCTGCGCCATCCGCTGGAGCCACCCGTCCATGTACTCGACGATCCAGTTCTTGTACTTCGCCTCGTGATCGATCAGGTACGCGTCGAGGGGCAGGGTCGTGGCGACGAGGTTCAAAAAGTGATCGCCGGCCACGTCGCCATACTCGGCGTAGTGAGCGAGGAACTGCTCGTAGGTGGATTCGCCGTGCAGCGCGGTGAACTTCGTGACGTCGAATGGATCGCCGACCCAGTCGAGAGGCGTTGCCGGCCGGAGCATCGGCCCGCGGCTGCCGTTCTGCATGCTGCGGATGATCTTGTGCACGGCGTCGTAGTTCGGCGCCTCAGGATCCTCGCCGATGTAAAGGCCAGCGAACCGGCGTGCGCGCTGCTGATACTTCAGGTCCGCAGGAATGGAAAGACCCATGCGGTTGAAAAGCTGCAATCCTTCGCCGTGATGCATCCAGTCGGACTGGACGATGAACTCCTTGTAGTACATGCCCTGCCGGGCGATCGGAACTTCGACGGTCCTGGCAGCGGCGTACTGCTCGAGCAGTCCTTCGTGGCCCTTCGTGTACAACCTCAGGATCTCGTCGCTCGCACCGAGTGCATGCAGCTCCGGCCACCGGTTGAAATTCTCGAACGCGTCATCCGGACCATCGTTCGCGCCCCAGCGGACGAAGCACTGCAGGTAGCCGCGGTCGTCGAAGTACTTCTGGAAGAATTCGGCGCAGGCCGGCACGTTGTCAGCGAGAAGCCGGCGTTCGAGCACGGCCCATCGCGGGGCGGCCATCGGCGTATCGATAACCATCGCCCGATCAGCAGCCTGCGCACTCGGCGGCGCCATCCGATCGGCGACCGGGATCAAGCTTGAAATCGCTGCCAACGCGAAAGCCAGCAGTCGCATGTCACGTTCGCTTGCGCCCGGCGTTCTTGATGATCGCCATCTGGCCGGTGTGATAGGCGTGGTGTTGCGTCAATCCGCGCAACAGATATTCGAGGTCGTACTGACGATTGGGTGTCGTGGCATTCAAGTCTGCATCGCGGAGTTTCCGAAGCGTGGCGATGAGCTCCGCTTGCGCGCGACGGAGATCATCGACCGCCGCCGTCCATGCCCGCGCGCTGGATTCGCGCACCGGCGGCCAATCCGCCTCGCCCTCGAGCTCACATACGGTTCCCTGCACGCGCCTGTGAATCGCCCGGACCCACGCGGTCGCGTGATGCACGAGCTCCCAGATGGAATGCGCCCCGGCGATCGGGTGTGCGGCGGCCTCCGCGGCATCGACGCCTTCGAGGACCTCGACGATCGCCGGACCGTACCAGGGATCGTGTTCAAGCGCTCGTGACAGCTCGTCAATGATCCGATCTCGGTTGCTCATACGTGCACGAAATCCCTAATCCCTAATCGCGAATCCCTAATCCCGGTGCCAACCGCCAGCCGCCAACTGCCAGCCGCCAGCTACCAGCCGCCAATCAGAGATACCGCTCGCGCAGGAGCCGCATGTGATGCGCGACGTGGCCTGCCGTGATGTGCGCGAGCGCGCGGACGGTGAAGGGATTTCCGCTGGCGATCCCGCGCCGGGTCCACGCGTCGGGCGGCAGATTGCCGAAGAGCGCGAGCGTCGCGGCCCGGATGGCGCGGAACTCGTCGACGTGGCCACGGTACCGGCGATCATTGGCACCCGCCGTACGGATCGCGACGTCCTGCTCGAAGCTTGGAAGCTCGCTGTCGAATCCGCGCGCGAACCACAGCGCCCGAAACGTAAACATGCGCTCCGTATCATTGATGTGGCTGACGACCTCGCGGATCGTCCACTTCCCCGGCGCATACCGATGAAGCGACCGCTCCTCGGATATGCCGCTCAGGAGCTGCACCGCCTCCCGCTCCTGCGTCTCGAGAATCCGTCCGATATCTCCCTCTGGAACCTGATTGATGTAGGTGAAGAAATACTCGGCGGCTTCAGTACGATCGATGACGGTCATGCCTCAACCTCTCTATCTCGGGAATGGTAGCGCCGGCGCGGTCAATCCGGCGTGTCCTTTGGCTTGTTGGTCATGGGGACGAAACGCACCGGAAGGGTTGCGAGCGTTTCCGTCCCGGTTGCCGTCCGCCGGAGAATCCGCAGTTCCTGCATCAACGTTCCCACCGGGACCGCCATCAGACCGCCAACTCTCAGCTGCTGCACCAGCGTCTCGGGCACTTCATCGGGCGCGGCCGTGACCATGATGCGATCGAACGGTGCGTGCTCGGGCCATCCCAGGTAGCCGTTCCCCGTGCGCACGTCGACGTTGCGATAACCAAGCGACGCGAGCGTCTCGCGCGCACGCTCGGCCAGCGCAGCGATTATCTCGATCGAGTACACCTGCTTCGCGAGCACGCTGAGGACGGCCGCCTGGTAGCCGCAGCCGGTGCCAATCTCCAGCACGCGATCGTCCGGCTGGATCTCGAGCGCCTGGGTCATGAACGCGACAATGTAGGGCTGCGAAATCGTCTGACCGAATCCGATCGGCACGGGTGAATCCTGGTAGGCCTCCGTGCGATTCTCGGGGGGGATGAACAGGTGGCGCGGCACCCGTGTCATCGCATCCAGCACCTTCGGATCACGGATATCACGCGCGCGGAGCTGCTGATTCACCATGCGCTGGCGCTCGGACGCCCAGTCGCGGTCCGGCGGCTGCCCGTCAGGGACCCCACCACTGCAGGCCAGCGCGGCCAGACCGAGCACAGCGCCCATCCAGAGCGGCCAGTACATGACCGTCATGGCGATGGTCTCAGTGTAACTTTTCCGGCGCTGGCCGGTATCTTGATCACGAACGATGGACCTGCAGCAGCTGTATTCACGCTACGCCGCCGACGTGCACCGGTTCGCATTGTATCTGTGCGGCGATACGGCGCTCGCGGACGATCTCACGTCGGAAACGTTCCTCCGCGCCTGGAGTTCTGCGTCCCCAATCCGTGAAGCCACCGTCAAGGCGTACCTCTTCACGATTGTGCGTCACCTCTACCTGTCGGAGATCGGCCGATCGTCGCGGCATGTCGAGCTCATCGATGTCATCCCGTCGTCGTCGCCGGGGCAGCACGAGCAGCTCGAGTCGGGAACGGCCCTGCGCACGGTACTGCGAGTCCTGAAGAACCTGCCCGAGGTCGAACGCGCTGCGCTGCTGATGCGCACCCAGGACGGAATGGCCTACGAAGAGATCGCGCAGGTCCTGAAGATTTCGATCGCGAACGCAAAAGTCAAGGTTCACCGGGCGAGGCTCAGACTCGCCAGTCTGACTCCAACGAGGGTCCAGCCATGAACATCACGAACGACCTCATCACCGATTTGCTCCCGCTCTACCTTGCCGGCGAGGCAAGCCCGGGCACGCGCCAGCTGCTCGAGGACTATCTCCGCGAACATCCGGAATTCGCGTCGACGGTGCGCGAGGCGGCCGCACGGAGTGCCGCGCTGCTGAACGCCGCCGGGAGCAGCGCGCCGACACCAGATCATGAGAAAGTCACGCTCGAGCGCGTGCGCCGCTTCAATCGTCAGCGAACGGTGCTGCTCGCGATGGCCATCGCGTTCGCGCTGACGATCTTCGCGTTCAGTTTCGAGGGCAGCCACATCCGGTATGTGGTGCTGCGCGACAGCCCGATGCAGGCGCTGCTGCTGCTGATCGCCGCGTTCATCTGCGCTGCCGCGTATGTCCGGATGGGTCGCCGTCTGCGCACCTAGCGCCATCATGGTCCGCTGCCGTTTTCGTACCAATCTTCGTGCAGAGACCACTGGGCGCACCGCAGGCACGAGGTCCAGCGCCACTGGTGCGCGCAGCTCGGACAGCGGCCGCGCGTGGCGAACGTGTTCCAACTCGTCCCGCATCCTTGAAAAAACGGCTCCGGGGCAGCACTCGCATCGCAGCACCATCGGCTCGCTGAAAGTGGCCGCCATTGGCAGAGCGGACAGCGGATCCCGCGGAACCGTTTTTCGTCGGCGTTGTCCTCTGTCACCGGGTTTCGCAGCGGCATGTGCATAGCGAACATGATCGCGCCTTCCGCCCCAGGGGCGCAAATCTGAAAACCAGCACGGCGTGCGGCGGGAGGGATAAAACTACTGAGTGTGATACTTCTGCGCGAGGGTACAAGATGCGTGCGTTCGTTCTCACCGGCGCGGTCATCGCGCTCACGTCCGGCGCTGCACAGCAGCCACGGTCACTCGTCGGCGACCGAGTCATGGCGCTCACGCGCGACACACAGTGGAACCTCGTCTCCTCGGTTGCAATCCGGTTTCGGACGTTTCACCCGCAGGGCATGGTCAAGATCGGCGACACCATCTTTCTATCGTCCGTGGAAGTCACGGTTCCGACGAAGCGCTTCTCCGCTCCCGTGAATGGCATGGATCGCGACGCCGGGGAAGGCGCCGGACACCTGTTCAAGATGGACACGTCAGGGAATCTGCTCGCGGACGTGCGTGTCGGAGAGGGCAGCATCTACCACCCGGGCGGAATCGATTACGACGGCACCACCATCTGGGTCCCGGTCGCCGAATACCGGCCGAACAGCCGCTCAATCGTCTACCGGGTCAATCCGCAGACCATGCGCGCGTCCGAAGCGTTCAGGGTGGACGATCACATCGGCGCCGTCGCGTACGACACGGACGATCACATCCTGCACGGGGCAAGCTGGGGATCGCGCAGGTTCTATCAGTGGAAGGTGCAAGGCGGCGGTGTTCGCGGCGGGCGGCAGAAACCAGGTCCCAGGCAGAACGCGTCACATTACGTCGACTACCAGGACTGCAAGTATGCCGGCAACCATCGAATGCTGTGCACCGGCGTGAGCGAGCTGCGGGTCACGCAGAGCAGCACACCGTTTCGTCTGGGCGGCATGGATCTGATCGACCTTCACGATGGCCGTCCCCTGCACCAGGCGCCCGTCCTGCTCTGGACAACGACGGGGCTCGATATGACCCACAATCCCGTGTGGGTCGAGTCGACGGCGACGGGTTTACGGGCCTACTTCATGCCGGAAGACGACACGTCGACGCTCTACATCTACGAAACTGCCTCGGCTCCGCGCGCAGCTTTCGATGAGGGCCATCGGCCACGCCAATCAGCTCCAGCCGCGCGCACCCGACGTTCAGCGGTCGAGCGACGCGGACCACGTACGTGAAAGAGCCGTCGCGGCGGTGGCAGCGGTTTCGCGCAGAGGCCGCAGAGTACGCAGAGCGCCGGGGAGCGTGCGTTCGACACGGCCGGCCTCCGGCCGGCCACACGGAGGTGGCGAGATGCGCAAATACAAGCGGCCCGCGACCCGTGCGCCGCTTGTATTTGCGCATCTCACCACCTCCCGTCGCGCGAAGCGCGACGTGTCGAACGCACGAACGCCTCCGCGCGCTCCGCGATCTCCGCGCGAGATCCGTGCCGTGTCCCGCGTCCCAGGTACGAGATGGCAACGCCGAGCGCCGCGGGGAACCACAGAGGCCAACGGACTGCGCGTCAGTCCGAACGCCGGTGTCGCGTCAGGAAGGCCGGCGAGCCTCGTCGCGTACCCACTCGGCAATCTGCTCGCGCGACCAGTGATGATCGTCGTTCAAGTGCACCATCAGCGCGGCAATCGGGAGATGTTTGTGACATCCCCCGGGACAGTGGCGTGCCGTACTCTCGAGGAAGTCGAACAGCCGCCACACGCGGGGGTGGAATCCGCGCACGTCGCGCGGCAGCAGGAAGATGCCCTCGTAGGCGGCGCCCAGCGCGTCCGAGCCGCCGTTCTCGCCGAAGTAATCGCCGAACGATTGCACGGGCCGGCGGCTCACGCCTCGCATGATCGCGTGCGCGAGATCGGCAGCTTCGTCGTCATGGGCCGCTGCGTTCATGAAGCACCTCACCTGATGGCCCCATCCTAAACCCGCGTGCGGCGAAGTCAACAATAGACGTCACTGCCGCACTGGTTCGTCCCGAGCTTCCTCCCGGCGTCGGGCGTCGGCCGCACTCACCTACCGCAGCTGCTGCGTCCCGACCAGATACGCTTCGTGCATCAGCGCGCGCAGCGATTCGTCGATGTCGTCGGGGCTTTCGAGCCGGAAGTGGTGCACGCATCCGAGCCGCCCGAAGTCTTCGACGTCTGACAGCCGCGGATGATCGACACGCCGCCGGAGCCAGAGCCGCGCGTCGAGGTACGACGTCCGGACCACGGCGCCCGCGAATCGGACGCGGGCCTGGATCACCAATCGGCTCTTTTGCGCATACGCGGTCACGGGACCGCACTCGCGGGCGACCGCGAGCCATCGATTCCATGTCAGCTTGCGCGCCGCTGGCTTTCCCCGAAAATGGACGCTCAGGGGGACGCGACCGCACGAGTGCCAGAGGTTCTTCGTGACGAACCGATGACCGCACTTCGGACATTTCCAGAGCGGCGCGAGCATAGCGGTGTGCGGAGCGGTCGCTTTCGTCAAGGCTCCGCCATCTTCTTCAACAGCTCGTAGAGTTTCTTCGTCGTATTCAGGTTTCTGACGGTCATGTACTGAAAGGTCTTTCGCGCCGACAACTTCAGCATGGTCGTTCGCGTGATCTGGCTCACCTGTGCCGACCACAACAGCGTGCCGGGACGATACACGACCTCCTCGATTTCGGACTTCGGTCCGAGATCCTTCAGCAGGTTCTCCGAGTCGATCGTGTGGTGGAGAAATATCACGTTGTAACGCCAGCGACTGTCGCCAGTCCACGCCGGCGGCAGGCTCTTCACGAGCTTCGCCATTTCGGGCAAGCTGCGCACGACGACCTTGCACCCGAGCTGATGCTGCTTCGAGAGCATCGCTTCGATTCGCCGTTCGAGCTTTCTCGCGTCTGCTTCACGCGCTTTGAACAGGACGTTCCCGCTGTTGATGTAGGTCGCGACATCGTCGAAACCAAGCTTCTCAAAGCTCGTTTTGAGCGACGCCATGCTGACCATGTTGTTGCCGCCGACGTTCACGCCGCGCAGGAGCGCAACAAAAGGCGTCGCGGATTTCATCGTCGGTCTTCCTTGAACCGAGCCGACCCGGCAATCTCCAGCACGATACTCACCGCGAAGAGCGCGGCTCCCGCAAACGCCGGAGCGAGGTGTAGAGGATTGAGGTAGCCCTCGGTGAAGTGCGTGCCGATCGCGCACCCGAATCCAGCGAGCCCGGCGACGAGAACGGCCTGATGGAACGCGCGGGCCGGGGGCGCATACCAGGCACAGATCAACAGCAGGAGGCCGGTCGTCGCCAGCCCGCCGCCGAAGCCCGCCCGATCGTGCGCGATCAGCGGAACGAGACGCGGGTTGATCGCGTCGAGATCCGCGCGCCCGAGCCGCATGAATCCGAGATCCTCCCGGACGAACACGTCGGTGCTCCCGATGTAGAGAATCACGAGCCCGGCCAGGCAGATGCCGGCCGCGGTGGCCAGCAAACCCCAACGGCCGCGGCGGAGGATCGCGGGCGCGTTGCGCCCTGGCGCGGTGTTCAACCATCCCGCAAGTGAGCCGGTGGCGTGTGACCGCGAGAGAACGAGTCCGGTCAGGAAGGCGGGCAGCAGTGCGAGGCTGGCGGTCCCGTGCCACGTGTCGAAATAGCCGTAACCAAGATAGGTCAGAAAACTGCCGAATCCCAACACCCCGCTCGCGACAAACGCCCACCATGCCCACGCCAATCCCTGTCGCAGCGGAAACGCCGCCAGCCACAGATAAAGCACGGCAATCGAGATGAGCGTACCGCCGAATGCCACGCGGTCGTGAAACATGAACCGCACGATCCGGCAGTCGGCGACGGCACACAGGGTCTGCGCGCTGATCCCGAGAAACGCGACGTCGTGCGGAAGGAACTCCCGCCGCACGGAAAGGAAGATCGCGAAGGCGCCAGACAACAGCAGCATCAGCGCCGTGACGGCAAGCAGCGGACGGCCATCGCCGACGAGCTCGGCGACCAGACCGCGCTCGGCATCGACCCGCTCAGTGCTCCACACGCCGGAACTCCAGGTACGCCGCCCAGTCATTGTGCCGGCCGCTTCGACGCAACAATTCTCTCCGCACTAATTCGATGTCAGCGTGAGCAGCGTAATTGCCGGCGGTACTCGAAACCGGATCGGCAGGATGCTCGTGCCCAGTCCCGCTGCCACGATCATATGGCGGCCACCTTCGATCACGTGTCCCGCGGCATAGCGCTGCCCGAATCTCGACGGCACGATCGGCCGGCCGACGAAAGGGAGCCGTACTTGTCCACCATGTGTGTGTCCGGCGAGCGTGACCGCGACGCGATCCGGAACGTCCGGGAAGACGTCGGGATTATGCGTCAGCAGGACGACCGCTGCACCATCGTCCTGCACGGCCAAGAGCGCCTTGTGAATGTCGTGGGCACCCGTCCACAGATCGCTGATACCCGCGATCCACAGTGGACCGGACGGCGTCTCAACCCTCATCGCGGTTTCCTCGACGACGTGAATGCCGCTTTGCTGCAAGGCGGCCCGGATGCGATCGTGGTCGAGCCAGCCGTCGTGATTCCCCAGGACCGCGAACACACCGGCGGGGGCGCTGAGGTTCTTCAGAGCCGCAGCAATCGGCTCCGGAGCGACAAACTGCCCGCCGATAACGCCCTGGATCACGAGATCGCCGAGGATGCATACGATATCTGGACGCGCGGCGTTGGTACGCTCGACGATTCTGTGCAGCTTCGCGAGCCCGTTGAAAGGAGACCCGACGTGAAGATCGGTGAGGATCGCGATGCGCAGTGATCCATGCGCAGATCTGGCGGCTGGCGGCTGGCGGCTGGCAGATGACCGCAGTGCGATTCGTTCTTCGGAGACCGTCAAGCTCCGCGGCTCCAGCCAGAATGCCCGCAGTGCCACCGCAAGAACCGCGCATGCCGCCGCGGCGGCCGCCCAGAGTGTGACCCGGCGACGCAATGACCGGACTGCCGACATGACGTCCAGAAGTGCCGTGACTATAACCCAGCCGTCGGACACGACGGGGATTGTTCTAGGTACAATGACCCGTGCGCCGATGGCTGTGCGCCGTGCTCGCCGTCGTACTCAGCGCGCCGGCGAGTGGGGTGGTTCAGTTCGATCCCGCCAGCCCGAACGGCGGCGCCGCAGCGTACGACGGACGTTTCACGTTCGTCCGACTCCGGTGGGGCGCTGACCTGGGATTCTCGCGCCGCGGCGGCTTCGGCTCGGCGTGGAATCACGATTACCCCCGCGCCGAACAGCACCTGTCGCTGATTCTCGAAGAGCTGACCAGCCTCGACATCCACACCGACCGCAGCCTGATCCTGACGCTCGACGACCCACAGCTGTTCAACTACCCGATTGCTTTTATGTGGGAACCGGGCTTCTGGAACCTCACGGAACGCGAAGCCGCCGCGTTTCGCGCCTACCTGTTGAAAGGTGGATTTGCGGTATTCGAAGATTTCGACGGCCCGCAGCAGTGGAGCAACTTCGAATCGCAGATGCGGCGCGTACTTCCCGACGCGCGGTTCATCAGACTCGACAACACCCACCGCATCTTCAACTCGTTCTTCCAGGTGAAGGACATCGACGCGATCGTCCATCCGATGTCCGGAATCCGCCCGGCCTACTTCGGGATCTTCGAGCACAACGATCCCTCCGGGCGGCTCATGGTCGTCGCCAACTTCGACAACGACGTACCGGAGTATTGGGAGTGGTCCGGTCAGGGCTTGTTTCCGTTCGATGCGTCGAATGAGGCGTACAAGCTCGGCGTCAATTACGTGATTTACGGGTTGACGCACTGACCCGGGCAGCGGGACTGCTTCGCGTTGAAGGAGACTTCGCGAACGAAGCATCCGGGTGCAGAGGTACTGAGATTCTCGAACGATGAACGCTGAAATTCGCCCGCGAACGTTGTTCGTAAAGAGCCTTGTGCGGGGCGTCGTGGACTTGGCGACCCTCGGTGGTGTGCTCTTCGGTATAGCTGGACGCGTCGATTGGCCTGCCGCGTGGCTCATCATATTGCTGTTTACCGGTCATCTGGTTCTCAGCGGATGGTGGCTGGTTCGTCATGATCCCGAGCTGCTCAAAGAACGGCTGACAACCGCGTCGAATGTTCCACATTGGGACCGACTGATCGCGCGAGGCAATCGGATCCTGTTACCGATATTTCTTGCAACCGCAGCTCTTGATGCCGGGCGCTTCGGATGGTCCGCCATGCCCATTATCGTACGGGCGATCGGGACGGCAGCCGTCGTTGCAGCGGTCGGTGTCATCTGGTGGTGCGCTGCTGCGAATCATTTCCTGTCGGCCAGATCGAGGATCCAGAGCGAACGTGGGCATACAGTCGTACAGCATGGTCCCTACCGTTTCGTCCGGCATCCGATGTACGCATCGCGCATTGTCCTCATAATAGGAGTGGCATTGACGTTAGGGTCGTGGATCGCGCTGGTACCAGCCGTCTTGATCGCACTCCTGCTCGTACTACGGACCTCGTTAGAAGATCGCATGCTCACGATGGAACTGTCAGGCTATCGGAAATATGCGAAGCACGTTCCCGAGCGCCTCGTACCCGGCCTGTGGTGACGATCGATGTACGACTTCCACCAGGATGGTATGGACTCCTCCCGGTTCCGATGCGGCATCATGCCGCATCAGCTGACAGCCATCAGCGTAACCAGGAGGAGACCGAGATGGATGCTACGACAGTGGCCGTTGACCTGGCAAAGACCGTGTT
>JBKPLP010000147.1:0-9276 GCA_046731735.1 Acidobacteriota bacterium
ACGCCACGTTCGTCGAGACGGATCCGCGGGGCCGCACCGTCAACCGCTGCGAGGGCATCGCGTGGAACGGCGGGTGCACCGACACCAACGAGTTCAATTATCTCGTCGTCAAGACGATGCGCAGCCTGGGGGTCTGCTATCTGGAGAACCAGGCCCGGGTTTGACACGGGCCAACGGTCTCCAGTTTGGGGCCCACATTCGGACGCGGCGCGATGACCAACGGCTGGATCGACATCAAGAACACCGACATGATGTTGATCATGGGTGGCAATCCGGCCGAGAACCACCCCTGCGGCTTCAAGTGGCCGATTGAAGCCAAGCTGCAGCGCAACGCCAAAATGATCGTCGTCGATCCGCGCTTCACGCGGACCGCCGCGAACGCCGATCTGTTCCTCCAGATTCGCGCGGGGGCCGATATCGCGTTTCTCGGCGGATTGATCAACTACGCCGTCGAACACGATCGGCTCGCGCACGACTACCTCGCCAACTACACGAATGCCGCGTTCATCGTTCAGGAAGGCTTCAAGCTGCCGGAAGATGGTCTGTATTCGGGATTCGATCCGGCGACAAAGCTCTACGACATGACGACCTGGAACTATGAAGCAGGCGGCCGTCAGACCGGCGAGCAGATCGCGGGGGCGGCCAAAGGATCGGCGAGCGGGGGCGGCGGCTCGGCCCTGTCTACGGTTCCGGCGCCCTCTCCCAGCGGCGCGCCGTCAACCGTGCACGTGTCGCAGCCTTTGACCGGGCTCGGCCACTCGGGACACGGGCCGGCGGGCGCCAAGGCGGGCGCAGTTGGGCCTCCGTCGCTGCCGCCCACCGTCGCGTACGACCCGACACTGCAGCACCCTCGGTGCGTGTTCCAACTGCTCAAACAGCAGTACTCGCGCTACACACCCGAAATGGTGGAGCGGATCACGGGAATACCGCGCGATCAATTCCTGAAAGCAGCGGATCTCTTCACGTCGGTGCGCACGAACGGCGACATGAAGAAAGCTGCCACGATCATCTACGCTGTCGGCTGGACGCAACATACCAGCGGCACGCAGATCATCCGAACCGCAGCGATCCTGCAGCTCCTTCTGGGGAACGTCGGCCGTGCCGGCGGCGGCGTCAACGCACTCCGCGGCCATTCCAATATCCAGGGGGCCACCGACCTCGCGGGCGTGTTCGACATTCTGCCCGGCTACTTGAAAATGCCGCGCCCGGACGACGCCGACTTCGCGACCTACGTGACGCGCATCACGCCGGATGTGTCGAAGCCGGCGGAGTGGGACTCCTTCAATTACTGGTCGAACACGCCGAAGTTCGCCGTCTCGTTCCTGAAGGCGATGTACGGGAACGCCGCGACCAAGGAGAACGGCTGGGCATTTCACTATCTGCCGAAGATCGATCGCAACTACTCCTGGACGCAGATCTGGGATGACATGTACGGCGGCAGCATCAAGGGCCTGCTGGCCTTCGGCATGAACGGCGTCCAGATCGGACCCAATTCCCGGAAAAACATCGACGCGCTGAAAAAGGCGGACTGGCTGGTCGTGGGCGAGATCTATCCGGACGAGACGAGCGAGTTCTGGCGTGCGCCGGGCACCGCCGCCGACGAGATGAAAAAGATTCAGACCACGGTGTACCGCCTGCCGTGCGCCGGCTTTGCCGAAAAGGACGGCACGTTCGTCAACTCCGCGCGCTGGCTCCAGTGGAAGAACGCCGCCCTTCCACCCCCCGGTGATGCGCGGCTCGATCAGGACGTCCTCGCTCAGATCTTCCTGCGGGTGCGCGAGCTCTATCGCCGCGAGGGCGGCGCGTTTCCCGATCCGATTCTCAATCTCCGCTGGCCGTATACGCAGCCGAACAAGCCAGCGCTGTCGGAGGTGGCTCGAGAGATCAACGGCCAGGCGATCGCCGATATCACCGACGCGACCGGCCAGTCGATCCGCGCCGGTCAGCAGCTTCCTGGTTTCGCCTGGCTGAAAGACGACGGGACGACGTTGTGCGGGAACTGGCTGTACAGCGGATCGTGGACCGAAGCCGGGAATCAAATGGCCCGTCGCAACACAGAGGATCCATCCGGTCTGGGCGTCTACCCGAACTGGGCGTGGTCGTGGCCCGCGAACCGCCGCGTGCAGTACAACCGGGCATCTTGCGATCCCTCGGGTAAGCCATGGGATGCGGATCGTCCCCAAATCTGGTGGAATGACGCGGCCGGCCGGTGGGTGGGCAACGATGTGCCCGACTTCAAGCCCGACTCGAAACCCGGGGATCACATGGGCCCCTTCATCATGAATCCGGAAGGAGTCGGCCGCTTGTTCGCGCCGCTTGCGGCCTTCGCCGAGGGTCCGTTTCCCGAGCACTACGAGCCAATCGAGAGCCCGACGGCCAATCCGCTGCACCCGGGGCAGTCCACCAACCCGGTCGTCCGCAAGATGCAGACGGGCCTCGACAAGTACGGCGATCCCGCCAGCGGCTTCAACATCGTCTGCACGACGTACCGTCTGACCGAGCACTACCACTACTGGACGAAGAACAACCCGATGAACGTGCAGCTGGTGCCGGAGCCGTTCGTCGAAGTCCCCGCCGAGCTCGCTGATGAAATGGGGATTCGAGGCGGCGAATACGTGAGAGTGTCCAGCGCACGCGCCACCTATCTCGCGAAGGCGATGGTCACGCGGCGCATCAGGCCGATGATGATCGACGGAAAAAAAACCTATCAGATCGGGATCCCGATCCATTGGGGATACCGCGGCATTGCTGAAGACGCCGGGCGAACGTCACTCAACTCCGCCAATCTGCTGTCGCCGACGGTCATCGATCCCAATGCTTACACGCCGGAGTTCAAGGGTTATCTCGTGAAGCTGGAGAAGGCGTAGTAATTAGATGATTTCAAAACCCTGGTGCGCGGCTCCTGGCCGTTGGCAGCCCCACTTCACTCGACACGCGAAGAGCGGTGTCACGGGACACGCGTGTCGAGCGAAACCGGGGTCCCCAGCGCGCGTCTTTTGCGCGCTGGGGTGGAAAGTGGGGCGGCCCCGCCAACGGCCACCCGCCAACCGGGTTTTTGAAACCGATTCACGGATTCAAAGATTCTCGGATTCAAACGATTGCCGGATTCCACGATCAGCGATTGTGGATTGGGGATTGGGGATTAGGAATTAGTTATGCCCACCGGCACACTGCAGATAAAGGCGATCTCGGGCCATCCGGGCAGCATTCCCGGACTCGGCGTGCAGCGCGAAGAGGAGGTCTGCAAATACATCGACGTCACGACCTGCATCGGGTGCAAGGCATGCGAAGTGGCGTGTGTCGAATGGAACGACATGCCGTTTCAGCAGACCACCTTCGACAACACGTACCAGACGATGCCCAACACGGCGTGGAACTACTGGAACCTCATCAAGTTCCACGAGCACCAGCGCAACGACGGGACGTTGATGTGGTTGATGCGCAAGGACCAGTGCATGCACTGCGAGGATCCGGGGTGCCTGCGCGCGTGCCCGGCCGACGGCGCGATCGTCCAGTACACGAACGGCATCGTGGATTTTCAGCAGGAGAACTGCATCGGCTGCCAGTACTGCGTCTCGGGGTGTCCGTTCGACATCCCAAAATTCAACAGCGCGACGAAGAAAGTGTACAAGTGCACGCTGTGCTCGGATCGCGTGGGGCAGGGACTCGAGCCCGCGTGCATCAAGTCGTGCCCGACCGGTTGCCTGAAGTTCGGAACGAAGACGGACATGCGCGCACTGGCTGATGCCCGCGCGAAGCAGCTCCGCGAGCATTCGGGGTTCGCCAACGCGGGTGTCTACGACCCGCCGTCGGTGGGCGGCACCCACGTCGTCTACGTGCTGCACGACATCACGCAGCCCGAGCTGTACGGCGGCCTGCCAGCGAATCCGACCATTCCCGTGACCTACACGATCTGGAAACGGGTGGCGAAGCCGGTCGGCCTGTTGTTGGCGCTGCTCGCCGCACCGGTCGCGTTCTTTCACTACATCACCGAAGGGCCGAAGGAGCCGAGCCCGCCGCGGTAACAAATGCCGAACGGCGCCATAGAACGATTCGACGAGCGCGCACGGCAGCGCGCGGGAGCATTTGGCCGGACCGTGGTTCACGGCGGCGAGCTGCTGCGGCATCCGGTGTACACGCGCGTCCTGCACTGGGGGGTCGCGATTTTCTTCATCCCGGCGCTGCTGTCAGGGCTCGCGATCTACAGCCCGTGGCTCTATCGCGCGTTGACGCCGCTGTTCGGCGGCGGCCCCATGACGCGTCTGCTCCATCCCTGGTTCAGCATGGGCTTCGTCGTGTTCTTCGCGTTCCAGTTCCTGAACTGGCTCTCGCCGATGACGTGGAATCGCGACGATCGCCGCTGGATGAAGCGGATCAGGAGCTACGTCACCAATGCGGAGGCGGTCGAGCCGGAGTACGTGGACTTCTTCAACGCCGGCCAGAAGTTGTACTTCTGGGCGATCGTCGGCAGCGCCGTGGTTTTCCTCCTGTCGGGGATTCCCATGTGGTTCCCCGCGATCTTCGGCCGGACAGTGGTGGCCATCAGTTACGTGCTGCACGACGTCGCCGGCCTCGTCATGCTGGTCGGGTTCATCGTCCACGTGTACGAGGGGACGGCCTCGCAGCCCGGCACCTTCACGTCGATGACGCGCGGCACCGTCGAACGCCGGTGGGCGTGGACACATCATCCGGCGTGGTATCGCCGCGTCACTGGACGGGATCCGCGAGCCGACCACGATCAGGCGCTGGCCCACCTTCGCTCACCTGACAGGTGAACGAGCTTTGCTTGGCCACTCTCGCGCGGAGGACGCAAAGCACGCAGAGATGTTCAGCGCAGCGAGCGGTCTCGGCCGGATGTCTTCGAAGCGTAGTCGCCGCTACCGGAAACGTGCAGCTCGACGATGTGGGAGGACCGGTTGAGGGGTCGATTCGCGGCGGGGGGCAACTAGTCGTCGCGGGTAAATTCACATCGAGCGACGAGGGCTTTGTGATCGAGGCGGCCGTGGCTGACTGGGAGACGGTGACAACCGACAACCAGCGGATGACCGGGCGTTTTACGCTCACGTTTCGTGCGCCAGGGCTGCAGGGATCCGTCCGTTTCAACGGCGAGCTGCGCATCGTCGCCAAAACAGCGGCGGCGGCGCTGTCCGCAACAGGTGCAGAACGGCGGATCCGGCGAGCGCTCATCGCGGCGGCCCGTCGCTAGCGCGCGCGGAGAACGCACGGATTTCGCGCGGACGTCGCAGAGCACGCAGAGATGCAGGGCATCTTGCGTCCGCCACGGCCGGCCTCCGGCCGGCCCCGGGAGGTTGAGCGATCCACAAATACAAGCGGCGGTGAGCGGTGCGCCGTTTGTATTTGTGGATCGCTCCACCTCCTGTCGCGCGAAGCGCGACGCGGCGCACGCAAGCCCCTCTGCGCGCTCCGCGTCCTCTGCGCGAGATCCGCTCCGCGCTTTCGTGTCACATCACTCGCAACGCCACTGTGGGATCGACCTTCATGGCGCGTCGCGCGGGGAAATAGCAGGCTGCAATGGCTACGGCCGTCAGCAGCAGCGAGACCGCCGCGAACGTCAACGGATCGCTCGCGGTGACGCCAAACAGGAGGCTCGAGGCGGCCCACCCGAACCACAATGCGCCGACGAGCCCGAGCGCGATACCGGAGAGGCTCAAGGTCAACCCCTCACCGATAATCATGCGGAAGATATCGCCGGCCTGTGCGCCGATGGCCATGCGCAAGCCGATTTCCCGCGTACGCGTTGCGATGGAGTACTGGATGAGCCCGTAGATCCCGACCGCGGCCATCAAGAGCGCGACAACGGAGAAGCCGGTCAGGAGCGCGGTCTGGAAACGACGCTGAGCGAGGTAGGTTGCGAGCTGCTGTTCCAGAGGCGCCACCCCATAGACTGGCGCATCTTTCTCCACACGACGTACGGCCGCCCGAAGTGCCCCGGCCATCGCCAGCGGGTCGTCCGACGAGGTTCGGATGAACAGATCCACGCTTCGGGAAGGAGGATTCTGCGCGAGCGACACGAAGATCTGCGGGAGCGCTTCGCGCTCCAGCCCCTGCCGGCGCATGTCGCCGACCACGCCGACCACCGTGAACCAGGGAGCGTCGGAATCCCGCGCGCCCAACATGAATCGCCTGCCTACCGGATCCTGCCCCGGCCACGAACGCCGAGCCATCGCGTCGTTGATGATCGCGACCCGCGAAGCCTCCGGGCGGTCCTCGATCGAGAAGAAACGGCCGCGCAGCAACGGCGTCCCGAGGGTTTGGAAGAAATCCGCGCTGACCTCGTCTCGCGTGAGCCGCAGGCGGTCGGAAACAGTTCCGCCAGCGCGTTCGACCGTCAGGATGTGTTCCCTGGGATTCGCACTGAACAGATCGTCGATGATGCCCGCGCTCTCCACACCCGGAACCGTCTGAATCTCTTCGAGGACGCGATGGTAGAGGTCGGCACGTTGCGCGGGAAGGTTCGAAGCCGGCGGGCTCGAGAGCTGAATCACCAGGACCCGCTCGGGCCGGAATCCCGGCTCGATGTTGCTCGCGTTCCACCAGCTTCGGACCAGCAGGCCCGCGCCGACGAGCAGAACAATCGCAAGCGCAAACTCCGCCACCACGAGGGTGCGACGGATTCGGCGGCTGGAGGTTCCGCCCGCGACAGCTCTCCCACCCTCCTCGCCTGACAGACGCACGTCGCGGCGCAACGTGGTCATCGCGGGCGCCAGACCCACCAGGATTCCCGCCAGCAGGGAGATGGCCAGGGCCCAGACGAGGACACGCAGATCCAGACTCATTTCATTCAGACGCGGCAAGTTGTCGGGACCGAACGCCCGGACCAGCCGAATGGCCCACACGGCGAGCAGAGTGCCCAGCAATCCCGAGACGGCAGCGAGCAAAACGCTCTCGGTGAGCAGCTGCCGCAGGATCCGGCCCGCGTTCGCTCCGAGCGCAGCGCGAACGGCCATCTCGCGCGCGCGCGCGGTGCTGCGCGCCAGCGACAGGCTGGTCACGTTGGCGGCGGCGATGAGGAACACGCAGAAGACGGCACCGCCGAGCATCCACAATGCCAGTCGCGATCGGGGTCCCACAACGTCGAGATTCAGTGGGACGACCGTGATGCCCTGGTTCCTTGCGGCCGCCGGCAATTGATCGTCCAGGCGTCGCGCGACGGCGCTCATCTCGGCCTGGGCCTGGTCGAAGGTGACGCCAGGCCGAAGTCTCCCGACGACGAACCACGTCTGTCCGCCGCGCACGCCGGGGCGGGTCGCGTGGGACTGCCACACGTCTGCGTCGACTCTCCCGATCAGGAAATCGACGGGGAGAATGCCGACGATCTGCGACGGAGACCCGTTGACGATGAGCGTTGCGCCGAGCGCGCCGGGCGAGCCTCCGAATCGCGCCTGCCAGAAGCGATGACTGATCATGACCAGTCGTTGCCGTTGCTCGGTTTCTTCGGCCGAAAAGCTGCGCCCCAGGACGGGCCGGACACCGAGCAGCGGGAGCAGGTTGGCGGAGACACTCGCGCCGACGACCTGTTCCGCCCCGTCTGCTCCGGTCAGCGTCGTGGAGACGGAATCGAAGGTGGCCATCTCCGCGAAGCTCTGGCTTTGACTGCGCCACTGTTCGACATCCCAAAGAGCCGATCGGCCCTCGCGAAGGTTCTGCGTCGGGTCCTCGGTCCATAGCATGGCCAGCTGCTCTGGGGACCGATATGGCAGCGGCCTGAGTAGAACGGCATTCAGCACGCTGAACATCGTGGTGTTGGCACCAATCGCCAGCGCCAATGTAGCTGCCGCTGCCGTCGTAAAAGCCGGACTCTTGCGGAGCGTGCGCGCCGCGTAGCGGAGATCCTGGCGCGCCTCGTCGAGCCAAGCCGAGACCCAGACCCGGCGCCTGTCCTCCTTCATCAACGCGACCTTCCCACAAATGAGCATCGCCTGACGGGGGGCTTGCTCTGGCGCCACGCCTCTTTCGATGTTGTCCTGGATGTCGGCCGCGATGTGAGTGCGGATGTCGAGATCGAGATCATCGAGCGCACGCCGCCGCCGACCGGACCGAACAATCGTCCGCGGCTTTTGGTAGACATTCCAGGCGGACGATAGGTCCGCCCACCCAGGATGTCAAGACAGTCTCACCTGAGAATGAGGCGGTGACTGCCATCGGTGCGGCGGGCGGTCCGCTCGGGGCCGCTGCGGTCGGCTCGATCCATGGACCGTCGCCTCCGTCGCAATGCTCTTTCTCTCAGTCGCGCTGCTCGCGTCCTACCTGCCTGCCGCGCGCAAGTCGCGACCGATCTTTTCCGGCCAGCCGCAGCATCCTGCCGTTTTCACATAGACGCCTGTCGGGGCTGTTCGCCACCATTCCCCATAGCCGTTATGAGAATACTGGAGCGGACCTCCTTCAGCAGGATCGTCCTTCTCACCAGCGCCCTGCTGGGCGGCGCCGGCCCGGCGATCGCACAGGAAACTGCGCCACCGGCGCCGGACGACCAGGCGCCGGTCGCCGTGACCGCCGCGGACGCACGACGCCCCTGTGACGGCTGTCCGCCGCGGCGCGTCGGCAGGTCGTTCCTGCAGGCGACGGGCATCAACGTCCTCTACGGCCTGGGAAACCTGGCGCGCGGCCAGGTCACCGCCCGCATCACGCCCCAGACGTGGTGGGCGAACATGCAGCAGGGAATGGTGTGGGACCTGGATGACTTCGCGGTCAATCAGATTGGCCATCCGTATCAGGGCAGCAACTATTTCAACGCCGGGCGGGCCAACGGCCTGAACTTCTACGAGTCGGCCGCGCTCACCGCCTTCGGCAGCGCCACCTGGGAGTTCTTCGGCGAAACCAACCATGCCTCGCTGAACGACTTCATCAACACCACCCTCGGCGGCATCACGCTCGGCGAGATGTTCCATCGGGCCGGGTGGCTGATTCGCAATACGCAGGCGACTGGCAAGCGGCGCCTGTGGAGCGAAATCGGGGCCACCGCGCTCGATCCCATCACCGGCCTCAACCGCTTCACGAGCGGCGACGCGTCGCGTGTCACCGACAAGCCGGCGGAATTCCTGCCTTCGTCGCTCGGCGGAGTGGCGTCGGCGGGCGTGCTGTGGCACGGATCGCAGTCGAGCGCCTTCACGGCGGCGGGCGATCCGTTCCTCGAGGTGGATGGCTATTACGGCGATACCAACACCGGACACAGCCACACACCGTACGACGCATTCTGGGTGCGCATGCGCTTCGGCGGCGGCAGCGCGTTCAGCGAAGCGCGGGTGCGAGGGAGGC
>JBKPLP010000148.1:0-15159 GCA_046731735.1 Acidobacteriota bacterium
ACGAACACCAGCACCGGGCCGTCGGTCCGGCGCAGGAACTTCGCGAGCCACTCCGTCTTCTCGGAGGCCGGCACGGTTTCGACGGTGTGGGTGATGCTCTTGGCGGGTCCGCCTGCGGTTCCGATCTGCACGTACTTCGCGTCGTGCACCACCTCGTCGGCCAGCTTCATGACTTCTTCCGGCATCGTCGCCGAGAAGAGCAGCGTCTGCCGCGCGGCCGAATCGGGGAGCGACGCCACGATGCGGCGGACGTCGGGCCAGAAGCCCATGTCCATCATGCGGTCGGCCTCGTCGAGGACGAGCGTGTCCAGCTTGTCGAACGCGACCGTCTTGCTCCGCATGTGATCCATCAGGCGGCCCGGTGTCGCGACGACGATGTCGACTCCGGATTTGAGCGCGCGCTCCTGGGGCCCCATGTCGACGCCGCCGTACACCGCGATGCTGGTGATGTCGGTGTGATAGATGAAGCCCTGGACGTCGTCCTCGATCTGCACCGCGAGCTCGCGCGTCGGCGCGAGAATCAGGACGCGCGTGTAGCCGCGCTCCTCCGGCGCCGCGGCGCGCGCCTTCAGCATCCGGTTCAGAATCGGCAGCAGGAAGGCCGCCGTCTTGCCGGTGCCGGTGTCGGCGCAGCCAATCAGGTCGTCGCCGTTCATGACGATCGGGATCACGGCGCTCTGAATCGGCGTCGTGGTCGCGAAACCGCGGACGCGGATCCCTTCGATGAGCGACGGCTCGAGGCCGAGCGTCTCGAACATCACGGGACGGGGATCATAGTCGGCCTGCGGACGGGTGATCGGCTTCGGCGCCGGCGCGATCTGGATGTGTGCCGCGGCGCGCGTGGCGCCCGGACGCGGACGTCGGCGCCCTCGTCGTCTTTGCGGCGCGCGGGTTGGTGTCGTATGGGAATTCAAATCGTGATTCTAGCGAGCGCGGAAGGTGATGATGCCGCGGACCGGGTCATAGGGCGAGACGCCAACCGTCACGCGATCGCCGGGCACCACCTTGATTCGGAAACGGCGCATGCGGCCGCTCAACTGGGCAAGCACCTCGTGACCCTGGTCGCACTGCACGCGATATAGACCGCCGCTGTGAACCGCCACGACCGTGCCTTGCACGTCAATCAGATCATCCTTGCTCAATTGCTATCCTTTCCAATCAAAGATTGTGCCATATTGTCACACGCTTTACAAACTCAACAGTGAAGCTGACGAACCGCTTCTTCCACCCGGGCCGCAAGAGCAGCGTAGTCGTTTCCTTTCAATGACATAGGGGCGCCAAAGGAAACGCAGGCCTTGCCGCGCACCGGAAGCTTCCACGTGTGATGGAGGATTTGGTCCAGCCCTTGAATCCTGACCGGCACCACCGGCACGTCCAGTCGAGACGCGATCATCCCGACGCCGGGCTGGAAACGGCTGATCTCTCCGTTTTCGGTCCTTCGACCTTCGGGAAAGATGAGCAGCGAGTAGCCCCCGCCGATGAGATCCCCAATGTATCGCAGAGTCTGGCGCGTCCCCGTTTCCCGCTGGGGCAGGGGGAACGCGTTGAAGAAGGTGGACGCCAGATAGTAATTGAGGCTGTTCGTGAGACGCGCCATCCGGCCGAATTGGTCCGGATAAAAGTGCGCCTTGAAGAATTCTTTCGCCATCGCGGGCGCGACGCGGTACCGCCAGCCCGAGGGCAGCGCCTGCAGAATCATCGGCGTGTCGAGATGGCTCTGGTGGTTGGCGGCGAAAATCACCGGCCGCGACGCGGGCCCCAGGTGTTCGACGCCGTGGACCTCGAGAGTCACGAAGATCTTCCCCAGGGGGAGGATCCAGGTCGGGAGGCTCCCGCGCCTCAACGCGCGGATCGGCAGGGATCGGTTCCACGACGGGAAGTCGATTGGCTCCGTGGCGATGACGGCGGCGGCCCCCGCGGCGTCGATCGGCCGCGCCACCGCCTCCAGATCCGCTACCGTCCTGGCGGCCGCGAACTTCGACTCGTCGATCGTGACCTGCAGCGATTCCTCGAGCGCCATCATGAGCTCGACGCGCTCGAGCGAGCTGAGGCCCAGCTCGTCGATCGTGGTCGCGGGCGTGATCGTTCGACCCGGCGCGAACCGTTCGAGCACCGATGCGACGGATCGCCCGCCATGCGCCGGAGCGCGCGGCGCGGCACCGCCCGGCGATGACGTCAGCCACTGCTTCAGCTCGCGCCGCTTCAGCTTTCGCGTTCCCTCGGTACGCGGCAGCTCGGTCCCCGGCCAGACCGCAGCCGCGCGGATTCTCTGATGATCCTGCAGCCGCGTGTTCGCCTCCCGAACAACCGCATCGAGGTCCGTCCCGGGCTTCGCGACCACGACGGCCTGGACACGTTCGGCGGTCGATCCCGCGAACGGCGCACCGACGACGGCGGATTCCACGACGCCCGCGAGCTCGTTCAGGACGCGCTCGACGTCTTCGGGAAAGACGTTGAGCCCCTCCGGCGTCACGATCATCTCTTTCTTGCGTCCGCGGATGTGCAGCTGCCCGCTGGCGTCGATTTCACCGATATCGCCGGTATGGAACCAGCCGTCCTTGAACGACGCGCGGGTCTCCTCGGGCGCGTTGTAGTAACCGCGCGTCACGTTCTCCCCCCGCACCAGGATCTCGCCGTCGTCCGCGATGCGCACTTCGACGCCTGCAATTGGCTTTCCCACGGCGCCCTGCGCCGAGCGCAGCGGATGATTCAGGGTGACGATCGGCGCGGTCTCGGTGAGCCCATAGCCCTGCACCACGAGAAAGCCGAGCCGGCGCCAGAACGTCTCGAGCTCGGGATCGAGCGGCGCGGCGCCGACGACCATCGCCCAGAACTTGAAACCGAACAGGTTGTGGACGCGGCGGTACTTCCACCACCGCATCGTCCAGTGCATCTTCTCGGGCGCGTTCGCGGTTTCAGGCGCGATGCGGACGATGTGATCCCGCAGGACGTCGAGGATCTTCGGGACCGAGACGAGCACCGAGACTCTGCGGTCGTGAATCTGGCGAATGATGTCTTCGGGGGAAAAACTCCGGGTAAAGACGACGACGCCGGGAAGCATCGGCGGCACGAAGGTCGCCATGGCCTGGCCGAACATGTGGCTGAGCGGGAGCAGGTTCAGAAAACGGACCGGCAGAAACGGCTTCGCGTACTTCTTGTATTTGGCCATCTCCCGTTCAATCGGGACGATGTTCGCGAGGATGTTGCGGTGCGTGATGACGACGCCTTTCGGCGCCGCGGTCGCGCCGGACGTGAAGATGATTTCCGCTGTGTCGTCCGCCTTCGCTGCGTCTTCTTCGGTACGCAGCTTCGGCGCGACAAGCCCGGGTGAGTTATCTGCGGTAGTGTCCGCCTTTAGGCGGACCACTTCCCGCAGCTCCGCAAGATGCCAGATCGGCCGTTCGGTTCCCAGCGCGGGGGCGTCCACGGCATCCCCCACGAGCACCACGCGCGCATCGACGATGGCGGCGACGCGCAGCAGGAAATCCGCCGATGCGCGGTAGTCGATCGGCACCAGCACCACGCCCTCGAGCACGCATCCCCACAGCGCGATGATCCATTCGGCGCGATTCTCGCCCCAGATCGCGATGGCTTGTCCCTTGCCGATGCCGCTCGCGCGCAGCCGTCCGGCAAACGCCCGCGCACCCGCGGCGATGTCGCGATAGCTGTACGACCAACTGCGGTATCCGTCGTCGTACACCACGAACTCGCCGTCGATCGACGAGAGATCCGCGAAGTAATCGATCAACGTGCGCCGCAGCATGCGGTGAATTATGATGGAAAACCGATGTCGCTCCCGCCGGTTTTTGCCGCCAGCGCGCTGTACGACAACCTGCTGCAGGCGGCGCTGCGCCAGTTCTTCGGGCGCGCGACGTTCGAGACCGAAGCGATTCCCTCGCTCTCCTCCGACGGCCGGCTGGCGATCGAGCCGACCAACGATCCGTCGGTGCTCAGCATTCGCTGGTTCGGCTCGCGGCACGTGCTGCACGTGCCGGCGGCGCGGCCGTTCACCGAACATGAAGTGCGTCTGGCGCGCGCCATCGGGACGGTGCTCGCGGCGCGCTACCGCGCGATCTTCGATCCGAAGCAGATGCTGGAGCGTGGGGAGCTCTTTCGCGGCGCGATCGAGGATCGCTACGTCGCGGCGTTTCTCGACGGAAAGCCCGGTGACCCGGAGGCGCGCGCCGATCTGGTCGCGACGGCGATCGAAGTGCTCCGTGTCGCGGCGCTGTCGAGCTACGAGAACCGGTCGATTTCGTCGGGCGTCCTGATCCTGCGCGGAGAGGCCGACCCCGTCCGCGACCGCCGCGCGACGCCCGAGGAAATCTATCCCTACTCGCAGGCGCTGACCGCCATCAAGAGCTTCTACCGTCTGAGTGACGGCCTCGAGACCGTGTTCCTCGTCAACCGCAGCGGCACCGTCCTCGACATCGTCGAAGTCGCGCGCTACGCGGAGCCGGCGCAGCTCCTGGTCCCATGCACGACGCGCTACCGTCCCCATGCGGTGGCGACGCTCGGGAACGGCAGTCTCTGTATCGTGCTGAGCCCGACGCACGAGATCAAGGTGTTCGCCGACGGCGTGCAGATATTCAGTTTTCGCAATGCCCGATGGCACCTGCTGGACCTGCAGGCGAAATACGAGATGTGGGCCACGGCGATCGGGAACCCGCCGCTGGCGGAGCGGCTGTTCCAGACGGCGGTGGATCTGGCCGATGCGCGCGAAGGCGCGCTCTTCGTGGTGCTGCGGGATCCCAAGATCGCGTTGTCGCAGCTGGTCGCGCCGGCCGATCAGCTCGACGTGCCGCGCAACAGCGCGGGCCCGATTCCGAGCCGCGGACAGCTGCTGCACATGCTGCGCGGCCGCAGCGCCTGCGAGATCGATCCGGCCGTCCTGTCAGGCCTCGCGCGTACCGACGGCGCGACGGTGTGCGACACATCGGGCCGCCTGCTCGCCGTCGGCGCGATTCTGCTGCACACCGAGCCCCCCGAACCGCATTCGAATCTGCCGGTCGAGGGGGCACGAACGACCGCCGCCATGGCCGCGGGCCGATTCGGCGCGGTATTGAAGGTGAGTGAAGACGGGCTGATTACGTTCTACGATCGGCAGGAAAGAATCTGGGATATCTAAAATCGCGGCTGGCGGCTGGCGGCTGGCGGTTCGCGGTTCGGTCGGCTCGAAGGTAGCGGTTCGGCAGGGCCGGGGTCTTACGACCCCGGCCTACATCAAGCTGGTTGGTATGCGTATCTTTCTCACAGGCGGCAGCGGGTACGTGGGCTCGGCGGTTCTCGAGGCGTTCGTGCGTGCCGGGCACCACGTGGACGCGCTGGTGAGGACACCCGAGAAGGCCGCGGCGGTGCAGGCACGCGGCGCGAAGCCTTTGCTCGGCGATCTCGCGTCGCCGTCTTCGTACGCGGATGCCGCCGCGGCGGCCGACGGCGTGGTGCACGCGGCGATTGACTATTCGGCGCGCGGCCCGAAGCTCGACGCCGCCGCGCTCGACGTCCTGCTGGCCCCGCCGTCGCGACCGGGCCGCTTCGTCGCCTACACATCAGGCGTGTGGGTGCTCGGGAACTGCCCGACGCCGGCCGACGAAACCGCCTCACTGAATCCGGCCGAGACGGTTGCCTGGCGTCCGGCGCACGAGCACCGCGTGTTGAATACCGCGGCGATGGGGATCCGGCCCCTGGTGATCCGGCCCGGCCTGGTGTACGGCGGTGCGCGCGGTATCGTCGGCGATGTGTTCAAGGATGCCGCAAACAGCCTGATTCGCATCGTCGGCAGCGGCGAGAATCGCTGGCCGCTCGTCTACGATCGCGATCTCGCGGACCTGTTCGTGCGGCTGGCGTCGAGGAAGGATGTCTCGGGCGTCTTCCACGCCAACGACGAAGGGGACGAACGGGTCAACGACATCGTCGCGGCGATCGCCGGGTATGCCAAGACGCGTCCGAGCATTCGTCACCTGCCGCTGACGGAGGCGCGCAAGAAGATGGGCCCGTACGCCGACGCGCTGGCGCTCGATCAGGTCGTCCGCAGCCCGCGCGCGCGAGCGCTGGGCTGGAATCCGTCGCTTCATTCCGTCGCCGGCAACGCGGCCAGGCTCTTCGAGGAATGGCGCAGGGGGAGGGAGGCGGCGTAAAACATCAATCCCTCATCCCTCATCAAGAATCCCTAATCCGCCAATCGCCGAATCACTCGATTACTGATTTCCGAACCGATTCGACCGATTAGGGATTCGCGATTAGGGATGAGGGATTGGTTTGTGCGACTCAGCGAATTGCAACCCCGGCGCTGAGCGCCAGGATCGTCATCCTGGGATAGCCCGGGCGCGACGCGGTTGCTTCCTGCGGGTTGACGGCGTAGAAGCGCACATCCATCGCGACGGCGAGGTGCTTTTTGGCGAACCACCGCGCGCCGCCGCCGTAATTGATCGTCTTCGAGCCGGATTCCGGATCCGGGAGCGGTTCGTCGTCCCGCTCGGTGGTGAGGTTGGCTCTGCCGATACCGCCGCTGATGTAGCTGTACCCGTTCCGCGCTCCGAAGTTGAACGAGATCTGCGGCGCCAGCGTCGAGAAACGCGTGGTCACGCTTACGGGGAGGGGCGCCGCCTCGGTGCCCGTGTTCAAGGTGCGGCTTCGCCGCGTGGCGACCCATTCGCCGCCGATTCCCAGCGTCATGAATCCAATGCGGACCGGATACCAATGCGCGCCGGCGACGAAGCCGATCCCTCGCGTCGGCAGGTTCAGCACGCCGACGCCGATCGCGTCGGCGATCGCCGCATCCTGTTTGAACTTCGGAAAGTCGGCGCGTGCGTCGACGACGTAGCGCGCGATCGGCAGTTTCTCCGCGGGAACGTCCTGGGCGGCGGCGGGTAGGACGGCCGCGCCGACGAGCAGCGCGGCGCAAAACATTCGGACGCGGACGATCATCGTGCGAGTGATTGTATCCCGGCGCTTCAACGTGCCTGCGGCCGCGGCCGAATCCACGGACGGTGGACGGTGTACTCCGGCGTCGCGGTGATCGTTCTGCGCGCCCCCTGAATCAGCCGCCGCCGCGTCAGCGTGCGGATCGCCGCCTGCACCGCACTCTTCGACAGCCCCGTCGCCTCGGCGATCGACGCGTGGCTGATTTGCACCGTGCGCGCGCCGTTGCCATGCGTCCGGTACCACAGCAACAGATAGACGATGAACGCGGACGGCTGTCGATCGTGGCCGGTGAGATCGCGCATGAGGACTTCGACGAGGTAGGGATCGATGGCGCGGACGCTCACGTGACCGTCACTATAGCGTTATTCGATACAGCTGTAAACAAGCGCCTTGGCAGCGGCGGTTCGAGCCGGCATACTGAATCGGGCCGCCGGAAGGCCGGCGGCCTCGAAGCAAGGAGCAAGTGGTGATCAAAGCCGTGAAGTTCGTCAGTATTGCCGTGAAAGACCAGGACCGCGCGCTCGATTTCTACACCCGGCAGCTCGGCATGACCATCGTGACCGATCAGCCGATGGGCGCGGGGAGCGCCCAGCGCTGGATCGAGTTGAAGATTTCCGGCGCCGACACGCATGTCGTGCTGTTCACGCCGCCGGGGCAGGAGGATCGCATCGGCGGATTCTCGAACGTCGTGTTCTCGAGCGACAACGTCGAGCGGACCCACGAGCAGCTGAGCGCGCGGGGCGTGGTGTTCGTCCAGCCGCCGAAGAAGGAGCCCTGGGGCACCTCCGCGATCTTCAAGGACGTCGACGGAAATCAGTTCGTGCTGTCTTCGGCGCGCTGACCTAGGATGTCCCTCGCCATGGCAATCCCGTCCGCGAGCGTCGCAATCGATCCATCCAGCTGCCGTTCGTAGATCTGGCGGAGCACGGCGCCGACCTGCGGCCCGGGCCGCAGGCCGAGCGCCAGCAGATCCCGCCCTTTGACGATCGGTTCGGGAGGCGCGTGCTCGACGCCCAGCTGGCGCGCGCGCTCGAGGAACCAGTCCATCGCGGAGCAATCGAAGCTGCCGGTCCGCCCGCGGCAGTCCGCCTTGGCGACGCGGGCAAGTAGCTCCAGATCGACTTTCTGCGCGAGCCGGCGAAACGCGCCGTCCCCCACCGGCGTCGGGGACTGGCGGAACATGCCAGGTTTGAGGTGGTGCGCCGTGATGCCGAGCACCTCGCGGCGGACGTCGAAGCCATCCATCGTGCGGATGTTCAGACGATCGAGGACGGCCGTCGCGGGTGCCACCCCCGCCTGCTCGTGATCGATTGAGCGGATGCGCCCGTCGATGAATGCGGTGGTCGCTGGCTTGCCGAGATCGTGGCACACCGCTCCGAGCATGACCGCGACCTGCCTCGGCCGATCGAGATCGTCGATGCGCGTGCGCGCTTCGTCGATCACCATCAACGTGTGCACCCAGACGTCTCCCTCCGGATGCCACTCGGGCTCCTGCACGCATCCCACGAGCGCCTTGATCTCCGGAAAGAGCGCGTCGACGACCCCGATGTCGAGGGCGAGCTCGAATCCAATCGATGGCCGCCGCGCCTGGAGCAGCAGCTTCTCGACCTCCCCCCAGACGCGCTCGGCCGGCAGATCGTCGAGGGGAATCGTCCGGCAGAGATCGCGCGTCGCCGCGTCGAGCGTGAACTCGAAACGCGCCGCGAACTGCACCGCGCGCAGGACGCGCAGGCTGTCCTCGCCGAACGTCCGAAGATCCACCGCCCTGAGCAGCCGCCGCCCGATATCGCCGCGGCCGTCGAACGGATCGATGTACTCATCGGTCAGCGGATCCCACGCGACGGCGTTGACGGTGAAGTCGCGGCGGCGCGCCGCGTCCTGGTAGGACAAGCGCGGATCGCCGGTCACCTCGAACGCCTTGTGGCCCCGGCCGGTTTTCGACTCGCGCCGCGGCAGCGCGACGTCGACGTCCGCGACCTTGTAGACGGTAAAGCTCTCCCCGACGGTGTTGACGGACCCGAACTCACGCAGCAGCCCGCGCAGCGCCTCAGCGCCGACGCCGTAGACTTCGAGGTCGACGTCCTTGCACGGCCGCCCCATGATCCGGTCGCGCACCCAGCCGCCGACGATGACCGCCCGGCCTCCCGCGTCGCGCACACGGCTGGCGATCGCCATCGCGGTGTCCAGCGGGTCCGTCACTCGCGCGCCTCGCGCCGCCGCCCGTACTTCCGCACCATGCGATCGGTGAAGCGGGGGGCCAGCGCGTTGAGGATCGTCAGCCCTCGGGAGACGCGATGCGGATACACCTCCGGCACCGGGTCGTGCACGCACGCGACCACCGCCCGGGCCACGTCGTCCATCGACTGCTTCGGACCGACCCCGGAAACCGAGTGGCCGAAGTCGCGCTCCATCGCGTGGCGGAATTCGGTCTCGGTCGAAACGGGGTAGACCGCGCTCACGAAGATGCGGGTACCTGCGAACTCCGATCGCAGCGATTCCGCGAAACCGGCCTGCGCGGCCTTCGTCGCGCTGTAGCCGCTCATCAACGGGATCCCGCGCCGGCCGACGATCGACGATATGAAGATGAGATGCCCCGATCCCTGCGCGCGAAACAGCGGGAGCGCCGCGCGGGTGCCGAGAAACGTCCCCATGAAGTTCACGTCCATCATGCGGCGCATCGTTTCCGGCGGCGTCTGTTCGACGCTGCCGTAATAACCGAATCCCGCATTGCACACCATGATGTCGAGGCGGCCGAACCTCGTGCGTGCGTGCTCCACGAGGCGGTTCACGTGCTCCTCGATCGTGACGTCCATGACCACCGGCTCGGCGCGGCCGCCCGCGGCCCGGATTTCCCGCACCGCCTCATCCAGCCGCTCCGCGCGGCGCGCGCCCAGCACCACCGCGACCCCTTCGCGCGCGAAGTGACGCGCGATCGCCAGGCCGATGCCCGAGGAAGCACCGGTGATGACCGCGACGCGGTCGGACACATCCATCCGCGCATGATACAGTCGCGGGTCAGCGACGTCACCCATGGCCGATCCGTGCATTTCGCTGCTGCGCGATCTCATTGCCATCGATTCGGTTAACCCGTCCCTCGTCTCCGGTGCCGCGGGCGAGGCGCAGGTCGCCGAGGCCATCGCGGCGCATCTGCGGCAGCTCGGACTCGACGCCGAACTGCGCGAGATCGCGCCGGGGCGGCCGAACGTCGTCGGCGTCCTCGATGGTTCGCGTCCGGGACGATCGCTGATGTTCTGCGGGCATACCGACACGGTCGGCGTCGCCGGCATGGACGCGCCGTTCCAGTCCGAGGAACGCGACGGGCGAATCTACGGCCGCGGATCGCAGGACATGAAAGGCGGCGTCGCGGCGATGATCGACGCCGCGCGGGTCGCGCGCGAACGTGGCTTCGACGCCGGCCGGCTGATCATCGCGGCCGTGGTCGACGAGGAGTACGCGAGCATCGGCGCCGATGCGCTCGTCACGAAGTGGAGCGCGGACGCGGCTGTCGTCACCGAGCCAACCGATCTGCAGATCGCCATCGCCCATAAGGGGTTCGCGTGGGCGGCGGTGGAGACGCATGGGCGCGCCGCGCACGGGAGCCGGCCGCGCGACGGACGGGACGCGATCCTGCGCATGGGCCGCGTGCTGCAGCGGCTCGAGCGCCTGGATCGCGAGCTTCAGAGCTGTCCTCCGCACCCGCTCATCGGCACCGCGTCGCTGCACGCGGCCCTGATCGACGGCGGGCGTGAGCTGAGCAGCTATCCCGATCGTTGCCGTCTGCAGGTCGAGCGGCGGACCGTTCCCGGAGAAACCGGCGACGCGTTCCGCGCCGAGGCCGAAAACATCGTCCGCGAGCTTGTCGAAGAGGATCCTGAGTTCGCGGCCGACGTCGTGCTGATGTTCTCGCGTCCGGCCTACGAGATTGCCGCGACCGCCGCCTTGCCCGTGGCGATGGCGGACGCCGCGCGGCGGCGTGGCGTCGATCCGTCGATGGTGGGGATGAGCTTCTGGACCGACGCCGCGATTCTCGGCGCGGCAGGAATCCCGTCAGTGCTGTTCGGGCCTGGCGGCGCCGGACTTCACAGCACCGAGGAATACGTCATCACGAGCGATGTGATTGCCTGCCGTGACGTGCTGGCGGAGCTGGCGTTGACGTGGTGCGGCGGCGTGTGACGAGTGCGGCGGGGTTTGAAAACCCCGCCCTACATGTGCAGGCCCGGGTCTTCAGACCCCGGGCGAACGCGATCATGCTGTCTTCCGCAGCACCAGCCGCTGCGTCGGCAGCAAGTGCCGCCGCGAGTCGCCTTCGTAACGCCGGCGCGGGCCGCGTCCGGTGATTTCCCAGCCGGGGGTGTCATAGCCGCACGACGTGCAGCGCATGTTCACGCGATTGCGTTCGAAATGCAGTACCGAATCGTGCCCTCGGAGCCCGCAGAGCAGCTGACTGACCCGGCTGACCGCGCGCGCGACCGCGCCGTCGTCCTGTCCGTGCGTCATTCTCGCGTCTGCCGTGAGCTGCTGGGGGTAGTTGGTCACCATGTGCGAATCTCCCATGTCCCTTCCGCTAAGCTCTATGACGCCTCGGCCATCTCGGCCGTTCCCTCCGGCTGGTCCCTGAGATATCAAGAGATGTGCCACGGGAATGACACTTCCCCCATCGCGTGCCCGGCCATGAGGTTAACGGCAGAACCGCGTCGGACTGTGGCTGAGCTTCGGGAGGTTATTGTGTAGTGCGGTACCGCGCCTCAGCGGTATCTGCAGCGAGGATGGATACACAGTGGCCAGCGGGCTACGTACGGCGCAAATCCGTCACGAGTGACGCTCGCTCAGCAAACCGCGAATTACAAAAGCGACGTTTGCCGGCCGCTCGCCTAGGCGCCGCATGAAGTAGGGGAACCATTCGCGGCCGAACGGGACGTAAACGCGGACGCGGTAACCGGCGTCGCGCAAGCGCGCCTGAAGGTCCCGGCGGATCCCGTAGAGCAGCTGGAATTCGAATCCGTCGGGCGAAAGCGCGCGCGCCGACGCGAATTGCCGGGTCGCATCGATCATTGCCGGGTCATGCGTGGCGATCGCGTGATGCGGACGGCCGCTCGACAGCAGGAGCTCCATCAGTTGCACGAACGAGGAGTCGACCTCGGACTTGCGCTGGTAGGCGACGCGCTTCGGTTCCTTGTACGCGCCCTTGACCAGCCGGACGCTGGCCCCCAGCTGGATCATCCGCTCGGCGTCCGCGCGCGTGCGCCTCAGACATGACTGAAGCACGATGCCGACGTTCCGGTAACCCTGCTGCCACATCGTCTCGAATACGTCGAGCGTCACCTGAGTGAACGGGGAGTCTTCCATGTCGACGCGCACGAAGAAGTCGCCGGCGCCGGCGCGATCGAGAATCCGGCGCAGGTTGTCCACGCACGTCGCGCGATCGATCGTGAGGCCGAGCTGCGTCAGCTTCAGCGACAGGCCGCGACCGATACCTGCCGAGACGACGCGATCCATCGTCGTCAGGTAGGCGCGCGTCGCCGCGTCGGCCTCGGTCATCGTGTGCACGCTCTCGCCGAGCAGGTCGAGCGTGTGCATGAGCCCCGCCGCCTCGATGGCCCGAACCGCGGCGATCGCTTCGTCGACGGTTTCCCCGGCGATGAACCGGCGCGCGAAGCTGCCGCGGTCGCGCATTCCGTATCGGGACGCGAGACGCTTGAGTGATTGGCTGCCTGCGAGCGCGTGGAAGAAGGCTTTGGCGACGTAGCCGATCATCAGTGGGTCCGTGGGACCCGTCTCGACCCGGCTATCAGATGCTGCAGCGTGCGCGCGTAGTAGCGAAGCACGGTGCGCTCGCGGACGCGGAACCGTCCACCGCGCTCGACGTGAATGATGTTGCGGGCGGCGAGCGCCTCCGCCCCCTCCTCGACCGCCTGGCGCCCGGAGGTCACGCCCATGTTCGCTCCCGCGGCGCGGACGGTGTCGACAATCGCTTCCGCCCGCGCCTCGAGCTCGCGGCGCGTGATCGAGGGCTTGAGCGCGGCGGCCAGGACCGCCGTGGGCAGCACTTTGTACAGCTTTCCAATCGTGTCGCGGATGTGGTGGCCAAAGGCCATCACCTCGCGGCGCGATTCCGAATCCCAGCCGTCGAGCGAGATCGGCGCACCGAACGTAACGAAGGCGCGCGACTGATAGCCGACCGCGTAGCGCACCATTTCCGCGATCTCGCGGCCGAACGGCCGCTGCCGCCGCTTCTCCGCCTGGTGCGCGAGCATGTGGTCTTCGAGCACGACGTCGTAGGCGACCGCCATCGGAATGATGACGGTTCTGGTGCCGGCGTGCATCGTCGCGTGGAGAAGCCCGGTCTTCGGCGGCTTCAGCTCGCCGGAATAACTGCGTCCCCCCTCGATGTAGAAGAGGAGATCGTGCCGCTGCAGCAGCTCCGCCACGTAGGCCTTGAGCGTCACGAGGTAGGCCGGGTCTTTCGCGTTGCGGCGGATGGGGATCGCCCCGGTGACGTGACGGTGGATCAAACCGAGGGGCCCGCCGAACAGATTGATCCCCGCGGCGATCACCGGCGGCCGGATGCCGTTGTCGTCGAGGACGAGCGGCTCGACGAGGTAATCCAGGTGGCTCTTGTGATCCGAAATGTAAACGACGCGTCCCGCCTCGGTGGCCTGCTGGGCGATGCCGACGTTTTCGTCGATGCGTTCTATTTTGCGGAGGATGGGATAGAGCGGATGTTTGAGGGCGCGGTAGATCGGGTAGCGCTGCGTCGTGCGCAGCTCGTCGAGATAGGCGTGAATCCGTTCGCGCGCCTCGAGCTCCGTCTGCCCATGGCCCCCGCGCAGATACCGCGCGACGTCCTCCCGCGCGAGGACCGCCTGGGTGATGTCGTCGAGCATCACGACTGGACTATATCAGGTTTCAGGGCCGGCCTTTGTCGATCTCGCGGCACACAGCCTCGGTGAATTCAGTGGTCGACGCGGTTCCTCCGAGGTCGTGGGTGCGGACCGTGCCCGCCTCGAGCACCCGCCAGAGCGCCGCCCGGATCCGCTCGCCGCGCTGTTTTTCCCCGATGTAGTCGAGCATCATCAATCCCGACAGCAGCAGCGCCGTGGGGTTCGCGAGGTTCTTGTCGGCGATGTCCGGCGCGCTGCCGTGCACCGCCTCGAACACCGCCGCGTCCAGCCCGATGTTCGCCCCCGGCACCACCCCGAGACCGCCGACCAGTCCGGCACAGAGATCCGACACGATGTCGCCGTACAAGTTCGGCAGCAGCAGCACGTCGAACTTCTCGGGCCGCATGACCAGCTGCATGCACGCGGCATCGACAATCCGCTCGTCATACGAAATGTCGGTGAACTGACGCGAGACGGCCCTCGTGCTCTCGAGGAACAACCCGTCGCTCAGTTTCATGATGTTCGCCTTGTGCACCGCCGTCACCCGCTTCCGCCCGTTCTTGCGCGCGTATTCGAAAGCGAACTCCGCAATCCGCGTCGACGCCTTCTCGGTGATGATCTTCAGGCTCTCGACGACCCCCGGGATGATCTGGTGCTCGAGGCCGGCGTAGAGATCCTCGGTGTTCTCGCGGACGATGATCAGATCGACGTCGGTGAAGCGTGTCTGGATGCCCGGAAGGTTGCGGACCGGGCGCAGGTTCGCGTAGAGATCCAGTGCCTTGCGCAGCCCGACGTTGACGCTGGTGAATCCTTCCGCGATCGGCGTCGTCACCGGCCCCTTCAGCGCGACCTTGTTGCGGCGGATGGAATCCAGCAGCGTCCCGGGCAGCGACTGGTTGTGGAGTTTGAACGCGGTCACGCCCGCGTCGTGGCGTTCCCAGTCGATCTCGACGCCGGCGATCTTGAAGATGCGAACGACCGCTGCCGTGACTTCCGGCCCGATGCCGTCGCCGGGGATGAGCGTGATGTTACGGCTCATAGCTTCGGAAATCCCTTATCCCTAATCGCGAATCCCTCATCCGCTAATCCCGAATCGCAAATCAACGAATCACAGCGCCTGATTCGGGGATCCACGTTTAGGGATTCATGATCAGGGATTAGGGATTGAGGACCCATTTTGTTTAAGCACCCATTCTGCGAGACAGCCTGGCCGCGACGGCTTCGAGCAGCTGACGGTCCGCCTCGCCGAATGCCGCCTGCCGATCGCTGTCGATGTCGATCTCCCCGAGCACACGATCGCCGTCCATGATCGGCACGACGATCTCCGACTTCGTGTCGATGCTGCACGCGAGGT
>JBKPLP010000149.1:0-4401 GCA_046731735.1 Acidobacteriota bacterium
GTAGCCTTCGGTGTTGTTGTACGTGAAGTTGCCTTCGACATATCGCGAGGCCTGCGCGTAGGAACTGAAGCTGCCGATCGCGGCGTTGGCGAATCCGAACGACGTGTCGAAGGGGTTGGTCCCGACGGCGTCCTGCTGGAAATTCAGCGTGCCGAAATTGTCGGCCGCCCCCTGCACGTTGTTCTCGCGCTTGAGGCTGTGGCTGTTGTAGAACCCCGTCTTCATCGTGTGCCGGCCCCTGACCTTGGTGAGGCTCACCACGACGTCCTGGGTCGTGAGATAGCCCGGGAAGTTGATGTTCGGCGGGGCAGCGCCAGCCGCCGGAGTCGCGGTTCCGCTGAGCACCCGGTTTCCCCACGAGAAGTTGGGAGCCCTGAGTATCCTGGTGCCGTCGAAGAACGGCACGCTCGCTTCCGACAGGATGCTGTAGGCGTAGTACTTCTTGTCGAGTACCGACGCGTCGGGGAAGAGCAGCGGCAACCCGCCGAGCCCGGCGTTGTTCAGGTTCGAGATGGCATTGGTGGGCACCGCCGTGTTGTTGCAGAAACTGGGAGTCGGTCCGCAGGCGGCGAGCTGGTTGCCCGCGCGCCCGTAGGTCGCCTCGATGAAGGTCGTCGGATTGACGCTGTAATTGACGGTCACCCCTTCGGTGCCGATGCGCGGGTGGACCATCTTCGAATCGTTGAAGCCGGGGATCGTCCCGTTGAACACCTGCTGGCGCTGAATCGCCCCCTGGTATTTCACGCTCACCCGCAGTGCCGTCGACGGCTGATAGTCCACGCGAACGGCCGGCTGGTAGCCGAGGATGCTCTCCGCGGGCCGGGTGATGGCGTAATTCGCGCCGGTCACCGTGCTCGCGTTGTTCGGAAGCGGCCACATCTTGAGGATGTTCAAACCGGGCTGGTAGAGCCGGTCCGCCGGGATTTTGCCGAGCGTGCCGCCATCCTTGAAGCACGCCGTCGTGTCAGCCGCCGTGCACACGCCGGTGAGGTTCGGGTCCTTAATAAATGGATAGAGGTTGCCGAGATTGTCGCGCGTCTGCGAGAAGTCTCCCTGACGCTCGAGCTCGGTCGGCATCCGGTAGTTCACGACGTCGTTCCCGCCCGTGCGCGGCAGGAACTCGAGCGCGTGGAAGAAGAACAGTTTGTTGCTGCCGCCCGGCTTTCCGATCGGACCTCCGATCGAGTAGCCGATTTCCTGCTGCTTCAAGATCGGCTTGGGGTTGCCGTTGAGGATGTTCGTCTTGCTGTTCGCGTTCCAGTCGGAGTTGCGCCGGACGTTGTAGAGCGATCCGCGAAAGTGGTTCGTCCCGCTCTTGCTCACCGCGGTGATCTGCAGCCCGCTCGAGCGCCCGTATTCCGCCTGGTACCCCTGGACGAGAATCTTCACCTCCGCGATCGACTCCGTATTCATCTGGACGATGGCGCCGTTGCTGCCGGTGTCCATCGTCGAGACGCCGTCCATCATGACCGTCGTGGACTGCACGATCGATCCGAGCCGCTGGACTTGCGTGCCGTTCATCACGACGCCGGGTGCGAGCGCCCCCAGCTGCAGGAAGCTGCGGCTCGCAAAGGGAAGGTTCTCGACCGACGCGGTTGGAATGGCAAACGACCGTTCGCCGCTGGCAGTCTGGATCATCGGCGACTCGCCCTGGACACTCACGGTCTCCGTGGCGCCGCCGACTTCCAGCGTCAGGGCGCCGACCGACAATTGCGGTCCCGGGTTCACCGCGACGCCGGTGTGCTTGAGCGTTTTGAACGACTGCATCTCCACTTCGATCGTGTAGGTGTCAGCGGGAAGGTTCGGGAATACGAAGGCGCCTGCGTCGTTCGTCACGACCGGTGCGAACTTCGTTCCGCGTGACTCGCTCACCAGCGTGACCGTGGCGCCGGGGATGACACCGCCTTGCGCATCCTTGACGATTCCGGCCAGCGACCCGGTGGTGAGCTGCGCTGCGGCCGGCAGCGCGAGCGTGAATAGCAGACCGGCTGCACAAATGCCGATCCAGACGTGCCGCATACCTCTCATGAAGGTCTCCTTCAAGACGAACCGCGGTGCCGGGCAGACGAGAAAAAAAGGGGACGGCGGATGCTAACAGGTGCGGGCGGACAGGCACAAGCCTGATTCCCGGGATAGAATCCCCGCACCATGGGCATCCAATCCACGTCCCGGCGCGAATTCCTGGCGGCTGCCGCGGCATCCGCCGCGGCCGGATGGCTTCCGGCATCGGCGTCAGGGTGGCAACCGGGCGCAGCGCGATCGGCCGGCGCCGGCTGGGCGATCGGCTGCCATACGCGTCCCTTCGCGGGGTTTCGCGCCAGCCAGTCCGCGAATCCCGATTACATCCTCGACGCGGTCAAGGCAGCGGGATTCGAGTTTGCCGACATGATTTCGGCCGGAACCGCGGGCGGGCGGGGGACGCCGCCGGTGCCGGCTACGCCGGAAACGATCGCGGCGCTCAAGCAAAAGCTTGCGGCGCGCGGGCTCAAATCGAACATCGCGAATTTCCCGACGGCGCAGCGGGGCGTGGCCGCGGCTGAGGCGATCGCGGCCGCGCGGCGGCTGATCGAAAACGCGCACGCGCTCGGACAGAAGTACGCGTTGAACCTCGGGATCGAGGAGGAGGATCGCTGGGTCGAGTGGTGCAAGGTGCTGTCGGACGCCGCCGCGTTCGGCCAGGAGCGCGGCGTCAAGGTCGTCGTCAAGCATCATCACGGCCTCAACAACACCTCGCTCGACCTGCTGGCGTGGATCAAGCAGGTCAATCATCCGAATTTCGGCGTGTTCTTCGACCCGGGCAACGTCGTCTACTACACTGGCAAGGACCCGTTGAAGCAGCTCGAGATCATCGGTCCCCACGTGAACGGCGTCGTCGCGAAGGACTGCAGCGCGCCGCATTTCATGGAGCGTGCGGTCGGGGATCCGCCCTTCGGCGCCGCCGTTGCCGGCGCGGGCAACCCGGAAGTGATGATTCAGTTCGGGACCGGCAAGGTCGACTTCGCCGGTTTCTTCAAGCGGCTGAAGTCGTTCGGTTTCAACGGTCCCGTGATGGTGGAAGGAACCGAAGTGGGAAGCACGCTCGACCAGACCATCGCCAACGCGCGCGCCAATCGGGAGTTTCTCGAAAAGATTCTCAATCCCTAATCCCTCATCGTGAATCCCTCATCGCGAATCAACGGATAGTTTTAATCGAATCGAGATTCATTGATTCGGATTCAGAGATTCTGGGATTCTCGGATTGTCGGATTAGGGATTAGGGATTCAAAACGAAGTATTTCTCCCCAAGCGTTTCTCTGAGCGGATCGGCATGCTCGTCGCAGAACCCGAGGTGCGAATGCCGCCGCCATCCCTCGGCATATTCGAACTTGCGCGACATCCGTCCGAGCTCGCGGCTGAATCCGTCCATCGCGGCGAGATAGCTGTCGAACCCCTGCGTTCGGGCGAGAAACTCGCGCTGACTGCCGTGGCAGGCGAGCGCCTCGCACTTCGTGGCGTGCACCGGCGTCGTGTCGACGAACGCATCCGGCTCAATCAGGCGGCGCAGCTGGTCGCGCAGTCCGTGCGGACTGGCGTGATAGATCGTGACCGGCGTGAGGTCGGCCGGACGTGACGGGGTCGTGCGATAGTTCTTCGCGCCGCGCGCGAACGCCGCGGTCACGGCGAGCCGCGACGCGTTCATGTGGTCTTCCATGTAGTCCTGCGGCGAGTGCGTCAGAATGATCGACGGGCGCACCTCCCGCACGACCGCGCACACTTTCCGCAGCGTGCGGTCGTCGTAAAAAACCTGCAGGTCGCGGCACACGGGTTGGTGCCATGTCGCGCCCAGCAGGCGCGCCGCGGCGCGGGCTTCGCGGCGGCGAACGCGGGCGGTCTGCGTTCCCGTCAGCGTCAGGCTCCCGAGATCGCCGTTGGCGACGTTCAGGTAATGGATGTTCCAGCCCGCCTGTTTCAGCAGGAGCAGCGTGCCGGCCATCAGGAACTCGATATCGTCGGGGTGCGCCGCAATCGCCAGCGCCCGCCGCGCCGGATCCCGCCTCACTACACTGCGACGTTCTGATGCAGGCACGCGAACACGTCGCGGTAGAAGGACGCGTGTTCCTGCCAGGTCGGCGCGGTCACAATCCGGCCGTCGCGTACGCTGTCCTGCTTGAGCCATTTCGCTCCGCAGACCTCGGCGTCCACTCGCACGTGCTCGTAGCAGGTGACGCGCTTCCCGTCGATCAGACCTGCGGACGCGAGCAGCTGCACACCGTGGCAGATCGCGAAGATCCATTTGCCGGCGGCGTCGAACTTCTGCAGGATTGTCAGCACCCGGCGATCGTTGCGCAGGTACTCCGGCGCCCGGCCGCCGATGCACAACACCGCCTCATAGTCTTCCACCCGCACGTCGTCGAAGGTCAG
>JBKPLP010000150.1:0-5810 GCA_046731735.1 Acidobacteriota bacterium
CGGTGTAGTACGGAATGCCATCCGCCGCCGGCGTGATGTTCGTCGTCGCGATCGGCGATCGCCCCTGAACGTGCAACACGTTTCCGCCGCCGAATGCCAGGCTCTCGATCGGCTGCTCCTTGTCGCTGCGCGGCGTGTGGCAGTCCTCGCATACGGCGAGCGTCGCGATGTACTTGCCGCGTTTCTCGGGCGTCGACAGCGCGGCTTCGGGTACCACGCCTTCGATCGGCCGTGGCGCGCTGTGGATGAAGCGATTGACCGGGAAGGGCACCTCGGAGTTCGGTAGCGCGTTTTTGACGGGTGCGAGCGTGCGCATGTACACGATCAGCGACGCGAGGTCTTCGTCGGACATCTCGCGGAGGCGCGCGTACGGCATCATTGGAAAGATCGTGCGGCCATCGTGCGTGATCCCTTCGCGCACCGCGCGCGCGATCGCATCATCCGACCAACTGCCGGCGCCGGTCTCTCGATCGGGCGTGATGTTGGGCGCGATCAGCCAGGGGACTCCGGGCTCGACCCACCGCTGTCCGGCGCCCTCGGTTCCCGGCTTGGGAACCCAGAGTTCGTTCGGGCTGCTTTCAGAATGGCAGACGAGGCACGGCGTGACACCTTTCCACAGATAAGCGCCGCGCGCGAGCCGCGCCGGCGTCGCGTCGAAGGTGCGGCGCGTCAGTGGGCGCGCGTGGGGGCCGACAATCGGCCGCCATCCGATCGTCGCGGTGATCCCTGCGGCCAGCGCGGCGCCCAGTACGAGAACCGCCGCCACGAGGCCCTTCTGCCATCGTTTCATGCCCGCTCCATCAATCGAGTCTGGGAGGCAAAATTTTACCAGACTTTCCCCGTTCACCGGCCTGTACCGCGCGTTTACCGAAAGGGGAGCGGCGCGCCTGATATGCCGCCGTATCCTTCCAGCAGGAGACGGGAGGCCCGAGTCATGGAATCCGAGATCGAGCGCGCCCCGCGGGTCACGCCGCAGCTGCTGATGGGGCTGATCATCATCGCCGTCGGCGCGCTCTTCACACTCGACAACCTGGGCCTGGTCGAGGCACACCGCTACCTGCGGTACTGGCCGGCGGCGTTGATCCTCGCGGGCGTGCTGAAGATCTGGCAGTCGCGCGGCGGCGCCGGCGCGTTTGCTGGCCTGCTCTTCATCGTTGCCGGCCTCTGGCTGCTCGGGTCGACGTTTCACATCGTCACCATCAACTTCTTCGATCTCTGGCCGCTGCTGCTCGTCCTGTTTGGCGCGTCGCTCGTCTGGCGCGGGCTGGGCGGCGGCCGCGCGCGAGCCGCCACCGATGGCCACTCCACCGTGAGCGCGCTGGCGGTCCTCGGCGGCGTGCATCGCGGCAACAATTCGCGCGCGTTCCGCGGCGGCGATCTCACCGCCGTCCTGGGCGGATGCGAGATCGATCTCCGACAGGCGTCGATTGACGGCGAGGCGGTGATCGACGTCTTCGCGATGTGGGGAGGAATCGAGATCAAAGTGCCGGAGGACTGGACCGTCGCCAGCCGCGTCGTCCCGATTCTTGGCGGGTTCGAGGACAAGACGCGCCCGCAGCGCGGCGCGGCGAACCATCGCCTGATCGTCCGCGGGTTCGTGATCATGGGCGGCGTCGAGGTCAAAAACTGACCCACGATGCACCCGATTCTGGCGAGCGGCCGTCGGCTCGCGCTCTACATCGGCCTCTGGATCGTGGCCGGCGTGCTGCTCTCGTCGCTGATTGCGCGGCCCGGCGGCCCTGGATCGACCGAGGCGCTCGCCATCGCCCTCCCGCTCGCCATCACCTACGCGTTCTTCTGCTTGTCGGCCTGGTACGTCTCGCGCAGCGCGCCGCTCTCGACAACTGGCCCGCTTCGGCTGGCCGCCGGCGCGTTGACCGCGGCGCTGATCACCAGCGCGGTCTGGTTGCTGCTTTCACGGGTCTGGATCGAGGTGCTCGCGCGGCGCGGGTTGGTCGCCGATGCCGTGGCGACTTTCGATCGAAACGACACGGTCCTGTTCGGTTTCGGCCTGCTCCTCTACTTGTTGTCGCTCGCCGCCAGTTATCTGGTCGCATCGTTCGAGCTGTCGCGCCAGGCGGAACGCCGCGCCCTCGAAGGGCAGGTGCTGGCCCGCGAAGCGGAACTGCGCGCGTTGCGCGCGCAGATCGATCCGCACTTTCTGTTCAACTGCCTTCACTCGATCAGCGCCCTCACCGCGTCCGACCCGCCGGGAGCGAGGCAGATGTGCGTGCTGCTCGCCGACTTTCTCCGTGAGAGCCTGGCGCTCGGTGGCGAGGTTCGCATTCCACTCCACCGCGAAATGGATCTGGTGAAGCGCTATCTCGAGATCGAGCGCGTCCGCTTCGGCGATCGGCTCCGCGTGGACCTCGACTCCGGCGGCGCCGATGCCTGCCTCGTGCCACCGCTGTTGCTGCAGCCGCTCGTTGAAAATGCCGTCACGCACGGGATCGCGCACACCATCGACGGCGGTACCGTCAGAGTGGCAGCAACGCGCGGAGGAGCCACGGTGACGTTCGTCGTCGAGAATCCCTGCGATCCGGATCGCCCGCGCGGCACCGGCACCGGCCTCGGGCTGACGAATGTCCGTGCCCGGCTGCGCGCGCTGCACCGCGACGATGCGCAGCTGCGGGCGGGGGAGGAACGCGGCGTGTGGCGCGTGGAAATCGTGCTGCCCGCGGAGTGCCCTGCGCGCGGCGCGATAGGATGAACGGGTGGCCGACACGCTGCGGGTGGTGATCGTGGACGACGAGCCGCTGGCGAGGGCGATGGTGCGTCAGTGCATTGCCGCCCATCCGGGAGTGGAGGTCGTCGCCGAATGCGCGAACGGCTTCGAGGCGGTGAAGGCCGTGACCGAGCTGTCGCCGGACCTCCTGTTCCTGGACGTGCAGATGCCGAAGCTGAGCGGCTTCGAAGTTCTCGAGCTCCTCGGCCGCGACGTGGCGGTGATCTTCACCACCGCGTACGACCAGTACGCGCTGCGCGCGTTCGAAGTCCATGCGGTCGACTATCTACTGAAGCCGTTCAGCGAGCAGCGGTTTGCGGAAGCGCTGTCGCGCGCTCGCGAGCGGCTGGCAGCGAAGGAGACGCTGCCGGTGGACGCGCTCGTGTCGGAGGCGCGGTCGCGTCAGACGCCGCTCGAGCGTGTGCTGATCCGCGACGGTTCACAGGTGCACGTGCTGCCGGTGGATCGGATCGAGTACGTCGAGGCGCAGGATGACTACGTCTGCTTCAAGGCGGACGGCAAATCGTATTTGAAGGACCAGACGCTCGGATCGGTCGAGGCGTCGCTCGATCCGGCGCGCTTCGTCCGCATCCATCGATCCTACCTGCTCAACATCGATCGGATCGCGCGGGTCGAGCTGTACGCGAAGGATAGCCGGGTCGCCATTCTGCGCGATGGCACGCGCCTGCCGGTCAGCCGTGCCGGTTATGCGCGGCTGGCGAAGCTGTTGTAGCCTGTCGCGCATGCGATACCACGTCGGACGCGTTTTCATACTCAGTGCAGCGATTGGTTCGGCGGCAGTTGTGGGGCCGGACTTTGTGGCCGGTCTTCGGGCGCAGACGACCTCGCCGGACAGTCCGGCATGGGCGTATGGGGTTCCGAACACGCCGCCGGCTGGCGGCGCCGAGCGCGGCGGTGCTCCGCGGCAGCCCGACACGTCACCGAAGCACATTCCCGACAGTCCGGGGGCGTTTACGATTCCGCAGCTGCGGGACTTCTTCAACGTGGCGGACTGGTTCCCGAACGAGCACCCGCCGATGCCGGAGGTGTTCGTGCACGGCCGCCAGCCCGACGTACGCGGCTGCGGCATGTGTCACATGCCGAACGGCAAGGGACGCCCGGAGAATGCTCCGATCGCCGGCCTGCCTTACGCTTACGTCGTCCAGCAGCTCGTGGATTTCAAGAACGGCCAGCGGGCGAGTGCCGACCCGCGCAAAACGAACACGGTACAAATGATCCAGGCGGCGAAGGCGATGACCGACGAGGAAGTCCGATCGGCCGCCGCCTATATCGCGTCGCTGAAGTACACACCGTGGATCCGCGTCGTCGAAACCGAGACGGTCCCGAAGATGCGGATCGCCGGCAACGTGTTCTTCGCCATTCCGGACGGCGGCACCGAGCCGCTCGGCCGGCGCATCGTGGAGACCCCGGAGGACGGCGAGCGGTTCGAGCTGCGCGACCCGCATTCCGGGTTCATCGCCTACGTGCCGAGCGGGAGCCTGACGCGCGGCGCCGCGCTCGCCAGCGGCGGCAATAAGACCCTCCCGTGCAACGTCTGCCATGGCTCTGACCTCAACGGACTCGGTCCAGTGCCCGGCATCGCGGGACGTTCGCCGAGCTACCTGGTGCGGCAGCTGTGGGATTTCAAGCAAGGTACGCGCAAAGGCGAGTGGGCACCGCTGATGCAGCAGGTCGTCGCGAAGCTGTCGGTCGACGACATGATTGATCTCATCGCCTACGTCTCGTCCCTCGCCCCGCGCTAATCGACATCGTTCACGGTCACGCTCTCTTCGCTGCCAGATCACACAGTTCTTTCTTCTCCTGTTTGGGCTTGGCGGCGTCAGTTCCGGCAGGGCAGGCTCTTGACATCGGCCTCGCTCCATGTTAACTAACCAGTCAGTGAAATTAACCAACCGGTTAGTTGAGACGTCGCGCGAGCGGCTGCTGGCCGCGGCGGCGGCGGAGTTCGCCGCCCGCGGGTTCGCCGGCGCCAACGTCGACCGCATCGCCCGCGCGGCGCGCGTCAACAAGGCGATGATCTATTACCACTTCAAGAGCAAGGCCGCGCTCTACCGCGAGATTCTCCGCGACATGTTTGCCGCGGTCGCGGCGCGGGTCGCCGCCGTCGAGGCGTCGGAGGCGGAGCCCGCCGACAAGATCCGCGCGTTCGTCGAGGCCATCGCCACCGCCGCCGAGGCGCGGCCGCACTTTCCGCCGATCTGGTTCCGGGAAATCGCCGAGGGGGGCGCACATCTGGACGCGGGCACACTCGCCCACGTGACCGCGGTCGTGAAAACGCTCGGCCGAATCGTGCAGGAAGGGCATTCGCGGGGGCGCTTCGAGAGGACGAACCCGATGCTGATTCACGCCGGGATCATCGGCCCGCTGCTCCTGTACTTCGCCAGCGGCCCGATGCGGAAGCGGCTGGCGAGCGCCGGCGTGCCCGGGGTTGCGGCGCTGTCGCGGGATACCGTCGTCGCTCACGTGCAGCGTGTCGCGGTGACCGCGCTGCAAGGGCAAGGAGCATGACTCGGGCGCGAACGTCCGTCGTCATCGGGATCCTCGCGTGCGGCGTTGCGGCGTGGGCGGCGAGCTGCGGGACGCGCGGCAACGCCGGACCCGAGCGCGCGTCCGGGTATGTCGAGGCCACGGAAGTACGCGTCGCGGCGCAAGTCGGCGGCCGGCTCACGGAGGTTCTCGTGGCTGAAGGCGATCGGGTGGCCGCAGGCGCGCTCATCGCGCGCATCGACACCGCCGATATCGACCTGGCGATTCGACGAGCCGAGGCGGACCGCGACCAGGCAGTCGCCGCGCTGCGGTTGCTGCAGGCCGGTGCGCGGCCCGAGGACGTGCGGCAGGCACGCGCCCAGGCCGACTCCGCGCAGGCCGACGTGCACGCGGCCGAGTCGGAGTTGAAGTCGGCCAGCGACGATCTGCAGCGGTTCGAGGCGCTCCTCGCCTCGAATGCCGGATCGAGGAAGCAGCGCGACGACGCGGCGACGCGACGCGAGGTGGCGGCGGCGCGGGTCAACGCGGCGCGGGAGCGCGCGCGCGCAGGGGCTGAGGCGGTGGCGCGCCTCCGGGC
>JBKPLP010000151.1:0-10964 GCA_046731735.1 Acidobacteriota bacterium
CGAATTCGAGCCCGGAGGGCAGCTTCTTCGTGTATCCCTCGGTAGGTGGCGGGACGAACTTTCAGCCGCCGTCCTACAGCCCGATCACGGGCCTCTTCTACCTCGAGTACTCCGAGTCTGGCGCGCAATACATCAGCGCACCTCAGGTGCCGGAACGCGGGCGCGAGTATCTTGGCAACGGCATCGCGAAGGTTCCTGCGGCGCGCGGCCCGAACGATCCACCACCGAACGCCGGCATCAAAGCGCTCGATCCGGAGACGGGAAAGCCGGTCTGGGACTTCAAGATAGTCCAAGGGTCGTTGACCAACGGCGTGCTCGCGACGGCGGGAGGGTTGCTGTTCGCCTCGTCGCGGGACGGCAATCTGATCGCGCTCGACGCGCGGACCGGGAAGTATCTCTGGCACTATCAGACGGGCGGCAGTCACGCGGCGGCGCCAATCAGTTATGCCGTCAACCGCCGCCAGTACGTCGCGTTGACTGCCGGGAACGTTCTGTACAGTTTCGCGCAGCCGGAATAATTCGTAGCCGGAATACTTTGTAGCGTCCGCCTTCAGGCGGACTTGACTAACGTTCTTGCGGCGCTCGAACCGCGCGGCCGGGAGCCGCATCCGCCACGAGCTTTCCCATCCGAACCACCGGCACGCCGTTCACGATGACGAAGCGAATGCCCTCGGGAGGCAGCGACGGTTCGCGATAGGTCGCACGGTCGATGACGTGCGCGGCGTCGAAGATCGTCAGGTCGGCGTCTGCTCCGACGCGAATGCGCCCCTTGTCGCGCATCGCGGTCACGCGCGATTCGAGCCGGCGGGCCGGCATCAACGTCATCTTGCGCAGCGCTTCGACGAGCGTCAGCGAACCAGCCTCGCGCACGTAGCGGCCGAGCACCCTCGAGAACGTGCCGGACGTCCGCGGGTGGCCGATCCCGTTGATCATGTACGCGTCGCTCGCAATCGCCGTCAGCGGACTATTGATCGCGACCGCCACCATCTCGTCCGTGTTCGAGTGACCGACTACCGGACCACCGATCTGGCGGTACTTCAGAAAGGTCTCACGCGTCAGCCGCTCGCCCGTCACCGGCCACTCGAGCGTGGCAAACCGCTCAGCGGGCCACTGTTCCCATCCGTCGTAATTCGCGGATCGAATCTCCGTCATCCCGGCGGAGTACGGATACGCCTCGGTGGTCACGTCGAGTCCGCGCTGTTGCGCTTCAGCGATCACCTGAAGCATCTCGCGGGTCTGGGCGAGACCGGAGCTGTTGATGTGGACGACGTGGAGCGGGGCGCCGGTGAGGGCTGCACCGGCGATCACTTCTTCGAGTCCGGCCATGCCGCCGCGGATGTGCACGTGGACCGACGCGTGATGACGGCCGGCCACCCGGAACATCTCGAGGACTTCCCACTGAGTCGCCGCGGCAGTATACGAAGGCCCGAGCCCCATCCCCACGGCGCCTTTGCGCAGCCCCTCGTCGATCCCGCGCGCCATCCCGGCGATCTCGGCTGGACTCGCGGCCTTGTGTGCGGCGTCACCGCTCGGCAGGAACGGGCTGGGGTCGTGCATCACCGCGATCCGCACGGGAATATGACCAACGCTGACCCCGTAGTTGATCGCGCGCCCCGGCTCGCGATCGCGATACCAGGCGTCGATGTCGGCGGCGCCGACTTCGAGCTCGAATGCGGTCGTCACCCCGTCGAGCACCTGGCACCGATAGGTTTCGTCGGTTTGTCCGTGCGAATGGAGGTCGATGAATCCAGGCGCCACCACCAGGCCGGCCGCGTCGATCTCCTGCCGGCCGTCGAGCGCACCTACTGCGACTGCCGCAACCTTCCCGCCCCGAATGCCGATGCTGCGCACGGCATCCAGTCCGGATTCCGGGTCGATCACCCGGCCATGAACGATGACGAGGTCGAAGTTCTGGGCCGTCAGCGGAACGGCGGCGCGGAGCGCAAGTCCGAGCAGAGAGGCCGCGATGAAGATTTTCTTCACGGTTGCGTACGCGCGTAACTCTCCTCAGTGCCGGCCGCGATGTCAAGTCGCCACCCGACTGCGGTATTGGAGCGCGGTGGGACTTGGCGCTACAGTCATGGCGACGTGCTGTCGGCCTTCTCCCAAGCCTGGACCTCCTGGAAAACGGCGCCCGGCGTCGCGCTGCTCGCCGTGGTCGCGTTTGCCGTCGGGATCGGCTCGGCCACTGCAATCTTCACCGTCGTCAACGGCGTGCTGCTGCGGCCGCTGCCGTACCCGGACGGCGAACGCTTCGTGTCGCTGTACGGCGTGAACACGACGAACCCGGGCACGACCATGACGATGTCGGTGCCCGAGCTGCAGGACTACCAGCGGCAGACCACGAGTTTCGACGCGTTCGGCTGGTGTCGTGCCGGCCGATTCCGGATGACGGCCCCTGGCGAGCCGCGATTCGTTCCCGGCGCCGCGGTGACGCCCGCCCTGGCGCGGGAGCTGGGTTCACCGCTCCTCGGGCAGTGGTTCGCCGACGACACGAGCGCCGTCATCTCGAGCACCCTGTGGCGGCGACTGGGCGGCGGGCGAGAGATCATCGGCAGCGTCATCACACTCGATGAGCGTCAGTACACGATCAGCGGCGTCATGCCGCCAACGTTCCAGCTTCCGCTCGCGAGCCTGGGGATATCACGCGGCGACACCGAGGTGTGGATTCCGCTCGATCCGTCGCGGCCCGACGCGAACCGGGGCAGCGGCATCATCGTCGCGTACGCCCGCCGCAAACCCGGCGTCTCGCTGGAACGGGCACAGGCGGACGTCAGGCGCGCCGCCACCATCGTTGCCGCGACAGATCCGCAACGGTATCAGTCCTACACGGCGGACGCAGCCGACCTGCGCGCGGCGACGATCGGGTTGGTTGGGTCCACCGTCCGCGCCCCGCTGCTGATCCTGCTTGGCGGCGCCGGCCTCCTGCTGCTCATTGCCTGCGCCAACGTGGCCACGCTGTTGCTGGCGCGATCCGTCGTTCGCGCTCGCGAGACGGCGATCCGCGTCGCGCTCGGCGCGTCGCGACGGCAGCTCGCGCTGCGCTACTTCGCCGAAGGCGCGCTCGTGTCGGTCGCCGGCGCCGCCGCCGGCGTCGGTCTAAGCGCCATCTTCGTTCGGCAGATATTGGCCGCGGCGTCCGGATTCATTTCACGCGTTGACGATATTGCCATCGACTGGAAAGTGCTCGGCTTCAGTGTGGCGGTGGCCGTCGCCACCGGCGTGCTCGCTGGCATGGCGCCACTTTGGCAAGCGATGCGGACGGCGCCGAACGCGGTGCTCTCGGAAGGCGTCCGCGCATCAGCCGCTGCGCCTGCGCAACGCCTGTCGAAAGCATTCGTCGTCGCCGAAATCGCGCTCGCCTTCACGCTCCTGACGACGTCGGCCATTCTCGTCGTTCACATGCGCAATCTCGAACGCGTGTCGTTGGGCTTCGACCCCGACGGCCTGGTCGCGTTCAACGTCGCGATGCCGAGACGTGTCGGCGAAACCAATGACGCGCTGGCGGGGCGGCGGCGTGCCGAGCAGGCGCGGTTGATGGACGCGCTGCGGCAGACGCCAGGCGTGACGGGCGCCGCGTTCGCGAGCGGGCTGCCCGCCGGTCCCTTTTGCGGCGAGACCATCATCTACGTCGAGGGCCGGCCGCCGGATGCTCCCGCACAGCGCGTGTGCCCCGTCGGGGCCACACCGGACTTCTTTTCGACGATGCGGATCCCACTTCGCGCCGGGCGGTTGCTGAACGAGTCCGACAGCCAGCCACGCGGTGCGCCGGCCGTTGTGATCAACGAAGCCGCGGCGCGCGCGTACTGGTCCGGGCGCAATCCGATCGGGGCCACGGTGCGCCTCAGCAGGCCCGACAACGACCGCTACGAGGTCGTCGGCGTCGTCGGCGACGTGCGCAACAGCGGCCTGAACAGGCCGGCAGCGCCCGAGATCTATGCGCCGGATACCGTGCTGCCGGTGAACCCGATGAACGTCGTCGTCCGCTCGGACCTGCCGGGCGATCAACTGATCGCCGCCGTCCGCCGCACCGTCCGGCAGGCCGATCCGACACTGGTGATGGAAAACGTGAGGACGATACACGACATCGTCCTCAACACCCTGCAGCTCGAGCGTCTGAGTTCGCTGGTGATGACATTCTTCGGCCTGGCGGCGCTGATGATGGCCACGCTCGGCATCTACGGCGTGGTGTCGTACTTCGTCCGGCAGCGCACCGTGGAGCTCGGCACGCGGATGGCCCTCGGCGCCGTCAACCGCGATCTCGTGGCGCTCGTCCTCGGCGGCGGCCTCAAGCTGGCGCTGGTGGGCGTGGCGGTGGGATCGATCGCGCTCGTCGGCGGCGTCTGGTTGCTTGTTCGGTACCTCGACGTCGCCAACTTCGGGTGGCCGCCGTTTGCGGGGTCCACGGCCGTGGTCGCCCTCGTTGCCACGGCAGCCGCGGCGGTACCGGCGTGGCGCACCACCCTCTTGTCGCCGATGGTCGCCATGCGCGAGCAGCCGCCATCGGTCTGGCGGTGGACGCGTGAGGGAATGCAGCGCGCCGTCCGCGACATTCGCCAGGCGGTCGGCGGGGACGATAGCGGATCGGACGTCTCGCCGGCGGACATGTTGACGGCCTTCGTCGACGCCGCGCGCAGCGCCGACTCGTACACCGGCGCACTGCGCGCCGCGCTCGCCAGCGTGTGCGGCGAGCTGCGCGTCGAATCGGCCGCGCTGATCGAGAGGCGCGCCGGCTCGCAGGGTGACTACCGCTGCCTGGTCGCCGCGGGCGCGCTCGAAACGGCCGTACTCGTGGTTGCCGGCGACGGGTTTCTGATCAACCGGTTGCGAGACTATCCGCTGCCGCTGCCGTTTGCGCCGAACGACCTGGCCGCCCTCGCCGAATGGGCCGCGGCGCACCGTCCGGACCGGCTTGACGAGATTCGCGCGCTCGCCGCCGCCGGCGTCCGCCTGGCCGTGCCGCTGCGCACACGCAACGAGATCCTCGGCGTGCTGCTGCTCGGTGAACGGTTCTTCGACTCGCGCTTGTCCGGCGGAGCTTCTGCGAAGGCGGATGCGCTCGCTCAGGACAGGCCGCAGCGCGCCGGCTTCAGCGCGCGGGAGAAACAGGTGCTGCGCGCAGCCGCCGATCAGTTCGCGCTGATGATTGAAAACGCGCGGCTGACCGATCGGGTCGTCGAGCAGGAAACGCTGCGCCGCGACATCGCCCTGGCGTCGGACGTCCAGCGCCGCCTGCTGCCGGATGCCCCGCCGCGGACCGAATTCGCCGATTTCGCCGCGATCAGCGTTCCGGCCCGCCGCATCGGCGGCGACTACTACGATTTCGTCGAGCTCGGCGACCGCGAGATCGGCATCGCGCTGGCCGACGTGTCGGGCAAGGGCGTCGCCGCCGCGTTGATTATGTCGGTGGTGCAGGCGTCGCTGCGGATCATCTCGTCCGAGGGCGGGATCGCGCCGCCGCGACTGGTCGCGCGAATGAATCAATTCGTCTACCGCTCAACGCCCGGGAGCAAGTACGCCACCTTCTTCTATGCGCAGCTCGATGAGCGGCGCCGGCAGCTGCGCTACGTCAACGCCGGACACAACGCGCCGTATCTCCTGCGAGCGGGACAGCGATCGACAACCGGCGCCGCCTCGCCGGAGATCGAGCAACTGTCCGTCGGAGGAACGGTGGTCGGCATGTTCCCGGAGATGGAGTACGAAGAGGCGACCCTGGAGCTCTACCCCGGCGATGTCCTTCTCGTCTTCACGGACGGCGTTCCCGAAGCGCACAACCCCGAGGACGAAGAGTTCGGCGAGGAACGCCTGCAGGCGTTGCTCCGCCAGACCGCTCACCTCCCGGCCGACGAGATAAGCGCGCGGATTGCCGGCGAGACAAAAAACTGGATTCGTGACGCGGAGCAGTACGACGATCTCACCTTCATCGTGATGAAGGTGCGCTGACTTCGCTCACTGGCCTTGGTTGACACTCGATCGCTGATAGTGGTTTGGTGAGTACAGCTTGAAGATTGTCGCGTCGGCCTCCGCGCTGTTGTTCGTGGTTGCCTGCTGCGTTCTCGCAGCTCAGGAACCCGCGACCTTCGACGGTCGCCCGGTCACGATTCTGTCGAACGACAAGCTGTCGCTCGCCATTCGGTCGGTCGGTGGCGCGATGGTGCAGCTCGTCATGAAAGACGATGCGAGCCAGTTGAATCCCTTCGAGGGGCTGGGGCACTTCGTGTGCGTCGACGGCTTCGGCCCGGTCTCGAAAGAAGAACAGGCGGCCGGGCTTCCCGGTCACGGCGAAGCGCATCGCGTGCCGTGGGACATGTTGTCGTCCGGGAAGAAGGACGGCACGATGACGGTGGAATTCGGCGCCGCGCTTCCGATCGTTCACGAGAACTTTCGACGAAAGCTCACGCTCATCGACGGCGAGAGCGTCGTCTATGTCGACAGCGAGCTCGAGAGTCTCCTCGGCTTCGATCGCCCGATCAACTGGGGCGAGCACGCGACCATCGGCGGGCCGTTTCTGGAGCAGGGAAAGACCGTCACCGACATGTCAGCCATACGTGCGATGACGCGCTCGTATGAATCGGAAGCGGTCGACCCGCCCGACCATCACAACCTCGCTGACTTCAAGGAATTCGCCTGGCCGATGGCGCCGACCGTCGGCGCCGCGCCGGTTGACGTCCGGATCGCGCCGGCGATCACTCCGGTGATGGATCAGACGACGTCGCTGATGGACAAGTCGCGGCGCCTCGTCTATGTGACGGCGTTTCATCCGGGCCGGCAGGCGCTCCTCGGCTACGTGTTCCGGCGCGAGGAATATCCGTGGACGCAGATGTGGGACTCCTACCCCGGCGGCGGGCGGCGCTCGCAGCGCGGCATGGAGTTCGCCGTTCAACCGTTCGACCTGCCGCGCCGCGACGTCATTCAGACCAACTCGATGTTCGACACGCCGACGTATCGATGGCTCCCCGCGAACTCGAAGATCTCATCGAGCTTCGTCATGTTCTACACGCGCACGCCTGACGGGTTTTTACAAGTCGATGACGTCGTGCTCGAGAACGGCAGCGTGACGATTTCCGATCGCGCGCACGGAAAGTCGATCGTGCTGAAAGCGTCGCGCGGGCTATAGCTCGAGTGCCGCTCTACCACCACGTTCCGGGCGTGAGTGCGCCGAAAATGGACGCCGCCAGCCGCTGGCTTCGAGGTGGAGAACCAATCAGAGGCCACAAGCCTTCCTGAAGTTCTGAACCTCAACCGGTGGCCCAAAGCGCGTGAGCCTGTCGATGCGACGCTTCACGAAATCGGCGTCCTTGCATAGAGATGCTGGCACAGAGGTCGTCGTCATCGCTGCGGGCGAACCGAGGTAGAGAAAGGCATCGAACTGGTCTTCCATTCGCATGACCTTCCACTCCTCGCGTGGAATCTGAACCAGTTGACCCGCCTTCACGCCGAACCGGCTCGCGCCGCCGAGGCCTCGATCGTAGACCGCGAAGTCGCTCGCTCCCAACGTCGTGCCTCGCAGGAGCGCCAGACTCGGCACGCGCCACGCCTCGGTCCGTTCCGGCAGTTCCACGCTTCGGTTCAGTGTCCAGATGTTGAAGACCCGGGCAGCGTGATCTCGTTCGAGCAGACTGACGACCGTCTGTGCCTGCCACGCGGACATGTCGTAGTTTGTCGCGATCTGCCGCCGCAGCAGATGACCTTGTCCGTACACGACAAGGGCGCGTCGACCACGTTCCAGAACCTGCCGGCGAATGAGATCGGCGGGATAGCTGTCGCGAAGTTCGATCCACCGAGCGTGGTCCTGGCGCGAAATAACGTTGTCCCAATCGATTGGCGGATCGCCGGCAATCACTCGCAACCTTTTGGGTTCGGTGAGTGAAGAGTTGGCAGCACGCACAGCTCGGACGAGCTCTTCGGCTTGCACTCCGAGGCTGTTCGGCACGGTCTGGTCTTCCCAGGCCTTTCGCAAGATATTCGGGTCAACGTCGTCGCCACGGACGAACCGGTCGATGGCATCTTGGTAGCGCGCGCTCGCAGTCTCGATGACGATGTCGTTCGCGACGTCTGTGAGGCGCGGATCGCGAACGAGCGAAAGAAGAAACGACTGGATTTGCACGATGCCGTGCGCGTCCGTCAGCGTGACGACGTCGTGCGTGCGGAACGCTTCGACAATGGCGGCGATGGGATCAACTGGTGTCGCGGCGTGTGGCTGTGCATTCTGTGCTGCTTCAGCCGCCGCGAGCATGAGTTGTAGGAGCACGAGTCCTGCTAACAAGCGCTTCCTCATACTGTCACTCCGATTGGAATGTCCGCGCTCCTAGTGTGCGAACTGCGTCGATTCGCTGGATGTCGTCAGGCGCGTGAGCATCGAGACAGTGACTGCCCAGGCGGCGATGTGCATCAGGATGAACCCCACCGCTACAGACCACCCTTCGCCACGGATCAACCCAAATCCGAGCGCCACATCTGGCACACACGAGACGACCAATGCAAGAAACGCGATTCGGTTGTAGGTACGAAGCGGCTGGGAAGCCTCCTTGGCCACAATCGCGAACACCACCACTGCGATTGCGACCAGTACTGCAGTGAAGGCAGCCGGTTCCTCGCTTCTCAGTAACGAGCTCTCGGGCGGACGTAGTATCGCAACTGCGACGACTTGAAGGAGCCTCACGACGATAACAGCAGCCGCAACCGTCGTTGGACCCACCCAGTAGAGTCTTCGCAGATCAATTTCGCGGTCGCCGGTCGCTGCCAGCATCTCGGCACTTCTTCCTTTTCCAGCCGATCGTGTTGGCTCGTTGCCTTCGGTCACATTCAGCTGCGGAAGATCGATGGCACCAGCAGCTGCCGGCGTTCCTCGCCAAGGAATGGCAGAAGGTCGAGTAAGCGCGTAGAGTGAGCCGACCGCTCAGCAGGCGCTTATGCCGTCAGATTTCACAAGACCCGGGCCCGCATCCCACTGCGCCACCGCTCGTTTGGCTGATGCGAGGGTGCCGTTCTTCGTTTACGGCAATGACAGCTATTATCGGCTTTCGGCCGTCTAAATGTCCGGCGGCCGCGGTCGAGCGGCTGAGGAGGTGTCATGCGGGTTTACAAATCTGCTGTCTTCGCACTCGTCGCGTTCACTCTTGCAGCATTGCCCGTTGGGGCGCAGGACGCAAACCCGGTCGAAGTCACACCGTACGTGGCGCTCGGGTTCGCCGGGGTGTCTCCCGTCGGCACCGCCGTCACGTTCCCGGTCACGTCGAGGCTCAGTGTCGAGACAGATGTGGCGTATCGTCGTGGCGAGGGCCGCATCCACGCGCTGAGTACAAACACCAGTGTCTTGTGGTTTCTGCCGCACGCCGGCCAATCGACACCGTATGTCGCCGCGGGAGTGGGGCTGTCGCAGTACGGGGCGCCCGTTTTGTCCTCCGACGGTCCTCCCATCGGCACCCAGTCGCGCGTGGCCATGACGGTGAACGCTGGCGGCGGCCTGAAGATGCCAGTGAATGAAAAGTTGGACCTGCGAACGGATGCCCGATGGTTCAAGTCCTTTGGGAAACAGGGATCGGAGCAGTTTCGCGTGGCTCAAGGCATCTCCTTCGATGCTGGCAAACGATAGAGGAGGCGCCCGCACGAGCTTCATTCTAATAATGCCTGTATCGGTTTATCGACGGTTATCGTCGCTGAAGCACGTGCAAACTTTCGACGGAGATGTGGATGACGCTGGAGGCCGACTTCCTGACGAGCGCAGCCGATAAACTGGCTGAGAATCTGGACCGCATCGAGACCTGTCTCACTGAGCTGCCGCCGCACTCCCTCTGGGCACGCGATTCGGAAAACGAGAATGCGGTGGGCAACTTGCTGTTGCATCTGGAAGGGAACGTCCGGCAGTGGATTCTTTCCGGCATTGGAGCTGGCCCGGACGAACGCGACCGCCCCAGCGAGTTTTCGGCGCGCAGCGGCGCAAATGCGTTGGTGTTATTTACAAAGCTGCGTGGCACCGTAGACGAGGCCCTGGCTTTGATCCGTTCTCTGCCACACCGCCGGCTCGCCGAAAAGGTCTCCATTCAGGGTTACGACACCACGGTGCTCTCGGCGATCTTCCACGTCGTTGAACATTTTTCTGGCCACACCTATCAGATCATTCTCCTGACCAAGCGCTTCACTGGGAAAGATCTCGGTTTTTACAGTTACTTGAACAAAACGGGCCGAAGAGAAACCAAGCCCTGATTATTTCGTCGGGCGCGGCGGCGTGCGCGCCGAGTAGGTCTTGCTGAAGCCATTGCGCGGGTTCATGATCGTGAACGTCCCATCCGGGTACGCAGCCACTTTCAGCCAGTAAGCCGGCGTGTGTCCGGTGGCGTTGCCCCGCCCTCGACCACCACCCGCCGGTGCCGGTCCCGCTGGGGCGCCTGCGGCCGGCGGTGTTGGGGTGGTCGCCGGCTGTGGAGTCGCCTGCGCAGCAGCGGCTGCTCCCCTGCCGGGTCCCGCGCCGCGCGGCGGCGCTGTCAATACGCCAGCAATCGTCGCGGCATCCTCCACGTTCGCGATGTACAGCGCCGGGCTGTTCTGCTCGAGCATCGCGTTGTACGACCAGTGCATCTGCCACAGATCCTGGAATCCCGGCGACGACAAGATCGTTTGCATCGGCTCCGGCGCGCCGCCTTTCCGCGTGCCGTTCTGCATGATCGCGACGCGCGGCTGAATCGCGTGGACGAACGGCAGCGACCCGGAGGCGATCGCGCCGTGGCTGCTCGCGAAATACAGATCGACCGTCCCAATTGGATTGGTCGGGCACATCAGCTCGAGCTCCTTCGTCCGCCACATGTCGCCGAAGTCGAGCGCGCGGAACTGCCCGAGGACGATCACGCTTCCAACCGACTGCGCATCGTCTGGATCGTTGAGGCCCGCGGATCCCGCCATGGGAGTGAATCCGGAGCAGTACGGATTGGCCTTCCCGCCTCCAGGGAGCGGAGGACTCTTCAACA
>JBKPLP010000152.1:0-2981 GCA_046731735.1 Acidobacteriota bacterium
GTCTGGCGCTGCTGTCGCCGTCGCTCGACTACCGCGGTCTCAGAATCGAGGCGGCGATGAAGAAGTACGGCGGCAAGCCGGCGCTGCTGGTCGTGAGCGACGAGGATCCCTACGCCCGTCGATCCGCAAAGGACCTGCAAAAGGCGGGCACCGGCACGCGCGAACTGCTCGTGCTGAGCCATGCCGGCCATGGGACCGTCATGCTCTCGCGCGATGCCGACCTGGCGCGCGTCCTGGTGGACTGGTTTCACCGCACGCTATAATCGAAGTTTCCGCAGTAGTGTTCGATGCGAAGAGACGCGATTCTGTTCGGCATAGCCGGCGTGTTTTTCGGCGTCCTCGTCGGGTGGATCATCGGCGCACAACAGGCGACGGGAACCAACCCGGCGGCAGCGACCCCGACCGCGGCGGCGCAGACCGCCGCCGGGTCAGCTCAACAGAGCCCGCCCGCGTTCGATGAGGCGCGCGCGTCGCAGTTGAAGGCGGCCGCGGATCGGAATCCGTCGGACGCCGACATCCGCGTGCAGCTCGGCAACCTGTACTTCGATGCGGAGCGCTACGACGAGGCGGCACGCTGGTACGAAGCAGCGCTGCAGGTCGATCCCAAGAACGTCAATGCGAGCACCGATCTGGGGATCGCCTACTACTACTCGAATCGGCCCGACCGCGCGCTGGCGCAGTTCGACAAGTCGCTCGAGCTCGATCCGAAGCATTCGAAGACTCTCCTGAACATCGGCATCGTCCGGGCATTCGGCAAGCAGGATCTCGACGGTGCCGAGAAGGCCTGGCAGCGCGTGATCGAGGTTGCGCCCGACAGCCCGGAAGCAGCGGTGGCCAAGAAGGGACTCGACGGCTTGCGCGCGGCGCACGGGCAGGGGGGCACCACGCCGGTCGGTAAACCTCCGGGCCAGTCGGACCAGTGATGGCGCGCTTCATCCTGTGGTCGATCCTGTTCACCGTGCTGGTGCGGTCCCTGTTTCGGCTGATGCACGGCATTCTGGAGGGCGCAGGTTATACGCGCGATCCCGCTCCGAAGAGCGTCGGGCTCGTGCGCGACCCGGTGTGTGGCGTGTTTGTGGTGCCCGGTCAGGCACTCACGAGCGGCGAAGGCTCCGCGCGGCGATATTTTTGTTCGGAGAAATGCCGTAGAGACTGGAAAGCGTAATGCCTCCCTCCGAGTCCCAGCTCCGGAGCGACATCGTCGAGGTTGGCCGCCGCCTCTACGCGCGCGGCTACACCGCGTCCAACGACGGCAACATCAGCGTACGGCTCGATCAGGCACGGCTGCTCGTCACCCCGGCGAACGTGTCGAAGGGGTTCATGAACGAGCAGATGATGGTGATCACCGATCTCGAGGGGAGAAAGCTCGCCGGCGAGCGCACCCCGTCATCGGAGATTCAGATGCACCTCGAGGTCTACCGGCAGCGCGCGGAGGTGCAGGCGGTCGTGCACGCGCATCCGCCGATTGCGACGGCATTCGCCGTTGCGGGAATTCCGCTCGATCGCGCCGTGCTCGCCGAGGTGGTCACGACCCTGGGAAGCGTGCCGATCGCCGAGTATGCGACCCCGTCGACGAAGGAGCTGCCCGAGGCAGTACGGAAGTATGTGAAGGCGCACGACGGGATGCTGCTCGCCAACCACGGTGCGCTGACGCTCGGGACGGATCTGTTCTCGACGTATTACAAAATGGAGACGATCGAGCATTTCGCGAACATCAGCTTCATCGCCCGGATGCTCGGCGGCGAGCGGCTGCTCTCACGCGAAGAAGTGCTTCGGCTGCAGGGGCTGCGTGGACGTTACGGCATCGCGGCACCCGCGCCGATCTGCGCCGATCCCGTGACCGGATCGCAGGCGGAATCGGCGGAGTGCCAGGTCGTGTTTGCACCGCCGTCACCGTCAGGCGAGCGGCTCGTCTCCGATCGCGCGGCGATTGTAGGTGCAGACGAGGAAATTCGGCTAACATACCGCGAACTCACCGCTTTAATAGAGGATGCGGTGCGGAATCTGAAATGATGGTGGAGTGTGATGGCGGGGTCTAAAGACCCCGCCCTACGGCACTACGGCACCTTATCGCGCGCACGAACACTGTAGGGCGGGGTCTTCAGACCCCGCCAAAGGAGACAGAGCATGGGTGAGGCGCTCGGCATGGTCGAGACCAAAGGCCTCGTGGCGATGATCGAGGCGGCCGACGCGATGGTCAAGGCCGCGAAGGTGACGCTGGTCGGCTGGGAGAAGATCGGCGCCGGGTACGTGACCGCCATCGTCCGCGGTGATGTCGCGGCCGTCAAGGCGGCGACGGACGCGGGCGCAGCCGCCGCGCGGCGAGTTGGCGAACTGGTGTCGGTCCACGTGATTCCGCGACCGCACGCCAACCTCGAAGACGCGCTGCCGATCGGCAAGGCGACCGCCGCGACGAAATGATCGTTGCGAAGATCGTCGGGACGGTCGTGGCGACACGAAAGGACGAGCGGCTCGTCAGCAACAAGCTGCTCATCGCCCGGCCCGTCGATCCCTACGGCAAGCCGGAGGGCAATTATCTGGTGGCGGTCGATACCGTCGACGCTGGCTTCGGCGAGACGGTGCTGATCGTCAGCGGCAGCTCGGCCCGCATGGCGTCCGGGATGAAGGACTGCCCGGTCGATGCCGCCATCGTCGGCATCGTCGACACCATCCAGGTCAGCGACCGCGAATCATGAATCTCGCGCGCGTCATCGGTGAAGTCGTCTCGAGCGTGAAGGACCCGAACCTGGTGGGGACGAAACTCCTCGTGCTGCAGCCGATCACCACTTCCGGCGAGGACGCAGGCCGCACGCTGGTCGCGCTCGATTCGGTCGGCGCGGGAGTCGGTGAGCAGGTGTTCTTCGTTCGCGGGCGGGAAGCCGCGTTTCCGTTCTATCCCGCCGAACCACCCACGGACGCCTCGATTGTTGGAATCGTCGATCATTGGAGCGTCGAATAGGGATTCAAGGCTTCACGGCTTC
>JBKPLP010000153.1:0-32461 GCA_046731735.1 Acidobacteriota bacterium
CGCCACGAGACCAAGCCGGTGTTCTGCGTGCAGTACCATCCCGAAGCGGCCCCCGGGCCGCACGACGCCGATTACCTGTTCCGACAGTTCCTCGATGAAATGGAAAAGCGAGCGTAATGCCCAAGCGGACTGACATCAAACGCGTCCTGGTCATCGGATCGGGTCCGATCGTCATCGGGCAGGCGTGCGAGTTCGATTATTCCGGGACCCAGGCGTGCAAGGCGTTGCGCGCCGAGGGTCTCGAGGTCATCCTCGTCAACAGCAATCCGGCGACGATCATGACCGATCCGGAGATCGCGGATCGCACCTACGTCGAGCCGCTGACGCCGGAGATCCTGGAGAAGATCATCGAGCGCGAACGGCCGGATGCGCTGCTGCCGACGGTCGGCGGCCAGACGGCACTCAACCTCGCCGTCGCCCTCGCCGAGAACGGGACGCTCGACCGGCACGGCGTCGAGCTGATCGGCGCCTCGGTCGACGCGATCATGCTGGCCGAGGATCGGCTGAAGTTCCGCGATGCGATGGGCGAGATCGGCGCCGAGGTGCCGAACAGCCGCTACGTCCGCAACATGGAGGAAGCGCTCGGGGCGGTCGAGGCGATCGGGTTTCCCATCATCATCCGCCCGTCGTTCACTCTCGGCGGCGTCGGCGGCGGCATCGCGTACAACATCGAGGAATTCCGCGAGCTGGCGAGCCGCGGCATCGAGCTCAGCCCGGTTCACGAAGTGCTGCTCGAAGAGTCGGTGATCGGCTGGAAGGAGTTCGAGCTCGAGGTGATGCGCGACGTCGCCGACAACTTCGTCGTCATCTGCTCGATCGAGAACGTCGACCCGATGGGCGTGCATACGGGCGACAGCATCACCGTCGCGCCGGCGCTGACGCTGACCGACAAGGAATATCAGCGGATGCGCGATCTGGGCCGGCGCATCATCCGCAAAGTCGGCGTCGAGACCGGCGGATCCAACATCCAGTTCGCGATCAATCCCGCCGACGGCCGCATCATCGTGATCGAGATGAACCCGCGCGTGTCGCGATCGTCGGCGCTCGCCTCGAAGGCGACCGGGTTCCCGATCGCGAAGATCGCGGCCAAGCTCGCGCTCGGCTATCACCTCGACGAGATTCCCAACGACATCACCCGGCTGACCCCGGCGTCGTTCGAACCGACGATCGACTACGTCGTGGTCAAGGTGCCGCGCTGGGCGTTCGAGAAATTCCCGCGCGCCGATCGCACCCTGACGACGCAGATGAAGTCGGTGGGCGAAGTGATGGCGATCGGGCGCACCTTCAAGGAAGCCTTCATGAAGGCGTTCAGCTCGCTGGAGCTGGGCAACAGCGGGCTGCTCTTCGGCCAGAACATCAAACGCGCCGATAGCGGTTTGAGCGCCGAGGAAGAGGAGGGAGCGCTGCAGCGCGAGCTGAGCATACCCACCGACCGCCGCATGTGGGCGGTGTTCCGCGCGCTCGAGCGCGGCTGGACGGTCGACGAGATCCACGAGCTCACGCGGATCGATCGCTGGTTCCTCGTGCAGTTCTCGCAGCTCGTCGAGCTGCAGCGCTCGGCGAGCCTGGTCGGGTTGCGCGGCATGTCAACCGATATGCTGCGCACGCTGAAGCGATCCGGATTCTCGGACCGCGAGCTGGGCGCGGCACTCGGCACCGACGAGGAGTCCATTCGCAGCGTGCGGATGGAGCAGGGGCTGAAGACGGCGTATAAGCGGATCGACACCTGCGCCGCGGAGTTCGAGTCCTTCACGCCGTATTTGTACGGCACCTACGAGACCGAGTGTGAGGCGGATCCGACGCCGCGGCAGAAAGTCGTGATCCTCGGCAGCGGCCCCAATCGGATCGGGCAGGGCATCGAGTTCGACTACTGCTGCTGTCACGCGGCGTTCGCGCTGCGCGAGGAGGGGTTCGAGACCGTGATGGTCAACTGCAACCCTGAGACGGTGTCGACCGATTACGACACCGTCGACCGGCTCTACTTCGAGCCGCTCACGTTCGAGGATGTCGCGTCAATCCTCACGCGGGAGCAGGAGGCCGGCGGCGACGTCGCGTGCGTGGTTCAGTATGGCGGCCAGACGCCGCTCAAGCTCGCGCTGGCGCTGCAGGACGCGGGGTTCCGGATCCTCGGAACCTCGCCCGATTCGATCGACCTCGCGGAAGATCGCGAACGGTTCGCGCAGCTGCTATGGGATCTCGGCATTCAGCAGGCGCCGAGCGGGACCGCCCGGACGCCGGAAGAAGCGCGCGAGGTCGCGGCAAAAATCGGGTTCCCGCTGGTCGTGCGTCCGTCCTACGTGCTCGGCGGCCGCGCGATGGCCATTGTCTACGACATGGCCGCGCTCGACCGCTACATGATCAATGCCGTGGCCGCCTCCCCGGGGCATCCGATCCTCATCGACAAGTTCCTCGAGGATGCGGTGGAGCTGGACGTCGACGCGGTGGCGGATTCCATGGGCGCGGTCGTCATCGGCGGCATCATGGAGCACATCGAGGAGGCGGGCATTCACTCCGGCGACAGCTCCTGCGTCATCCCGCCCTACAAAGTGATCGATCGGCACGTCACGCTCATTCGCGACTACACCCGCCGCATCGCCCGCGCGCTGAAAGTCGTCGGGTTGATGAATGCGCAATTCGCGATCAAGGACGACATTATTTACGTGCTCGAAGTGAACCCGCGCGCGTCGCGCACGGTGCCCTACCTGTCGAAGGCGACCGGCGTCCCGCTGGCGAAGGTCGCGGCGCGCGTGATGATCGGCCGCAGTCTGGCCCAGCTCGGACTTACCGACGATCTCGAGGTGTCCGGCTATTTCGTCAAGACGCCGGTGTTTCCGTTCGTGCGCTTCCCCGGGGTAGACACCATTCTCGGGCCGGAGATGAAGTCGACGGGGGAGGTGATGGGGGGCGCGGCGACGTTCGGCAGCGCCTTCGCGAAGGCGCAGCTCGCGGCCGGCATGAAGCTGCCGGCCGAAGGCACCGCGTTCATCAGCGTCAACAATCACGACAAGCCAGCGGTCGTGCAGATCGCGCGCGACCTGCGCGACGTCGGGTTCCACCTGGTCGCCACGCGTGGGACCGCGAACTACCTTCGCGCCCACGGGATCGACGCCGAGATTGTCTACAAGGTGAACGAGGGACGCCCGCACGTCGGCGACGAGATCCTGAACCACCGCATTCAGCTCGTCATCAACACGCCGCTCGGGCGCGAGTCGTTCTTCGACGATCGTACGGTTCGGCGGATCGCGATGATGCACGGTGTGCCGTCGATCACCACCTTGACGGGCGCGGCGGCGACGGTCAATGCCATCAAGGCGCTCCACACCGAAGGACTGACCGTCCGCGCGCTGCAGGAGTACCACGCAGAAGCTGCCACGCGGAAGGCGTAGCCGGGTTGTAGAAACGCGAACCTGAAGCTAACGAAGATTCCGGAGGACACGGGACAAGTCAACCACGGAGCAACGGAGGCAACGGGGATTCTTTAGTTTTTCTCCTAAAACTGAACCTCCGTTACCTCCGTTGCTCCGTGGTTTAGTTTTTCCGTTCCCTCCGACCCCTCCGTTCCCTCCTGCCGCGCGTTTTGCAACGCGCGCGCGGCATGCGCATCCCCGCCGCCCTCGTCGCGCTTCCTCTTCTTTCCGGTTCGGCGCTCGGCCTCCTCGTGTGCGATGGCGGAGGGGCACGGCTTCCGCTGTGCGCTGCGGCCGCAGCGTGCTTGGCGCTGCTTGCCGCCGCCGCGTGGTTCGCCGATGCCGATCCACAGGGTGTCTCGTGCGCGGCGATAGTGGGCTGTCTCACTGCGGGCGTCTCGCTCGGGGTTACTGCGGCGAGAGACGCGCACCGGCCGCCGCTCCTCGCGTGGTTCGACGCGCGCGCCGCCCAGGATCGTGACGCGCCGATTCGGCTGGAAGGAGAACTCCGTGAAGACGCAACCATCACCCCGTTCGGCGTCTCGCTGACGATCGCGGCCACCAGGCCCGCACGCGGCGGCGTACGGGTTTCGGTCGGAGGCGGCGCGGCCGTCGAGCGAGTGAACGACTGGCGCGCAGGCCGTCAGGTGCACGTGTTTGCGCTGCTGCGCCGTCCCACTTGGTACGGCAATCCCGGGCTGCCGGATGATGCGCGTGCCTTGGCGCGCCGCGGCACCGTGCTGGTCGGCAGCGTCAAGAGCGCGGCGCTGGTGAACGTCGTCGGGCGGGGCAGCACGATTGACGAAGCGGCGGCCTCGATTCGGGCCTGGGCGCGGCTCCGGCTGGCGCGTGACATCGGCCGGTGGAGCCGGCAGTCGGCCGCGGTCGCGGCGGCGATCCTCATCGGCGACCGATCCGGCCTCTCGGATGATGACGAGCGCCGGCTGCAGGAAGCCGGAACCTATCACGTCATCGCGATCTCCGGCGGCAACATGGCGATTCTTGCCGCGTTGGTGATGATGGTGCTCCGCGCGATGCGGATCGGCGGCCGCGCCTCGTCGGCGCTCACGATCGTCGCGCTGGTGTTTTACTCCGAGGTGGCGAGCGGCGGGGCATCGGTGTCGCGCGCGGTCACCGCGGCATCGCTCTATCTCGCGGGGCGGGTGCTGGACCACCGCGGGCCGCCGCTCAACACGCTGGCGGTCGCCGCGGTCATGGCGCTCGTTGTCTCGCCGGTCGCCGCGTTCGACGGCGGCTTCATCCTGTCATTTGGCGCAACGCTCGGCATCCTGCTGGGCGCGCCGCAGTTGTGGAAGCGGGTTTCGCTGCTGCTCGGCTGTCGAGAGGGCTTCGGCGGACTCGCCGGAGCTTTGGCGAAGGCGGTAAGGCCTGCCGCCGGCCTGTTCATTGCCACCATCTGCGCCGAGATCGCGCTCGCACCGGCGAGCGCGATTCTTTTTTCGCGCATCACGTTCGCCGGTCTGCTCCTCAATTTCGCTGCCATTCCGCTGATGACGCTGGTGCAGACGGCGGGCATGGCCATGCTTGCCGCCTCTGTTCTCGACGATCGCGCCGCGCAGGTGTGCGGGTACGCCGCCCACCTCGGGGCGATCAGCCTGGTTCGTTCCGCCCGGTTGGTTGATTTCGCGCCATGGCTCTCGCGCGATCTCGTTCCTCCGGCGTGGTGGCTCGTCTGCGCGTATTACGCCGGTTGCATCTGGCTGCTGCTATCCCGCCGGCACGCCCGGATCGCGGCTGCTGGTGTCGCGTGCGCCGCGCTGCTCATGATGAGCGGGCCGCATGCCGTGACGCAGTCGCCGATCGCTCCGCCGTCCGCTCGCATTCTGCGCGTCGTGTTCCTCGACGTCGGCCAAGGCGATTCAGCGCTGGTGCAGCTGCCTGGCGGACGGAACCTGGTCGTCGACGCCGGCGGGCTTGCGGGGAACGGCTTCGACGTCGGCGAGCGGATCGTGGTGCCGTCGCTGCGGAACTTCGGCGTCGGGCACGTCGACACGGTCGTGCTGACGCATGGCGATCCCGATCATATCGGCGGCGCCGCCGCGATACTGCGACGGTTCCGGCCCGGCACGGTGTGGGAAGGGGTGCCGGTGCCGCCGCACGCCGGCCTGCGCGAGCTGGCCGCACAGGCGGCCGCGGCGCGGGTGTCGTGGCGCACGGTTGTGGCCGGCGATCGCGAGCGCGTCGGCGGCGTCGACATCCGTGTCCTGCACCCGCCGCTTCCCGACTGGGAACGCCAGCGCGTGCGCAACGAGGACTCGATCGTGCTGGAGCTTCTCTTCGGCGACGTCTCCATCGTGTTGCCAGGCGATATTGCGGCCGAGGGGGAGCAGGCGATCACACCGCTACTCGCGCGCGTGCCAGTCAGGGTGGTCAAGGCGCCCCACCACGGGAGCGGCTCCTCGAGCACGGAGCCGTTCCTCGATGCCGCGCGTCCCGCGGCGGTGGTGTTCAGTGAAGGAAGGGGCAACCGCTTCGGTCACCCCGCGCCGATTGTGCTGCAGCGGTATCGCGAGCGCCACGCGCTCGTCTTCAGGACCGACGAGGACGGCGCGATCGTGCTGGATACGGACGGGCGCGACGTGAAGTTCACCACGTGGTCGGGGAGGAGGGTGGAGATCAATCGACAGCCTTCACTGTCACGCTGAACGAGCCACGGCCTTAGCCACGAAGGCACGAAGCACACGAAGGACACGAAGGAGTCCGGTATGCGGATGAAAATATGGACGCCGCTGGGCGAGGCGGACGAGGCAATAGTCACCGACGCGATCGGTTGTGCCGTCACGGTTCACCGCACGCTCGGGCCAGGTTTCAAGGAGTCGATCTACCATCGCGTATCTACTGGAACTCGACTCGCGTGGAATCCCCTATGAGAGCGAAAAGCCGATTGTGGTGAAATACCGCGACTGGATCATTCCCGGTCAGCGAGTCGATCTGATCGTGCGGGGAGTGGTACTGATCGAAATCAAGGTTGTTCCCAAGGTGCGCGAACTTCACCGGCGGCAAGTGCTGTCCTACCTCAGGACGATGGAGTTGAGGGTAGGACTGATCCTGAATTTCAATTCGATGCTGATGAAACACGGAAATCCATCGAGTCGCGCTGTAAGGTCCGTCGGCCCGCGCGAAGCGCGGGGTGCGGCGAGACGAGAACCGCAAAAACAATCAGGCTACGATCCAGACCTGCTTGTTTTTGCGGTTCTCGTTTCGCCGCCATCGCCGGCCTTCGGCCGGCGCCGACGGACCCTTGCAAGCTTCGTGTTTCCCTTCGTGTCCTTCGTGCTCTTCGTGGGCTTCGTGCCTGAGGCCGTCGGCTCGTGCAGCATGTCAGCGGCTGTCGCTGATTTCACCCGCCCCCACTCTTTCTCCATCGACTCCAGCGTCGCATCGTGCACCGATTCGCCGCGCGCTTCGAACGCGCGCTCGAGCGCCCCGAAGCGCGCGCTGAACTTCTCGTTCGCCTGCCTCAGCGCGGACTCCGGCTCGATCCCCAGCTTCCGCGCCAGATTCGCCAGCGAGAACAGCAGGTCGCCCATCTCCTCTTCGGCGCGTGCCAGCCCCTCGGCCGTCACCGCGTGCCGCAGCTCAGCGACCTCCTCCTCGATCTTGTCCAGGACATCCGCGGTCTTCGCCCAATCGAAACCGACCGCGGCGACCCGCGTCCCGATCTCGTGCGCCCGTAACAGCGACGGCATCGACCTCGGCACGCCGCGCAGGATGGATCGCCGCTCGTCGCCCGCGTCCTTCTGCTCGCGCGCCTTGATCTGCTCCCACTGTTCCACGACCTCGGTCGGGGTCCTCACCTTCGACGCGGTGGTGCCGAAGATGTGCGGATGACGGCGGACGAGCTTCTGCGTGATGGCGCGCAGCGAATCGGTCACGCTGAAGCGCCCTTCGTCGGATTCGATCTGGGCCAGGAAGACACCCTCGAACAGCAGATCGCCGATTTCTCCGCGCAGCGCGTCGTGGTCGGCGCGGTCGATCGCATCGAGCACTTCGTAGGTTTCTTCGAGGACGAATCCGCGCAGCGACTGGATCGTCTGCTCGCGATCCCATGGGCAGCCGTTCGGACCGCGCAGCCGCGCCATGATATCGACGAGCTCTTGAAACGCGCGTCCGGCGGAATGCGCCGCGGGCGCGGCGCGCGCGCGCCGTGGTGTCGTCGGTACCCGTTTCGCCATGCGCGACTATGCTAGCATTCGGTGGTGGACACTCCGGAGTCGGGCATCACGTTCAGCGACTTCATCATCTCGCTCGGACACACCGCGGCGGTGCACTTCGGCGACATCGCGGATCCCCAGACCGGTCAGCGGACCGAGCCCAACCTCGCGGCGGCGGCCCACATGATCGAACTCATCGCGCTCCTGCAGGAGAAGACGAAAGGCAACCTGATCGAGCCGGAAGCGCGCCTCGTCGAAGATTTGCTCTACGACCTGCGGCTGCGCTACGTCGAGGCGCGCCAGGGCGAAAAGCGGATCGTCGAACCCTGAGTCTTCTTGCGCATCACGTTTCTCGGCACGGGGACCTCGCAGGGCGTCCCGATGATCGGCTGCGACTGCGAGACCTGCCGCTCGACTGACCCTCGCGACAACCGGCGCCGGCCGTCGGTGTACATCGAAACCGATGATCGCCAGGCGATTCTCGTCGACGCGGGACCCGACCTTCGCGCCCAGGCGCTGACCTACAACGTCCGGCGGATTGACGCGCTCCTGTTCACGCATGGCCACTCGGATCACATCCTCGGCGTCGACGATCTGCGACGTTTCAACGCGCTCCAGCATGCGCCGATGTCGTGCTACGCAGATGCCCACACCATCTGGGATATCCGCCGGATGTTCGCGTATGTGTTCGATCCGGCCACGCCGCGCGGCGGGGGTCTGCCGCAACTCGAGCTCTTCACGATCGCCGGTCCGTTCTGTGTCGGCCGGCAGGAAGTCGTGCCGGTGCCAATTTTTCACGGACAGCGCCCCATTCTGGGGTTCCGGTTCGGGCGCTTCGCGTACCTGACCGACTGCAGCCGTATTCCGGATGGCTCCTGGGCGCTGCTCGAGGATCTTGACGTCCTAGTCCTCGACGCCTTGCGGGAGAAGCCCCACCCGACCCACTTTTCAATCTCCGAGGCGGTCGATGCCGCGCGCCGCATCGGCGCGCGCAGCACCTGCTTCACGCACATGACGCACGACTTGCGCCACGAGCCCACGTGCGCACGCCTGCCGGACACCATGCAACTGGCGTACGATGGCCTGGTCATAGAAGTCTGAGCCTTGAAGCCTTGAAGCCCTGAAGCCATGAAGCCATGACGCCCTGAAGCCCTGAAGCCCTGAATGATGCAGATCGCCCACTTTCCCGATGATCCGTCGCCGCGCTGGCACAATCCCGTGCTCGCGCTGGGGAACTTCGACGGCCTCCATCGGGGGCACATGAAGATCATCGACCGCGTCCGTCGCCGCGCTGGTGAGCGTGCCGGCACGCCCGCGGCGATGACGTTCGAGCCGCATCCGCCGCGGGTACTGCGGCCCGACAAAGCGCCGCCGCTCCTCATGACGAAGGAGCAGAAGCTCGAGGCGCTCGCGCGCTCGGGTATGAAAGGGGTCGCGGTCGTCGGGTTCACCAGGGAGCTGTCGCAGTGGGACCCGGAGACGTTCGTACGCACCGTGCTCGTCGAATGGCTGCACGTCGTCGAAGTCTGGGTCGGGGCCAATTTCCTGTTCGGCCACGAGCGCGCGGGCACGTTCAGCGTGCTGCGCTCCCTCGGCGCCCGTTACGGATTTCGCGCCGAGAAGATCGACGCGGTTCGCTACAAGGATTTCGTCGTCAGCAGCACGCGCGTGCGGAGGCTGGTCAGCGAGGGCCGCGTGGACGAAGCCGGAGCGTTGCTCGGGCATCACTACTTCATCGATGGCACCGTGTCGCACGGGGCAGGCCGCGGCCGGGAAATCGGATTCCCCACGGCGAACCTGGCGACTTGCAACGAGCTGCTGCCTCCGGCTGGGGTGTATGCCACCACCGTCACGATTGAGGATGTGGTCCTTCCGTCGATTACGAATATCGGCATGCGTCCCACCTTCGGCGATGTCGATCGTCCCGTCGTCGAGACGCACATCTTCGACACGGCGCGCGACCTGTACGACCAAATCGTCCGGCTGTCGTTCGTGCAGCGGCTGCGCGATGAGCGTGCCTTTCCGGACGTCGACGCGCTGCGCGCGCAGATCGAGGCGGACGTTCGCGGCGCGCGGCGGCTGTTCGGCCGCATTTCGCTGTAGAATCGTCCGCATGTCGCAATCGCCGGGCCGCACGCTCGATGGCGTCGTCTTGCGCCTGTCGGTCCCGTCTGGAGGAGCGTTGCGGGCCATCGCGTCCGACATCGCGGCGCGGGTGGTCGAATACCTCAAGGAGCGCGCCCCCGACGCCGCGGTCGTGGCCGCCGCCCTCGATCGCGCCGCCGCGAGCGTCGCCCCCGCCTCGGCCGACGCCGAGATCACGTTCGACTTCCGTCACGTGAACGGCGCGCTCCTGATCGTGGCGCATTGCGGCAGCCGATCCTCCGAGGTCCGGTATCCGCTGCCCGCCTGAACCCGTGCCGCCGCGGCGCCACCAGCGTCACTGATTTCGATGCGTCTGTACAACACCCTCACACGCCGCGAAGAAGAGTTCGCCCCGGCTCGCGACCATACCGTGCGCATGTATTCGTGCGGCCTGACGGTCTATGCGCGCGGACACATCGGGAACTTCCGCACCTTCGTGTCGGTCGACGTGCTGCGCCGGGCGTTGAAGTACGAGGCGGGATACGCCGTCCGGCACGTGATGAACTTCACCGACGTGGACGACCGGACCATCCTGGAGTCGCAGAAGGCGGGAGTGCCGCTGCGCGAATACACGTCGCGCTTCGTCGAGGTATATCGCCAGGATGCCGCGGCGCTCGGGCTCGAGCCGGTCGAGGAGATGCCGCGCGCCACTGACGACGAGAACATCGCGGCGATGGGGAATACGGTCCAGGCGCTCGAGCGAAACGGCCACACCTATCGGAGTGACGGCTCGATTTACTTCAAGATCTCGACGTTCCCGTCGTATGGCAAGCTCGCGCACCTCGATCATTCCGGGATCAAATCCGGCGCCCGCATCGATTCGGACAAGTACGACAAAGAGAACGCGCGCGACTTCGTCCTCTGGAAAGCCGCGAAGGATGGTGAGCCGTCATGGGATCCGGGGATTGGTCCCGGCCGCCCCGGCTGGCATCTCGAGTGTTCCGCGATGGCACTCCGCCTGCTTGGTGAACCGCCGATCGACATCCACGCCGGCGGCGTCGACCTGATTTTTCCCCATCACGAGAACGAGATCGCGCAGAGCGAGGGCGCAACGGGACGCGAATTCTCGCGCTTCTGGGTGCATGTCGAGCACCTGATGATCGAGTCCGGTGCGGACGAGGGCGGGTCGGAGAAGATGTCGAAGTCGCTCGGCAACGTCTTCAACCTCCAGGACGTGGCGGATCGAGGCTTTCGTCCGTCGGCGCTCCGCTATCTCTACCTCGGCACGCATTACCGCAAGCAGTTGCGGTTCTCGTGGACCGCGATGCAGCAGGCCGAAGAGGCGCTGAAACGGCTCACGGATTTTCTCGCCCGGCTCGACGCGGTGCCCCCTGGCGAGTCGAACGCCGGAGTCGCGTCGCAGCTCATCGTGGCGGCCGACGCGTTTTCGGCGCACATCCGCGACGATTTGAATACGGCGGCGGCTCTCGGGGTGATGTTCGACCTGGTGCGCGCGCTCAATTGGACGATCGATGCAGGCGATTTGAAAGCGGGCGACGTACCAGCCGTTCGCGCGACGTTCGAGCGCTTCGACCGGGTCCTTGGCATCCTGGCACTTCGGCGCGCCGAAGACGAACGGCCGCCCGTGCCGGTCGAGGAAATCGACCGGCTGATCGAAGCGCGGCGCGCCGCGCGGCTCGCGCGCAATTTCGCGGAAGCGGATCGCATCCGTAAAGAGCTCGATGCGCGTGGCATCCTCCTCGAGGACACCGGATCGACGACGCGGTGGAAGCGGAAGTGAATTGCGGGATGCGGGATCCGGGATCCGGGATCCGGGATCCGGAATGTGGGATTGCTGATTAGGGATTAGGGATGGACGCTCCGGACATCAAGACTGCGCTGCCTGGCCCGAAAGCCAAGGCGATCATCGAACGCGACAAGCAGTTCGTGTCCCCCTCCTACACCCGCGACTATCCGTTCGTCATCGCGCGGGGCGAGGGAGCGGTGGTCGAGGACGTCGACGGGAATCGTTTCCTCGACTGTGCCGCAGGGATCGCCGTGAACTCCACGGGGGTGTCCCACCCGGCGGTCGTCAAGGCAATTTCCGAGCAGGCGGAAAAGTTCATCCACATGTCCGGCACAGACTTCTACTACGAGCCTCAGGTCCGGCTCGCTGAGGAGCTCGCCGGCATCGTCCCGATCGACGGCCCGGTGCGGACGTTCTTCGGAAATTCCGGCACCGAGGCGACGGAGGCCGCGATCAAGCTGGCCCGGTATGCGACCGGACGGCAGGGCCTCATCGCGTTCCTGGGCGCCTTTCACGGCCGCTCGCTCGGATCGCTCTCGCTGACGGCGAGCAAGGCAATCCAGCGGCGCGGGTTCGGTCCGTTCATGCCGGGCGTCTATCACGCTCCGTATCCGGAACCCTATCGTTTCAACGGCAGCACCGACGCCTGCGCGGCTCAATGCCTCTCGTACATTCGCGATCAGATTTTCGTGCACCTGGCGGCGCCCGACGAGATTGCCGCCATCATCGTCGAGCCAATCCAGGGCGAAGGCGGCTACGTCGTGCCGCCGGCGGCGTTTCTGCAGGGACTGCGCGAAATCTCGCGGGAGCACGGCATCGTGCTCGTCGTCGACGAGGTGCAGTCGGGGATGGGCCGCACCGGGAAGATGTTTGCGTCCGAGCATTTCAATTTGAGGGCGGACGTTGTCAGCATCGCGAAGGGGATTGCGTCGGGGCTGCCGCTCGGAGTCACGTGCGCGCGCGCCGAGCTCATGGCATGGCCGCCGGGCGCGCACGCCAGCACGTTCGGCGGGAATCCTGTTTCCTGCGCCGCGGCGAACGTGACCATCAGGCTGCTGAAGGAGTCGCTCGTCGCCAACGCCGCGACCGTCGGCGCGCATCTGTTCGACGGCTTGCGCGAGCTGCAGAAGAAGCATCCCGTCGTCGGCGACGTTCGCGGTATCGGACTGATGATTGGAATCGAATTCGTCCGCGATCGCCAAACCAAGGAACGCGCGATTACCGAGCGCAACGCGCTCGTGCAGGCGATGTTCCGCCGCGGCGTGCTTATTCTCGGCGCCGGCAAGAACGCCATCCGCCTCGCCCCGCCGCTCGTGTTCACAAAGGACCAGGCCGACATCGTCCTCGAGACGATGGACGTGTCGCTCGGCGAAATCTCCAAACGCTGATCGCCCCCGCGCCTTCGCCGCGAAGCGGCTTCGGCGGCCTCGCATAGCCGGCGAACCCCCGCATCCCGGATCCCGGATCCCGGACCCCGGATCCCGGATCCCGATATGCATCGCCATAGGAGGCGTCTATGACGATGCGGCGTCAGAACCTTGGAAAGAGTGGCGAAGACCGGGCGGTCCGTGAACTCGAGCGGCGCGGCTACGCAATTCTTGCCCGCCGCTACCGCACGCGGCATGGCGAAATCGACATCGTGGCGGACGACCGCGGCACGATCGTGTTCGTGGAAGTGAAGGCGCGTCAGCAGGCCGATTGCGGCGGCGCCGCGGAGGCGGTCACGATCCACAAGCAGCGGCGGCTGACGTCGATGGCCGTCGACTATCTCGCACGCCATCGTCTTACTGACAGGGCGTGCCGCTTCGACGTGGTGGCGATCGACGGCGCCGCCGTGACCGTGTATGGGGCAGCCTTCGATGCGTCCTATTGAACACCTATGCTGAATTGATGACCTAAAACACGCAGGTATTCCATCTAGACACCGGTCTCTCAGGTAGATTATCTTGTGGAGCGATGCCGAAACGGGGAAGCGCCCCCCTTCAGGGCGAGCTGCTGCAGGGCACGCTGGATCTGCTGATTCTCAAGACGCTCGCCGTGGGCGCGGCGCACGGCCACACGATCGCCCACGCGATAGAGCGGCGATCCGAGGACGTGCTGCAGGTCGAGCACGGCTCGCTCTACCCTGCGCTCCACCGCCTGGAAGACCGCGGCTGGATCGCGTCGTTCTGGGGCACCTCCGAGAACAACCGCCGGGCGCGGTATTACCGTCTCACGCCGAAAGGGCGCGCCCAGCTCGCGCAGCAGACGTCCCGCTGGGACGAGATCGTCCGCGCGGTCAACCGCATTCTCCGGCCGGCCGATTGATTGAGGGCTGAGCCATGCCGTGGTCACGCTTCCTTCGCCGCAGCCGTTGGGATGACGAACGCGCCCGCGAGCTGGAGGATTACCTCGCGTACGAAATCGACGACAACATCGCGCGCGGGATGACGCCCGACGAGGCGGCGCACGCGGCGCGGCGAAAACTTGGAAACACGACGCGAATCCGCGAAGAGATCTACGAAATGAATACTGTGCGCCTGTTCGACAGCACCTGGCAGGATCTTCGGTACGGTCTGCGGCTGCTCCGGCGGAACCCAGCCTTCTCGATTGTTGCCATCCTGACGCTGGCGCTCGGCACCGGCGCGAACGCCGCCATCTTCCAGCTCGTCAACTCGGTGCGGCTCCGCCCACTGCCTGTCGAGAAGCCGCAGGAGCTCGTCTGGGTGAACATCGACACGCACAGCCGGGGGCGCGTCGGGTGGAGGATGAGCCGCCGCGGCAATATGTCACAGGCAATCTGGGACGGTCTGGGAAAGGAGCAGCAGGCCTTCTCTCAGATGTCGACGTTTGGGATCACGACCTGGAATATCGCAATCGACGGCGAGTACCGCGAAGTCGATGGCATGTACGTCAGCGGTGGCTTTTTCAACATGTTGGGCGTTCGCGCCGAGACTGGACGAGTGCTCACTGAGGCGGACGATCGACAGGGTTGCGGGACGCCCGGTGCCGTGCTGAGTCATGCCTTCTGGGAAGCCCGCTACGGCGGCAATCCGGCCGTCGTCGGTCAGTCGATCTCGCTCGATGGATCCCCGTTTGAGATCATAGGCGTTACTCCGCCGGAGTTCTTCGGTGTCGAAGTCGGGCGGAGGTTCGACGTTGCTGTGCCCCTCTGCGCCGAGCCATTGGTGCGCGGTGAGAACAGCGGATTCGGTCATCCCGAGCGGTGGTTTCTCGACACGATGGCGAGGCTGAAATCGGGTTGGACGTTGCAACGTGCCAACGCGCATCTCGCCACGATGTCACCCGCGATCTTCGCAGCGAACGTGCCGCCGAGTTACAACGTGGAGATCGCAAAGGACTATCTGCAATTCACCTTGACCGCCGCGCCGGCGCCGACGGGGGTGTCGGGGCTTCGTGCCGCGTATGCGTCGCAGTTGTGGATCCTGCTCGCGGCCACCGCGCTCGTACTGTTGATCGCATGCGCGAATCTCGCCAACCTGATGCTCGCGCGGGCGACCGCGCGCGATCGCGAAGTCGCCGTGCGACTCGCGATCGGCGCGTCGCGCGGCCGGATCGTCCGGCAGATGCTCTCGGAGAGTCTGCTCATCGCCGTCTTCGGCGCGGCGGGCGGTGCCTTGCTGGCGGGCTGGGTCAGTGCCGCCCTGGTTGCCTTTCTTACCACCAACAACAACAGGCTCTTCCTCGACCTGACCCCCGATTGGCGCATGTTCGGGTTCATCACGCTCGTCGCGGTGAGCACCTGCATCCTGTTCGGTCTGAGTCCGGCCCTCTCCGTCACGGCGGCCAGTCCGGGGAGGACGATGCAGGCGGGCGGCCGTTCGTCGACGGATTCGCACGAGCGCTTCACTGTGCGGCGCGGACTGGTCGTCGTTCAGATCGCGCTCTCGACCGTTCTCGTTGTCGGTGCGATGCTTTTTGGCCGGACGCTGCAGAACCTCGTGCGCGTCGATCCGGGGTTCCGGCCGAACGGCGTGATCGACGTCGAGGTCGATCTCAAGCGTACCCGGATACAGCACGATGCGCGCCGTCAGGCAATCGATCAGATCCTGGATCGCGTGCGCGGCGTGCCGGGAGTAGGCGGCGGGTCCGAGGTGTTCGCCGCGCCGATCAGCGGCACGACCTGGAACGAGCGAATCGCGATTGGTGGCGTTGTCAAGAACGGGACCGTCTATTTCAATCAAGTCTCGGGTGAGTACTTCGAGGTGATGGGAACGCCGGTACTTGCCGGCCGGACGTTCGATTCTCGTGATCGACTGGGGTCCCAGAAGGTTGCTGTCGTGAATCAGACGTTCGTACGCCGATATTTTCCGGATCGGTCGCCTCTCGGCGAGACCTTCAAGTTCGAGCCGCGGCAAGGGCGGCCGCAGCCGGATTTCTCTATTGTGGGAGTTGTGAAGGACACGAAGTACACGGACCTCCGTGAAGACTTCGCACCGATCGCCTATTTCCCGGCGTCGCAGGATGACGAGCCGTTGCCCACGTTTTCCATGGTGGTCCGGTCTGAGATAGCACCGGCATCGCTGACGCCAGCGATTACGCACGCGATCACCGAAACGGCACCCGGGGCGTTCGTGACCTATTACACCGTGCCCGAGTTCATCGCCGAGTCGCTGAAGACCGAAAGATTGATGGCGTCGCTTTCCGGATTCTTCGGCGTGCTGGCGATGATCATCGCCGTCGTCGGTCTCTACGGCGTCATGTCGTACCTGGTGACACGTCGCCAGGTGGAGATTGGAATCCGCATGGCGCTCGGCGCCGATCCGCGTACGGTGGTGCGAATGGTGATTGCCGAATCCGCCGTGCTCATTGCCGTCGGCATTGTTTCGGGCGTCGCGATCGCGATCGTCGTATCCAGGTGGGCACGGACGCTGTTGTATGCGCTCGAACCTTGGGATCCGTCGTCTCTGGCCGTCGCCGGCGGCACGCTTGCACTGGTGAGCCTTCTCGCCGCGTGGATTCCGGCCCGCCGTGCCTCACGCGTCGCGCCGACGGTCGCACTGAGGGAGTAAAGGCGCCGTGAATCTCCCGGTCCCCGCCAGCGCCGCGGCAAGAACACCATCCGAAACACTTCTGTGGTTACAATCCCGGCATGCTGCTGCGCGCGCTCGCCGTTGTGCTGATAAGCAGCGCGATCTGCCTCGCGCAGGACGCGCCGCCGCCACCACCCGGTCAGCCCGCGCCGTCCAACGCGCCGAACGCGCAATACCCACGTATCAACCCGGATAACAGCGTTACGTTCCGCATCCGTGCGGACGATGCGAAGAGCGTCCGCATCACGACGTTGGGGCCGTACGACATGGTCAAGGGAACGGACGGCTTCTGGTCCGTGACGACGAAGCCGCTGGCGCCCGGTTTCTACTACTACGCCGTCAACGTGGACGGGTTCGCTACGACGGATCCCGGAAGCCAGGCGTTTTTCGGATACAACCGGTATGGAAGTGCCGTTGAAGTTCCCGGGTCAGACTCCGACTTTTTCGCCCCGAGGGACGTGCCACACGGCACCGTGCGCCAGGCCTGGTATTTCTCGAAATCGACCGGCGCAATTGGCGCGTGGCGGCGCGCGTTCGTCTATACGCCGCCGGGCTACGACGAGAACCGCAACCTGCGGTATCCCGTCCTGTATCTGCAGCACGGCGCGGGAGAAAACGAGACGTCGTGGACCAACCAGGGTCACGCGAACTTCATCATGGACAACGCGATCGCCGCGGGAACGGTGAAGCCGATGATCATCGTCAACGAAAACGGGCTGCCTGCTCCTGGCGAGGTGGGTGGACGCGGCGCCGCGGCTCCCCGCGCCGGCGGCCGTGGCGCGATGATTGGCAACCGCTTCGCCGAATTCGATGCCGTGATGTCGAAGGATCTGATCCCGTTCATCGACAGGACATTTCGCACGATTCCGCGCCGCGAACAGCGCGCGCTGGCGGGGCTGTCGATGGGCGGCGCGCAGACGATGAGAATCGGCCTGAATCATCCAGAGCTGTTCGCCTCTCTCGGATTGTTCAGTCCGGCAGTGGGTAATCTCGATCCCGCGGCCGATTACGACGGCAAACTGGCGGACGCCGCGGCAATCAACAAAGCCCTGAAGCTGCTGTGGATCGGGATCGGACGCGAAGACTCTCTGTTCCAGGGCGTCAAGACGTCACACGAGAATCTCGAGAAGGCGGGAATCAAGCACGTATGGTCCGAAACCGACGGCGCCCACGTGTGGACCGTCTGGAGAAAGTATCTCGTGGAGTTCGGCTCACAGCTGTTCCGATGACGTCCGACTCAGCTAAAATGGGGAATGATCTGGTTGTTCGAACGGGGAAACCGCGCTACGCGACTCGTCACACGGTTCGACCCTGCAACCTCTGAGTACATCCTCGACGTCGACTGGTCCGACGGCGCTTCATCGACGGAGCGCTTTCCGGACGCCGACACCTTCAAGACACGCCTGCTTGCGCTCGAGCAGCAGCTCCTTGCGGAAGACTGGAAGCATGCCGATGGATCTCCGAAGCTGGTCGGAGACTGGTGGAAGCCCTAGTGGCCACTAGACCGCGACCGTCAGCGTCGCGGTCATGCCTCCGGAGACGCTGCCACTGACCGTCGCGAGCTCGAGCGCCGAGCCATCGCTGAACACCATGTCGCTCGCCAACGACACGCGCGACAGGTTCGCGACGCTGGTGGAGTATCCCGAGGTGGCGTAGACCTCGTCGCACGCGGACTTCGGCAGTGCGATCTGTGACGTGGCGATCTTGTTCGAGACGCTGGTCGCGGCCGACAGGCTGCGATACACCTCGAAGTGGATGTGAGGCCAGCGCCCGGAGTAGCAGCCGGGAAAGATCGAAGTGAACGTCACCTTGCCGCTCGCGTCCGCCTCCTGCACCCCGCGCAGGTAGTTCTGGTTGGTGACCCCCGACGAATACAGCGAATAGCGTCCCAACCGGTCGCAGTGCCACAGATACACCGCGTACCCCGCGAGCGGCGCGCACGTGGATGTCGACACGATCGACAGCACGATCGAGAGCGGCACGCCATCCGCCGTGCCGCTCAGTCCGGCAAAGCTCGTTCGGATGTCCTGGCGTGCGACACCCGTGAGGTTGAGCACGTTGGGGCCATTCGACGAATCGCCGGGATATGGGCCCGCCGTCTCGTTCGGGATGAGGCTGCACGTGCTGGTGGTTCCGCTCCCTGGTATCGTGCCCGATCCGGTATCCGTGTTCGTCGATGGAGTCGTCGGGCTCGAGCCGCCGCAGCCCAGAAGCTGGAGGGCACCGACGCCGGCGCCGACCCGTGCCGCCAGGCGGAACAGGCCACGCCTGTCCATCACCGCTCCCGTCGCCAGCAGGTCGCGGTGTAAACCGCCGTGATCGTCGTGGTCGTTGTGGTGATTCATGGTTTTAATTTCGCGGTTCGCGGTTCGCGGTTCGCGGTTCGCGATTCGTGGATTCGGTGATTAGGGATTCGTTGATTAGGGATTCGTTGATTAGGGATTCCTGATTAGGGATTAGGGATTCGGCTCTTCGAGGCGTGCGATCGCGCGCACCTCCGTCACACCCATGAGACATCATGAGTCATCGCGCGCGGACACGTGCGGCGTAACGAAGGTAAACCTGTGGCGTTTTCTAGCCGCGAATCACCGGACGGACTTGCGAACCTCTACAGAACCACGGCGCCCCAATCCATCGCGGGTGTCAACGATCACGATCACCGTGCCGTCCGGATTCGTGATGCACCCGATCGGCAGACTGAGCGGGAACGTTCGAACGGATCGCGCGGCCATCAACTCCGACCCGAACTGCGTCGTCGGAACCGGTGCAGGGTTCGTCGGAATCGGTGCGGGCGGCGACAACGGTGCGGGCGGGAGGGTCTGCGGCAAAGGAACGTCGGAGGTACCCTCGAAGCGCATCCTGACGCCGGTGAGCGAGACGGCCAGGTCGCCGGCTCGCACAATCAGATCTAACGGAATCGTAAGTGCGCGGCAGCTGCGATCGCCGACAGGATCGACGACGGCCGCCGCGACCCTGACGTCGGCTGATACGCCTGCTGCGTTGACTGTCGTCGGCTCGACGACGGTCGGCGTGCTGCGATCGCAGGCCGTTACGAGAATTGCGGACAGAACGAGCGTGGAAGGAGCCGCGAGTTTATGCATGGGAGCCTCACGGCGGGCAAACGCACGCAAAGACCCCGCCAATAGCTAGCGTCGAGCTGGAGGAATACGATTTTGAAAGTGGGTCACGAACCCATGTCGATTTCGCGGTCTCCCATTCGACTAGAGTGAGAAAGGAGATAGACATGGCAAAAGCACAGAGCCCGATCCCCGAGGGGTTCCACACGGTGACGCCGCAACTCACCCTGGACAATGCGGCGGAGGCGATCGAATGGTACCGGCGGGCGCTCGGGGCGGAGGAGAAAGGTCGGTTCGAAGGACCGGACGGCAAGATCATGCACGCCGAGCTGCGCATCGGCAATTCGCGCGTCATGCTGCACGACGCGATGATGGGCGGCAAGGGGCCCAAGGCGATCGGCGCCTCGCCGGCAGCGCTGTGGGTCTACGTCGACGACTGCGATGCGTTGTTCAATCGCGCCATCGCCGCCGGCGCGGAGCTGGTGCCTGGTCCGATGGGACAGATGCAGGATCAGTTCTGGGGCGATCGCTGCGGCACGTTCAAGGATCCGCACGGCTACGCCTGGACGATCGCGACGCACAAGGAAGATCTCACGCCCGACGAGATCCGACAGCGGCACGACGCGTTCGTGAAGCAGTTCGCGGCGGCAAGGCCCTGACTACGCCGCGGTTCGCGCCTGCGTAGGCCGGGCCTTTCAGGGCCCGGCATCTTTGCAAAAGCCCACCCGGGCGGCCTACACTCGCGCGATGAATCGAAGCCTCGTTCTGCTCGCCCTGTCTCTTTTCGTTGCCGCTGGTGTGACGACGGCGGGGCAGCAACCGCAACGGGACGCGCCGCCACAGGCGAGCCAGCCGCGCATCAACGCGCTGCTCGTCAGCGGCGGCTGCTGTCACGATTACCCGCTGCAGGACAAGCTGCTGCTCGACACCATCAACAAGTCTCTTCCTGTCGACTGGACCGTCGTCGTGCAGGGTGGCCGTGGGACGCGCGGGAACATGCCGGTGTACGCCACCCCCAACTGGTCGAAGCCATTCGACATCGTCGTTCACAACGAATGCCTCGCGGATATCGACGATCCGACTTACATCCGCAAGATCACGGCCGCCCATCGCGGCGCCCCTCCCGCGATCGTGATCCACTGTGCGATGCATTCGTATCGCGCCGCGACGGTGGACGACTGGCGGGAGTTCCTCGGCGTCACGACGCGACGCCACACGAGCCCGTTTGCGATTCCCGTCAAAATCGCCGCGAAGGATCATCCCGCGATGAAGGAGTTCAAGGAGAACTGGGTCACGCCGGTCGATGAGCTCTATGTCATCGAGAAGTTGTGGCCCCACGCCACCGCGCTCGCGACGGCTGTCAGTCCAGAGGATCAGAAAGAGTATCCGCTCGTCTGGGTGAACGAATACGAGGGAACCCGCGTCTTCGGCACCACGCTCGGCCACGGCAACGACACGTGGAACGATCCCGTGTTTCAGGACCTGCTGCTGCGCGGTTTCAAGTGGGCGCTGCGGCGCGAGTGAATAGCGCGTGGCGGCACGAGCGACAGATCGATTCCACAGCGCGGATTATCGAGCCGAAGATGCCGGGACTGATCCGCAGCGGCGACACGCGTAGTCCGCTACGTTTGATTGTTCGGACTCGCCCTCCCGGCTCCCCCGCATACAGTGTGTGCAACAACTTCCGCGGGTCCTGGCACCGGGCAGCCCCACTCCGCCCGCACGCCGAAAAACGCATGTCACCGGAGACGGCGTGCGGTCGAAGCGGGGCGGCCCCGCCCGGCGCCACCCGCATACAGTGTGTGCAACAACGTGGAAAAACGGTCTCTCGGCCGCGTGCTCGGTATGGCGTCGGCGGCTTGCCTCGTTCGCGAGCTTCGGCAATTCACCGTCAACCTGAGGGCTCAGCGGTTGCCTGAGGTGAGAGCCGTATGGTACGATTAGGACTTCTGTTACAGCTGTGCGGCGAGCGTATTATGTGCCGCTCGGCAGTCGGCAAGCGGGAATAACTCAGTGGTAGAGTGCGACCTTGCCAAGGTCGAAGTCGCGGGTTCGAATCCCGTTTCCCGCTCCAATTTTGAATCGGCGCGGTCCCCTGCACCCCGCCTGGCTCACTGCGCTCCGCTCGCTCTTCGCTGCTCGCTCCGCTCCGTTCGCTCGGGTGAGCTGGTGAGCTTCGTCGCCGACTCCACTCCGAGCGCGTGTGTCGTTGAGGGCCCCGTGTGTAAGCTACTTGTCCGCCGTAACGCCGGACTCGGTTAGGTTAGGCGCGAAGGTGGGCAGTCCCCGGCACTGCATCACTGACTTCATTTCAGAACGATCGGCACACGAACCGTGTCCGGCGACCGGCGAATTGTTGATCGCACCCCACGCGTCTGGTACGATGCGGTGTTCGCCGGGCTCCCAGCTTCCTTTCTGATCGGCGCCGTCGCCAAGTGGTAAGGCAGAGGTCTGCAAAACCTCCATCCCCGGTTCAAATCCGGGCGGCGCCTCCAATCTTTTCAATTCGTTACCGTCGCCCTTGTCGAGGCGACCAGGCGATCGTCCCGCTCGCCTGGAAGAGCGACAGGCGCCGACCTTACTTCACGAGTTTTCGCGACACCGCGACGCCTTCGACGTCTGTCGCCGGCAGGAACCCGCCCGATTGGTGGGACCAGAGCGACGCATAGATGCCGCCGAGCGCGAGGAGGTTCTCGTGGGATCCCTGCTCGACGATACGTCCTCCGTCGAGGACCACAAGCGAGTCCATACGCCGGACCGTGGACAAACGGTGTGCGATGACAATCGCCGTCCGTCCGGCCATCAGCGTCCAGAGCGCGTCCTGAATGAGCGCTTCGCTCTCGGAGTCGAGCGAGCTCGTGGCCTCGTCGAGGATCAGAATCGGCGCGTCCTTCAGGATCGCGCGGGCGATGGCGATGCGTTGGCGCTGACCGCCGGAGAGCTTGATTCCGCGCTCACCCACGAGCGTGTCGTAGCCGTCCGGCAGCGACTGGACGAACTCCGCGGCGTGCGCGAGCGCCGCGGCACGGCGGATTTCCTCATCGGTGGCCTCTGGCCGCGCGAAGCGGATGTTGTCAGCGATCGTGCGGTGGAACATCGCGGGATCCTGCGGCACATACGCGATGACCTCCCGCAGTGAGGATTGAGGGACATCGGCGATCGACTGGCCGCCGACGAGGATCTGGCCGCGCTCGACGTCCGTGAATCGGAGCAAGAGCCGTGTGATGGTGGTCTTGCCGCCGCCGGAACGGCCGACCAGTCCCAGCTTCGTCCCCGCCGGCACGGCCAGGGAGAACCGATCGAACAGCAGCGGCTGCGCAGCCGAATGCCTGAAGCTGATGTCACGGACCTCGACGCTGTGGTCGCGCGGCGCTAGCGGAATCGGCGAACCGACATCCTGCACCGAGGGCGCGTCCAGCAGCAGATCGGCGAACTGTGCGGCGTCGGTCAGTGCGCCCTCGAGGTTGCGATAGATCCGGTTGAACTCCCACATCACCCGTGTGGCCGTCGCAAAGTAGCTGAACGTGAGAAAGACGGTCTCCAGCCTCGCCGCGGTGCCGAGGCTGATGCGAAGCGCCACGATCAGGCCGAGCGTATTCGTAAGGACGTACATCGGCGCGGTGATCGTGTTTACGCGGAAGTTCTGGTAGTCCCACGACCGGAGCGTCTTCTTGCCGAACGCCCGCACGTTGACTGCGTGAATGGCCGCCTCGTCGCGCTCGCGGGCGAAGGCCCGAACGGCCTCCGCGTTGGCGATGGAATCGGCCACATGTCCTGCCAGCACGTTCGACGCGGCCTCGCGCTCGTCGACGAGCTGGCGCCGGCGCCGGATGCGCGGCACCACGAGCGCGACCGTGATCGACAGCATTCCGAGCAGCACGAGGATCAACAGCGGCGAGTACCGCCACAGCACCACCGTGACGAACCCCAGCGGCACGATCTTCGCGATCACCTGGAACGAGAGGACGTCGAACACGTCCTCGAACCGGCGCGCGTAGCCGAGCGTGCGCTTGGTGAGCGAGCCGGCGAAGTTGTCGTGGAAGAACCCGAGGTCCTTCGCCAGCAGCTCGTCCATCGCCTCGACATAGAGCGACTGAATGCCGCAGATTTCCGCCCGTGAGATGAGTGCCTCGGCCCCCCGCCACACGACCTCGCCCGCGAACCACAGGGCCGTAAACGTCAGCACATACGGCGCGAACATCCCCATCCTGAGCGCGTCATCGCGCGCGACCGCGCCGAGGAGCTGGGCCACGACGAGCGGCGGCGCGTAGAAGACGAGCACGTCGCCGATGCCCGGCAGGACGAGGGCCGGCACCGAAATCCAGGGACGCCGTGTGATTTGTCGGCCGTACCGACGCAGCACGAGCCAGACCGCCTGGTTCAGGCGTCTGGAGTCATGGCGATCGGCAGCGGTCGTCATTACAGCGTCCTCAAAGCAAAAGGGCCATCACCTCAGTCGGTGATGGCCCTTGCGAAGTCGATTCGAGCGAGACTGGCTACATCACCTGGGAACACGTGGGCGCGCATGGCCGCGATCGGCCGACGCGATCGAGAACATCCAGGTGCGAGTGAAGGTCACAGCAAGCAAGCAGACCACAGGCCGGCCGGCGAGTCAATCACACGCTGCCTGATCCAATCGCGGTCTCCACGTCAGTACAAAGGAAACGTTCTGGTACTCGCCCCCCTCGTCAGCAGAAGGCCGGTCTGACACGGAACGCCAACGGCGTCCTCGGCGTGTCCCCTCTGTGTGGCGAGCCAAAGACCCAAATCCGGATCGCGTCGCCGGTTTCGGCCGACGACACGAGAGACAGGGTGACTGCGAAGGCGAGACAGCCCGCCATCACCGCAAAGCGCGCGGCAGGGTTGCATGCGGCTTCCGCATAGTCAGTACCTCCGCAACTGTAACTCGCCATGCCATTCGCGCCGGCGTGGCGCCCTTATGTTTACACACACGCGTTTCCGGATTAGACGCAGCCTGGCCATCGGTGGTCGTTATGCGCATTAGTAGTCCAAGGCCATGCCTCGATTTACGAACGGATTTCGGCGGCATGCAAGATTCCCGAGTCCATTCGTTCTGAGTGTTACGAAGCGCAGTGGCCGGAACATCGTCCCTGCCGCGGCGTCTCGTGCCTCGTGACAGCCACTGACGCGAGGTCATCGTCCAAAAGGAAACACTGGAAGTTGCGAAAGGAGACCGTATGAGACTCCTGGCCGTTGTCATGTCAGGGGCGGTAGTGGCGGGCGCGGCTGTCTGGGCGCAGACCCAGCGCACCACGCACGAACCGGAAACTGCGCCGGCGCCGGTGTCGACTGCGGTCGACAAAGGGGCCCGGTGGCTGGCGTCCGTGCAGGGCGCCGACGGCGGGTGGGGCCAGGACGGAGGCGAGGCGTCCTTCGCGCGGCCTGGAGAGCGGCTGGAATCGAGCGGCAACGACGTCGCCAACACGGCGGTCGCAGCCCTTGCGCTCCTGCAGGCCGGCAAACAGTACGAGCCGCAGGTGGAGCGCGCACTCGCATTTGTCCTGCAGCGGATCGAGGCGAGCCCAGCGGACGGCTTGGCAATCACCGATCGCCAGGGCACGCAGATCCAGCGAAAGCTAGGCCCGTGCATCGACACGTTTCTCTCGTCGATGCTGCTGTCGCAGATTGACGGACGCGCGTCGACGCCGGCGCTGAATGCTCGGGTGCGCAAGGCGCTGCAGAAGACAGTCGCGAAGATCGAGAAGCATCAGCAGGCGGACGGAAGCTGGAACACGGCTGGCGGCTGGGCGCCGGTGCTCGGCACGTCGATGGCCTCGCGCAGCCTCTTCGAGGCTCAAAACCGAGGCGTCGCGGTGGATGCCGCCGTCTTGAAGCGCGCCGAGAACTACACGGTGAGCGCCCTCGGCGCCACCCCGTCGCCCGTGGCCGGAGTCGCGGCCGATGGGCTGTCCGCCGGCAGACGGGCCGCTGCCTCGCCTGCCGCTCCCGCCGAAGCCGCAGGCGTCGCACTGTATCAGAGTGCGCAGGCGCTGGAGCAGTTGAGCCGCACCGCGGCGGATAGAGAGCAGAACGCACGGCAGATCAGCGCGATTCAGGGTCAGCTCGCCGATGCAGCCTTCGTCGGTGGATTCGGGTCGATGGGCGGCGAGGAGTTCTTCTCCTATCTCAATATCAGTGACAGCATGAAGCGCGTCGGCGGCGACGGCTGGTCGAAATGGCATAGGGACATCACGCAGAAGATTCTCGGCGTGCAGAACAGCGATGGCACATGGGCCGGTCACCACTGCATCACTGGAAGGGTGGCGATGACCAGCGCCGCGATCCTGAACCTCACGGTCGATCGTGCGCGTTGACCGGCGCGTCTTCTTGTTGACGACGGCGGGCGCCGCCGCGTGCTCGTGGAAACCGGAGCGCAGCTCGCTGACGCGGGCCGCGCAATATCTCTGGGCACAGCAGGCAGCCGACGGAGGCTTCCACAGCGCCACGTACGGACTGCTTCGTTCCGGCCAATCGTTGACGCCCTTCGTACTCGGTGCGTTGCTGCGCGTTCCCGATGCCACAGTGCCCGCCGGCGCCGTCGATCGTGCAATTGCGTTCATCAGAAGGCATACGAGCGCGGATGGAGCCGTGGGCGTAACAGGCGGGGATGCGGATTATCCGAACTACGCTACGGCGCTCGCCGTCGATGCCCTGGTGGCGGCGCAGCGCGGTTCCTTGACGGCGGATATCGCGCCGATGGTCGCGCAGCTGCGAGCGCAGCAGTTCAGCGAGGCTAACGGCTGGACACCGGAACACCAGGCCTACGGCGGTTGGGGAATGGGAGGCGCGATTCGTCGTCCACCCGATGCCGGTCATGTGGACCTGTCGATGACGCGGTTCGTGCTGGAAGCGCTGCGCGCCTCCGGTCTTGACGGCTCGGACCCGGCGATGACTCGAGCGCGTGTGTTTCTCGCGCGGGCACAGAATCACGACGGCGGATTCTTCTTCTCACCTGTGACGCCAGCGCTCAATAAGGCGGGCCAGAGCGCCGAAGCGTTCGTCAGCTACGGTACGACCACCGCCGATGGAGTGTTGGCACTCAGGGCCTCTGGAGTTCCGGGCAGTGACGACCGAATTGCCAGAGCGATCGGATGGCTCGACAGAAATCACCAGTCCGACCGGGTGCCGGGCTTCGACGAGGGTGAAAGTCGGCAGACTTCATGGAGCGCAGGACTGCGCTTCTACTACGCTGCCGCGATCGCACGCGTGCGGCCTCAGCAGCGCGTTCGACTGCCTGAGCAGGCAGACGATGGCAGTTTTCGCAACGCCAACGGCCGCGTGAAGGAGGACGATCCACTGATTGCGACGACGTTCGCCATCCAGATGATGACGTGCGCTGGAACTTAAAAGGAAGATCTCCGCGGGTCTGGCAGATACCAGAAAGCAAGATGGCTGGCTGGCTATCATCGATGTAGACTCTCGCCCATGTTCAGAGTAGGACTGCTGAGTCTGGCGCTGCTGATCCTCGCGTCGGGCGTCGCTCGGTCGCAGGAACCGTCAACGCGCGCAGAGGCCGACCGGCAGCGGCGCGAACAGAAGGCCCAAGAGGTCAAGCCCTACGAGCCGAACCGCCTGGAGAGGGCCCTCAACTTCGCCGACGATAAGGCGATCTTCATCCTCGACCGCGAGGGCTTCCATCCAAAACTCGGCTCTTTGACCACCGGCAGCGGGTTCGCCTACGGCCTGGGCTTTCGTGATCGCGATCTCTTCTCCCACACTGGGGCGCTTGAAATCTGGGCGGCCGGTAGTGTCAAGCGGTATTGGGCGACCGAAGCGCGGCTCAGATTTCCGCGGCTTGCAGACAACCACTTGTACCTCGAGACCTGGGCAAGTCACCGCGACTATCCGCAGGAAAACTTCTTTGGCCTCGGACCCGATTCAAACCGAGACAATCGATCCGATTACGCAATCCGGACGACCCATTTCGGTGGCCGAGCAGGCGTCAGGCCTGTTTCGCACCTACTCGTCGGTGGCGCGCTTGAGTACTTGCAGCCGCGGCTCGGCAGCGGGCAGAACGATCGGTTTCCCGACACGGCCGACGCGTTCACCCCGTCCGCCGCGCCCGGCCTCGACGCCCGAGCGGATTTCCTGCGATCCGATGCGTTCATCGAGGTCGACTATCGCGAACCGCGATATCCGAAAAAGGGCGGCTGGTATCGGGTCGACTTCTCGCACTACGACGATCGCACCCTCGGCCAGTTCACGTTCAAGCGCATCGATGCCGACCTACGCCAGTTCATCGGTTTGCTGGCGGGCCGTCGCGTGTTTGCGGCGCGGCTGTTCGTCTCGACATCCGACACGAGCGCGGGCCAGACGATGCCGTTCTATTTCATGCCGACGCTCGGCGGCAACGACACCCTGCGTGGGTTTCGCGAGTACCGGTTCCGAGCACCGCACGCGATCCTGGCACAGGGCGAGTACCGCTGGGAGATCTGGAGCGGTTTCGACGCCGCCCTCTTCTACGACGCTGGAAAGGTCGCGAACCGTCGTGAAGATCTCGATTTCGAGAATCTCGAATCGGATTACGGCATTGGGTTCCGGTTCAACACCAACAGCGGCGTCATCCTCCGGGTCGATGCCGCGTTCGGGAGCCGTGATGGCAAGCACCTGTATATCGTGTTTGGCGGCGTTTTCTAGAAGGACGATCGCGCGAGGCGGTGCGGCGGCGGCGCGGTGGGTAGCGCTTGCCGGTGTCGTCGGCCTGCTGGCCGCAGGTACGTTCGTGTCGCTCCAGTCGGCCTCGCCGCGCTTCTATCCCGACGATCCGCTCTGGACGGACAACGATCGCGCAATGGACGCGTCGAAGGCCGGGCCGATCGAGGACTCGAACGGCTACGACTTCGTCGTGAATACGCTCGGCCAACCCGGAGAGCGACGAGACGTTCGCGCGCTCAACATCAACACGGTCGACGAAGTCCCTGACTCGAGCTGGTTTACCAATCGGATCGGCCGCAAGGAACTGAGCGTTGCAGAAATCACGCGGGGACCGGATCGCACGGAGCGTGTGACCATCAACGGCTGGAAGGTCTCGGGGGGCAAGAGCAGCGGCGTGCAGCCCGGCTTTCGCATGACCGACCCCGAGGGCCAGACGTATCAGGTTGAAGTCGACCCGCCGTCGAATCCCGAGCTGGCAAGCGGAGCCGAGATGATCGGAACCGCTTTTTACTATGCGATCGGCTACAACGTAGTCGACGTCTATCTTGCCGAGCTCGATCGTGAGTCCCTCGTGATCGATGACAAGGCCACGATTCGGGATCCACTCAACGGCCGCCGGCGCCGCCTGAAGAAGTACGATCTCGACAACGTCTTCAACCGCGCTGCGCGCCTCGACAATGGGCGGTACCGTGTGCTCGTGAGCCGCTTCGCACCTGGCAAGCCGCTCGGCAACTTCCGTTATTACAGCCGGCGCGCGGACGACCCGAACGATCTCGTGCCACACGAGCACCGGCGCGAGCTGCGTGGGGCGCGGGTCTTCGCTGCCTGGTTGAATCACGATGACTCGCGAGGCATCAACAGCCTCGACATGCTCGAGACGACCAACGGGCGCGCGTGGATCAAGCACTACATGTTCGACTTCGGATCCATCCTCGGCAGCGGCACCGTCTTTGCCCAGCGCCACCGTTCGGGAAACGAATACATATTCGAACAGAAACCGGGGTGGCTGACGCTGGCCACGCTCGGCCTCTACGTGCGGCCGTGGATGACCATCGACTATCCTCGCGTGCCCAGCTCAGTTGGACGTCTCGAGTCCGAGCGCTTCGATCCACTGACATGGAAGCCGGAATACCCCAACCCGGCATTCGACAACATGCGGCCGGACGATGCGTTCTGGGCCGCGCGCATTGTGTCGAGGTTCTCGGACGAGGCGATTCGTGCGGTCATCGAGAAAGCTGCATACAGCGATCCGGCTGCGACCGACTTCATGACGAAGACGATCATTGCGCGCCGCGACAAAGTGGTGGCCACCTGGATCAACCAGGTGTGCCCCGCCGTCGATGCGGCGTTGTCGGCGGACGGCACCCTGGCGTTCACGAACGCAGCCGTCGATGCGAAAGCCGCCACAGCACCTGAGCGGTACGAGCTCAGGTGGTTCCGGTTCGATAACACGACCGATCAGCGAACGCCTGTCGGCGAGCCGATGATGGTGTCGAGCGGATCGGCACGCGCGCCCGACGGGCTGCTGGTCGGCGACTTCGTGGGCGTCAGCGTGACGGCTGCGCACGCGCGGCAGCCTGGATGGGCGACTCCGTCGACGTTCTTCTTCCGCCGCGGCGGGGCCGGCATCCCCTCGGCGAGCTGGTCGCTCGTCGGCGTCGAACGAGGGAAACCGCCCGATGCTCTCGGCCGCAGGCCATGAAGGGCTGAGTATCACGAAGGCGACGGACCCGGCGCGTGTCGGTCGCCCGCGATGGGCGTGTGAGCTTGCGACGTCACCCGAGACTTGGGAACAACTTGGGAACGTTTGCGCGCGAACACCACGAAGAATCACCGCTTCTTCTGTGGTTTACCTTTGACCTTCGTCATGCTACAAGCGGCGCATGCATGTAGCGCGCTTGCTTCTCTGTCTCCTGACGTCGTTCGCATTCAACGCACCCGCACGTCAGTCGACGCCGCCTTCTACCGAGCGGTTCTGGCCGCAGTGGCGCGGACCTTACGCCACCGGCGTCTCGAAGACGGCGAGGCCGCCGCTCCAGTGGAGCGATACAAAAAACATCAAGTGGAAGATTGAAGTCCCCGGGCGTGGCTCGGCATCTCCGATTGTTTGGGACAACCGCGTCTATGTGTTGACCGCGGTTCCCGCCGGCGTGCCGGCGGACGCGGCGCATACACCGCGCGGTGCATCTCCGTCGGTGCACAAGTATCTGGTGCTCGCCATCGATCGCGCGACAGGAAAGGTGGTATGGCAGCGCACCGCGCGCGAAGAAGCCCCGCACGAGACGTCGCACCCGCAGAACGGCACGTGGGCGTCGAGCTCGCCGATCACGAACGGCGAGATTCTGATCGCTCCGTTTGAATCGCGTGGCATCTATGCGTACGACCTGAACGGCACCCTGTTGTGGCAGACCGATCTTGGCGACAAGCAGATGCGCCAGCAGTTTGGCGAGGGCAGCACACCAACGCTTTACCGCAATCGCCTCGTCGTGGTGTGGGACCATACCGCTGGATCGTTCATTACGGTGCTCGACACGAAGAGCGGGAAGGAGATCTGGCGTCAGTCGCGTGACGAGATCGATACGTGGGCGACACCGCTGGTCCTCGAACGCGATGGCCGCGCGCAGGTGGTCGTGCCCGGCATGAACCGCGTGCGCAGCTATGACCTGGAAACGGGAGAACTGATCTGGCACACCGCGGGCCTGACGATGAACCCGATTCCGTCGCCGGTGGCCGACGACACGTTCGTCTATTTGATGAGCGGGTTTCGGGGGAACAGCCTGAAAGCCATTCGCGTTGCCGGCGCCAAAGGCGACATCACCGGCACCGACGCCGTCGCATGGACGCTCGAACGCGACACGCCGTACGTTCCGTCGCCGCTTCTCTATGAGGGCATCATTTATTTCCTCAAATCCAATAGCGGGCTGCTGTCGGCCTACGACGCCAAATCGGGCAGGCCACACTTCCAAGCGCAGCGACTCGCATCGGCGCCCGAAGTGTTCGCTTCCCCGGTCGGCGCGGCCGGACGGATCTATATTCCATCCCGCGACGGCACGACGGTCGTCCTGAAACACGGGCCGACGCTGGAAACGCTGGCGGAGAACAAGCTGTCGGACGGTTTCGACGCCTCACCGGCGCTCGTCGACGTTGAGATGTTCCTGCGGGGCTATAAGTACCTGTACTGCATCGCTGAGCCAAACTGAGAGTGCGTTCGGTTCTTTTCGCCACCGCGATCTTCGCCTCGTCTGCTGTGCTCGTCGGCTCCCAGACGACCGAATCCGCCGGCGGCTGGGTTCAGCGCAGCGACGGGTTCGCGGCGCGGCTCATTCAGCTCGAGCAACGTCTGCGTCCGGAAACCGCAGTGTCCAATCCGGAGCTGGACGACCAAGTCTCCGATCTCAGTACCGATGCTCTTGTTCGCGCGATGGCGGCATTTCGCCGCCTTCGCGACGAGTTCGTTCGTCAGCACGCGCACGAGAAGGACCCGGACGTGCGACAGGACCTTGGAGTCCTGATCGAGCGCGTCAAGAGCCATATCCGCGGAATCGAGCTTGAGAGCGCCTATGAGCTGCCGTACATCGATCCCGCGAGCCAGGTGTTCTCGGGGATCAACGCGTTGTTGACCGATCGGCTCCCTGACGAACGTCGACGGAAGGCGCTGGGCCGGCTTCGCAAGTATGCAGGCCTCGAGCCCGGCTCGACGCCCTTGGCAACTGTGGCAACCGGGCGGATACGCCGTGCCCTGAACAAGCGCGGCCTTTCACTGCCGCCCCGCTCTCAAGTGGACCGGGATCTCACACAGTCGCCGATTGTGCTCGCGGAGGTGCGCTCGCGGTTTCAGCGGTTCGGGATTTCTGGCTATGAGCCAGTGGCCGCGGAACTCGACAGGCAGATCGCCGAGTACGCCGATTTCATTCGCGAGGCGGTGTTACCGAAGTGTCCCCCGGCGCGCCGAATATCACAGGAGCTGTACCAGTTTCGGCTGCGGCATTTGTACGGGGTGGAAATCTCACCCGCGGAATTGGCTCGGCGTGCCCGCGCGGCGTTCCGCGAGACACGGATCGAGATGCAGGCGCTCGCCGAGGGGATCAGCGCCGGTCAACGGCTTGCCACCACCGACTATCGCACCATCATTCACTCGCTCAGGCAGCGTCAATTGGACGCAAGCTCCATTGTCCAGGAATATACCGCCCGTCTGCGGGAC
>JBKPLP010000154.1:0-13576 GCA_046731735.1 Acidobacteriota bacterium
GTAGGTTGCCTGCAGCCGTCCCGCCACCTCGTCATCCATCATGAAGTTCACGTAAGCGCCGTCGAGGTTGTGAGGGTGGATCGCCTGCCAGTACGAACGCCCCCACTCTTTGAGTGCTCCGGCGCGGGCCGGATCCGCGCCGATCGCGGCGATCACCATGTTCCACGTCGCGTCGCGCGCACTCCATGCCGTCGCGTCCTTCGCGACCCGGTGAACGGCTCCATCAATCGGGTAGAGATGCATCAGTGACAGATCGCTTGGCGCCTTTCGGATCTGCGCCAGGTGGACGTCGATCGCTTCATCGGCCAGCGACTTGACGAAATCCCCCTTCCAGTACCATTGCAGGCCTTTCGGCATCAACGGATCGAACAGCGCCTGCATCGCCGGGAACGGCATCATGCTCTGCCAGTTGAACAGGGGCGCAGGGACCGCTCCGAGAAGCGGCGCGATGGCCCGTTCGCCGTCCGCCTGCGCACCCGGGTAGGCCGAAATCACGGCACACACTTTCTTGCCCCAATGCTCCCGGGGAAATGGATCGCATCGCGGGACGGTCTTCACGCCGAGGAACGCGCCGAGTTCTTCAGGAGCGGTTGGCAGGAACTGGCGATAGGCGCGCATCACTGCCGCGGCGTCGTTCAAGTCCCAGAAGATCGGACCGGCGAAGACGGTGCTCACGGGGCGGCCCTGAAACAGGAAGCTCGTGACGACGCCGAAGTTGCCGCCGCCGCCGCGGAGTGCCCAGAACAGATCGGGATGCTCGGTCGCGTTGGCCGTGACGACGCGGCCGTCCGCCAGCACGACTTGCGCTTCGAGCAGGTTGTCGATCGTGAGGCCGTACTTGCGGGTCAGATAACCGGTGCCGCCCCCAAGCGTGAGGCCGGCCACGCCGGTCGACGACACGATACCGGCCGGCACGGCCAGGCCGAACGCGTGCGTGGCGTGATCGACGTCACCCGAGGTGCACCCGCCCTCCACGCGAACCGTGCGCTTCTGCGGATCGACGTGAACCCCCTTCATCATCGAGAGATCGATGACCAGGCCATCGGTGCACGTGCCGAGTCCCGGCCCGTTGTGTCCGCCGCCGCGGATGGCGAGAATGAGTCCTTCCTCGCGTGCGAAATTCACCGCCGCAATGACGTCGGCGACGTTCGCGCACCGCGCGATGAGGCGCGGCCGCTTGTCGATCATGCCGTTGTACACCGCGCGCGCAGTGTCGTAGTCCGGATCCGTGTGCCGGATCAAGCGCCCGCGAAGGCCGTTGGCAAAAGCAGAAACTCCCTGATCTGTCATAGCTGCGCCTCCGGATCTCTGACGCCGTCCTCCTCAGCGCTGAAAGGGGCGGATTTTAACACAGATGGCGCTTCAGAAACCGGCCGGTATGCGACCGTTTGCAGCGGGCAACGTCCTCAGGAGTTCCTGCCACCACCACCTCGCCGCCGGCGTGCCCTCCTTCGGGCCCGAGATCGATCACGTGGTCGGCCGTTTTGATCACATCCATGTGGTGCTCGATGATCAGCACCGTGTGGCCGGCATCGACCAGCCGGTTGAGCGACGCCAGCAGGTGCTCGATGTCGGCGAGATGCAGCCCGGTCGTCGGCTCGTCGAGGATGTAGACGGTATGCTTCGACCGCTGCAGCGCGCTCAACTCCGTCGCGATTTTCACGCGTTGCGCTTCGCCGCCCGACAACGTGGTCGAGGATTGGCCGAGCGTGAGGTAGCCCAGCCCCAGGTCGTTCAGGACTTGAATCTTCCGCTGCACCGCGGGCTCGTTCGCGAAGAACGTCACGCCTTCCTCGATTGACATGTTGAGCACGTCGTCTATAGTCTTGCCGCGAAGCGTGACCTCGAGCGTCTCGCTGTTGAACCGCGCCCCCTTGCAGACGCCGCAGGTCACCTCGACGTCCGGCATGAAATACAGCTGCGTGGTGATCGCGCCCTCGCCCTGACACTCTTCGCAGCGTCCGCCCTTGACGTTGAAGCTGAACCGCCCGGGCTTGTACTCGCGCTCGATCGACAGGGGCGCCTGCGTGAACAGATCGCGGATCGTGTCGTAGAACCCGACGTAGGTCGAGGGGTTGGACCGGCTGTTGCGGCCGATCGGCGACTGGTCGATGTTGACCACCTTGTGCACGTGCTCGATGCCGTCGATCGCGTCGTGCTCTCCTGGCAGCGCGCGCGTATCGACCAGCTTCTTCCACAGCGCCTTGTAGAGGATCTCGCTCACCAGCGTGCTCTTGCCGGACCCGGACGCGCCGGTAATCGCCACCAGCATGCCGAGCGGAAAGGCCACGTCGATCGCCTTGAGATTGTTCTCGCGGGCGCCGCGAACCGTCAGCGCCTTTCCGTTCCCTTTGCGCCGCTGTTTCGGCAGCGGGATCGAGCGCTTGCCCGACATGTACTGGCCGGTCGGAGACCCCTTGCACTTGAGCAGATCCTCGAGACCGCCCTCCACGACGACGCGGCCGCCGTGCACGCCGGCGCCAGGTCCCATTTCGACGAGGTAATCCGCCGCGCGAATCGTATCCTCGTCGTGTTCGACGACGATGACCGTGTTGCCGATGTCGCGAAGGCTCTCGAGCGTCGCGATCATCTTCGTGTTGTCCTTCGGATGCAGCCCGATGCTGGGCTCGTCGAGGACGTACAGCATCCCCATCAACCCCGACCCGATCTGCGTCGAGAGCCGGATGCGCTGCGATTCGCCGCCGGACAGCGTGCCGGACCGCCGGTTGAAGTTCAGATAATCGAGGCCAATCCCGAGCAGCAGATCGAGCCGTCCGCGGATTTCCTTCAACACCTGACGCCCGGCGTCCGCGCCGCGGCCTGAAGGCTTGACGGTGCCGAGAAAGGCGTGCAGCTCGTCGAAGTTCAGCTGACCGACGTCGTAAACCGTCTTGCCGGCAATCGTGAACAGCAGCCGCGTCGCGCGGAGGCGCGCGCCCTTGCAGTCGGGGCACGTATGCTCGACCATCACCTTGTCGAGCCACTCCTCCATACGCGAATTGGCCTCGCCGCGCTGGCGATAGCGGCGGTAGTAGCGCTCGATGCGCCGCGCGATCCCGCTCCAGCCGACCTCCCTTCCCTCCTCACGATCGCGGCGGACCTTCGCATCCGGCGGGGACACGATCTTGATCTTTTTCGGTTCGATGCCGTACAGAATCGCGTCGCGCGCCTTCTTCGGCAGCTGATCCCACGGCGAGTCCAGGGCGAACCCGAGCGCGGTCGAGAGGCTGAACATCATCCGCCCGTCCCACGTGTCGGGGTTGTAGCGGAACGCTTCCTTCACGAAACAGCCGCCCAGAATGCTGCGCTTCGGGTCGGGCACGATCAGGTCGGGATGCGTCAGCTTGTCGACCCCGAGTCCGCCGCACGTGCGGCACGCGCTTTCGGGATCGTTGAAGACGAAGAACACCGGGCCGATCTCGCCGTAAACGAAATGATGCGTCGCGCTGCACAGTCCCTTGTAGAACCGCTCGGCATCCGCCTTGCTCGCGCCCTTCGCCACGTGGACCTGCATCAGGCCGTCGCCGACGAGCAGCGTGCTCGCAATCCCCGCCTTGATCGCCTTTTCGTGCTTGCGGCTGACAACGAAGCGATCGACGACCGCGTCCATGTGCTCGACGTCGGCGATGTCGAGCCCGGTTTCCTCCGAGATGTCGATCGGCTTGCCGTCGACGATGAGCGTGCGGCATCCCTTCTTGCGGACCTCGGTGAATACGAAGTCGAGATCCTCGCCGTATACCTTGAACACGGGCGCGCGAAGCTCCACTTCCGCGCCTTCTGGGAGCGACAGAATCGCTTCCAGGATCTGGCTCGCCGAACGGCTCGGCGTCGGCTCGCCGGTGCGGGGGCAGTGCGGCTCACCGATCGTGGCGAAGAGGAGGTTCAGGTAACTCGCGATGTCGGTCATCGTGCCGACGGTCGACCGGGGATTGCTGGCGACCGTCTTCTGCTCGATCGAGATCACCGGCGACAGCCCGAAGACGAAGTCGACGTCCGGCTTGGACACCTGCGCGACGAAGCGCTTCGCGTAGCTCGAGAGCGACTCGAGATACCGCCGTTGTCCTTCTGCGTAGATGGTGTCGAAGGCGAGGCTGGACTTGCCGGACCCGGAGAGCCCGGTGATGACGACGAGGCGGTCGCGCGGGATCTCGACCGAGATGTTCTTCAGATTGTGAACGCGCGCACCCTGCACACCGATTGTCGTTCGCGCCTTCGCCCGCATGCGGTCATTCCGCGATGAAGAACGCGATCTCCTGCATCTCGACGTGGCTGCGCTTCGTGAGATGGACCGGTGTGGAGGCTTTCCCGATCAGGCCCTGATCGGCCAGATATTCGCAGGCCGTCGTCACGCACGACGTGTCGTAGTTCTTTTTGAAGTGGTCCTCGATCTCCTTGCAGGAGCGGGCTTCGCCGGCTTCGCGCAGGTAATCGATGACGAGCGGGAACAGCGTCGATGTCCGGCTCGCGATGTACTCGTCCACCGCATTCAGCGCCGCCTCGACCCGCTCGCGGGTTTTCCGCTCGTTCAGCATGTCCGTGTAGACCGTCTTGAAAAATGAAGGATTGAGCTTCAGGGCTTGCGGAATGACTTCGCGGTCGACCAGCTGGCCGGCCGACAGCACTTCGATCTGCGCCAGCGCGGTCGCCGCGTAGAGAATCCAGAGCGCGGTGTAATTCAGATCCCCGCGCGTGACGAACCACTTGTGCGCCTTGTAGATCGAGGGCAGCGCGTGGGTCGCCGCGCGCAGCAGCTGCACCGCCGTGTCGCGCGCGCCGATCCCGTGCAGCCGCGCGCACAGATCCGCGATCGTCGGATCGTGGGTGTACAGCAGGCGTCCCTTGGTGAGGAACGAATGCATGAACGAGTTGTGCGTCGAGCCTTCGACCACCTTGCGAAAATCCGTCCGCGGCATCAGGAACGCGTGCACGTTCACGCCATCCGCGAACAGGGATACGTCGGACAGCTCGGTCTTCCTGTCGTCGATCGTCACCAGCACGAGGTCCACGTCCGACTTCGACCAGACGGTATCGTGCGACAGGCTGCCGCAGAGAATCGCGGCGAGCACGGAGCGGTCCTGCTTCACCTGTTCGATCAGTACGTCGACCGCCGCGGCAAACCGGTCATGGACTGGCGTGTTCTTCATGTGCGACCTGGCAAGCTCCGGTAGTGTCCGCCTTCGGGCGGACCGACCCGGAAGGTCCGGCTAAAGCCGGACACTACCAAAAGGCCGGACTATCAAAAGGCCGGACCGAGAAGTTTACCCGCGCAGGGACCGTGGCACCAGCCTCAGCGTCTTACCAGAAGGTTTACGAAAGGAGCTCCTTCCATGTCCGTTCGCCCCGTCAAGCAGGTCCTGCAGACGCGCCCCACGAGAGAAGGCGCCGGCGTCAAACTGCAGCGTGCGTTCGGGTTCGGCAACACGGCCGAGTTCGATCCATACCTGCTCCTCGACGACTTCCGCAACGACGACCCGCGTGATTATCTGGCAGGGTTCCCGTGGCATCCGCATCGAGGGATTGAAACCATCACGTACGTGCTGACCGGGACCGTCGAGCACGGCGACAGCCTCGGGAATCGCGGGAGCCTCGGGTCCGGAGACGTCCAATGGATGACCGCCGGCCGGGGGATCATGCACCAGGAGATGCCGCGCGGCGACGCGCAAGGCCGCATGCACGGGTTCCAGCTGTGGGCGAACCTCCCGTCAGCGCTGAAGATGACCGCGCCGCGCTATCAGGACATCAAAGGCGCTGACATTCCCGAGGTCACCGACGATGACGGCACGCGCGTGCGCATCGTGGCGGGAGACTTCTGGGGAAAGAAGGGGCCCGTGGAGGGTGTGGCCGCCGATCCGCGCTATCTCGACATCTCGGTTCCTCCCGGCCGGCGCAAGCGCATCGCTGTGGATCGCACGAACAACGCGTTCGCGTACGTGTTCGCCGGGTCCGGCACGTTCCGCGACGCGTCCGATCCGCAAGGTGTCCTGACCGAGCGCGAGGACGGTGCGACGGCGCGCCTGATGCCGCACGAGAGCGAGAACCGGTCGCTGGTGCTCTTCGATCGCGGCGATGAGATCGTCGTGCACGCCGGCGACCAGGGTATCCGGTTTCTCCTCGTGTCGGGCAGGCCGATCGAGGAGCCGGTCGCGTGGTACGGGCCGATCGTGATGAACACCGAGGAGGAGCTGCAGCGGGCGTTCCAGGATCTGCGGAGCGGCACGTTCATCGAAAGATAAGGCGGATGGCGGTTGGCGGCTGGCGGATGGCGACAAAGAAAACAGGTAGTGTCCGCCTTCAGGCGGACTTGAGCGGCTACGGCTGATGGTTGGCGACCGGTGGTAAGGTATGCGGTCGGAGGCCATATGTCCTGGACGCGCCGCACCTTCCTGACCACCGCTCCCGCGCTCGCCTTTGGCGTTCGGCTCGCCGCGTCCGGTGCGCAGGGCGCGAACGACAAGATCCGCATCGGCGTCATCGGTACCGGCGGCCGCGCCCGCGGGCTGATGACCCTGCTGAAACGGCTGCCCGGCAACGAGATGGTTGCGGTGTGCGACGTGTACGAGCCGCGGCTGCTGCAGGCCGCCGAGATCGTCGGCTCGCCAACCGTGACGAAGGTCGCCGACTACCGCAGGATTCTCGACGACCGCGGAATCGATGCGGTCGTCATCGGCACGCCGGATCACTGGCACAAACAGATCACGCTCGACGCCATCGCGGCCGGCAAGGACGTCTACGTCGAGAAGCCGGTCTCGCACTCGATCGCGGAAGGGGCCGAGCTGGTGCGCGCGATCGAAGCCTCGAAACAGATCGTGCAGATCGGCACCCAGCAGCGGAGCTGGGATCACTTCGTGCTCGGCAAGCAGCTCGTCGACGCGGGACGCCTCGGCCAGATCACGTTCGTGCAGACCTACTGGTATCAGCACGCGACGGCGGGCAACTACACGCCGGTCCAGATGGACAAGCTCGATTGGAAGCGATGGCTCGGTTCCGCGCCGGATCAGCCCTTCCGTCCGGAGCGCTTCTACCAGTGGCGCCACTTCTGGGACTTCGGTGGTGGACAGCTCACCGATCTCATGACGCACTGGATCGACGTCGTCCACTGGTACATGAACGTCGACGCGCCGCTTTCAGCGGTGACGACGGGACACAACTACAACATCAAGCTGTGGGAAGCTCCCGATACTGTCAACACGACAATCGAGTTCCCGAAGAACTTCATGGCCGCGTATCTCGGCACCTACGTCAGCAAAGTCGACGACGGCGGCCTCGAGTTCCGCGGCGACAAGGGGACGCTGAAGGTCGATCGCGCGCGGCTGGCGTTCTATCGCGACGATGCGGCGTACGCGGCGGGCACGCTGACGCCCGAGCCGGAGATCTACGTGCGCTCGAACGGCGACGGCACGCTGACGCACCTGCAGAACTGGCTGGACTGCATCCGATCGCGCAAGCAGCCCAACGCGCACATCCGCGTCGCGCACGAATCCGCGCGGACGTCGCATATCGCCAACGCGGCGCTGAAGGCCGGCCGCGCCGTCAAGTGGAATGCCCGGGCGGAGAAGGTAGAGACGGAGTAGTCAGACGCGGGTCGCGGCTGGCGGCTGGCGGCGGATAGCTGGTAGCTGGTTACTGGACCCTGAATCTGAGCCCGCGCCGCGCGGTCAGCGTTCCCTGGACGGCTTCGACGGTGAGGAGATGCTCTCCGGGCTCGAGGCGATCCAGCGGTAACTCGAGCTGATAATCGGCGCCGCGCGCGCCCGCGAACGCATCTGCGGCGACGACCGCGGTGCTCGTCGAGACCACACGGTCGTGAACATCCGTTACCTTCGCCGCGATCGTGGCCGCCTGCAGAGGTCGCCGGCTGCCCTGATAGACACGAACGAACGCGGTGACCCGATCCGTTCGGGTGAAGACGCGCTTCGCGGTCGGGACCACCGGCAGCAGGTTCGCGAACGCGTCCTTCGGCGCCGCCAGCATTGCCGGCGTGGCCGCGAGCACGAGACCGGACAGCGAGAGCGGAGGCTGAGAGAAATCGGGCACGTCCACGAAGGTGAAGACGCTGCCGCGCTGGTTCGTGCCGACCTCGAGCGCGGCGCGCACTTCGTACCGCCCTGGCTTGAGCGAGAGACGCGACAGGATTTCGTAGGGCATCGCGACGCTCGCGTCGGGCTGCCAGGTGATGCCCACCGTTTGCTCCTCGGTTTGCACGGCACGCCCGTTTCGATCGAAAGCCGCGACGAGGAGCTTCACCGGCGCGTTCTGATTCTTCGCGTCTGCCGCTGCCGGGTGACGTACGCCAAGAATCACCGCAACGGCAGGTTGGGTGCTGCCGGGTACCGCGAATGTCGCGGCGGTGACGTCCAGTGCCACGTCGCGGCGCGGGAGCACACCCTGCAGCGCGTCCGCTGTTTCGGGTGATACCGTCAATGGCGACCGGTCGCCCGATCGCGTTTCGCCCAGGTAATACCCAGAACGGGTCCGCACCGTGACGCCCGGCCGCTGCACCTTCACCTCGATTGAGTGCAGCTTCCGGTTCGGCCTGATATCCGCCGGCGTGAACGCGAGCAGGTAGTACGACCGGCTCTCCGCGAACAGCGCCGGAAGCGCCGCTTCCGGTGTCTCGGTATCCATGATCGTGCGCCCGCCGGCGAGATCCGCCGGGACCCTGAGATCGCTCTGCCGCTCCTGGATCGCGACCGCGGACCCGCCCAGCGGGCTGTTCAGCGTAGTCTCGAGGCCCACCGGATCGAGGGTGTGGATCGTGAGGTTCGCGAGCGACACGGCGCGCAGCATCTTCTCGCGCGCATCCTTCAGATATGCGGAGCAGTTCATCTGCGACGGAGATGGCCTCACGATGCCGGTGACCGCCGCGGGCAGACCCGGCCTGGGGCGGGATACCGGGCCCTGCAGCGCTTCGTAGCTGCGGAAGTACGTCCCGATGAACAACAACGTCTTGCGGCGTTCCGGAACATTCCGGACGGCGTCCGCAACATGCGCGATCGCGTCGGCCACGCACACCCGGCACTGGCAATCGCCGCTCTGGTACCCTTCCGGGTCGTCGATCATGACCTCGTTTTCATTGCGGGGATCGTGTCCCGGTCCGACGGGCGGGTTGTGCAGCGCCATCGCGAACGGCTGCTGAATGGCGGCCAGCAGGCGCGCGCGATCCGCCGTGAAGTTCTGTGGGGCGCCGGCGTTGCCGAATGCGCTCGTGAACACGACCGCGGCGAGATCGCCCGGCCCCAGTTGATCCACCGCCGCCGCCGCGATGCGCCGGGCGAGCTGCTGGTCTTCGAACCGTATCGACCAGTCGAACATGATCACGACGAGCCGGCCCTCGCGCGGGACGTCGTTGGTGACGATGTCCGGCGTCACGTCGCGCATCCAGGAAGCGGCGGGCGTGCGGGTTGAGCGTTCAGGGAGGGTGACCGGCGCGAACGCGACGATCGGCCGCGGTTTGCCGTCTTCCAGGACGACGAAGTCCGCAGCCGTCAGCCCCTGCACCGGAACACGGCTCCGATCCAGCACCGAAACATCGACCTGCACGACGTCGATGCCGGTTCGGAACGTCTGCCGCTCCGGCTGCTGCGCCGCGACCAGCACGCTCAGGACGGTGGCCACCGCAGCAATGATCGGCGCGCGCACGCTCAGATTCTGGCGGGCAACCGATGCGCGGTCAAGCCGACGCCGGTTCGCGCCGAGCTCGCCCGGTCCATGCGGCCGCCGCAAGCACGAGCACGTTCGCGACGACGACGGGATACGCCTTCATCAACGCGCCATACAGGATCCACATCAGCGCGCCAGCCATCTGCGTGCGGCGCAGGGCGCTGGCCCGCGAGCAGAAATACGAGGCGACGAACACGAACGTCGCCGACCATCCGAGATAGTCGATCGTCGACATCCCTTACGCGATCCTTTCCGACACGCCGGTCGGCAGCTCGCGCACGATCACGCGATCGGTCCGCGCCTTCTCCCACTCGTGCAGCGTGAGGCCGTTCGACTCGAACAAAGTACGGATCTCGCGTCCGCCCCAGCCGAGCACCTGCTCCAGGATCGGCACGGTCACCGAGAACGAGTCATCGCTGAGCACGGTCCGCTTCGCGATCCGCGCCAGCTGCGTGTTTTCTGACACGGCGATGGTGAAACCGTCCCGGTTGTTCACGTGCAGCATGACGTGGACGTCAGAACTGCCGTCGCCGATGTACACCGTCCGCGCCGGCGCAATCTCGAGGCGCGACTCGAGCTCCTCGATCACCGCCACCTTGCCATATCCTGCGCGGACCCGGACGATCGAACGCACCTCGCCGGAATCAGGGTCGTACTGGAATTCCGTTCCGAAGATGCGGTCCGCAGGCACGATGCCGTCGAGCGCCGATTCGATGACCTCGCGCGGTGCCGCGGAAATCACGACGAACGTGAACCGGCAGTCCTCGACCCCCCGTTCCAGCAAATCGACCAGCGCCCGGATACTGCTGCGCAGGCGAACGCGGCGCCCGGTCTCGACCAGGTGCTCCCGCCGCACGCCGCGGAACTCGGGGTCGTGCCGAATCAGGTAGGCGAGCTCACCCCCCTGCTGGACCAGGTTGCATCGCGCCAGCCCGTCGACCTTCCGCTGGAAATCTGAGGCGCCAATCAGCTCGCTGAGCACCGCGCCCGAATCGTTGAAACTCAACGTCTGATCGAAATCCGACGCGACGAGGAAATGCCGCTGAGCGGCAACTTGTAATGTCATAGTTCACCGTTGTGCATAACAGCTTTATCCACGGTAACAGATGAAATATCTATAAATCAACCGACAGTATTGTCAGAATATGTAAAATTGATATAACATTTGTCGCATATGGACACCACACGCGCCGAGCTGCCCAAGTATCAGAAGGTCTACGCGACACTGCGGCGGCAGATCGAGTCGGGCCGATGGAAACCGGGCGACCGGCTTCCCAGCGAGGCGGAGCTCGTCCGTACGTTTGACGCGTCACGAATCACGGTAGGTCGCGCCGTCCGCGATTTACAGTCAGCCGGTCTGGTGCAGCGGCGGGCGGGGTCGGGAACCTATGTCGCGGGGGCGAAATCGGCGACGACCGCGATGTCATTCGGCTTGCTGATTCCCGATCTCGGCGAAACGGAGATCTTCGAACCGATCTGTCAGGGAATGATGTCGTCGCCGCACGCCCGGGAACATGCACTGCTGTGGGGCAGTGCGAACGGCGGCGGCGCCGCCAAGGAAGATCTCGCGTGGGGATTGTGCCGTCAATACATCGACCGGCGCGTGTCTGGCGTGTTCTTCGCGCCGGTCGAGCTCGCGGCGCAGAAAGACGACGTCAACCGGCGAATCGTGGGCGCGCTCGACGCGGCGCGGATTCCGGTCGTCCTGCTCGATCGCCCGGCGTTCCCGTATCCCGAGCGCGGCGATCAGGACCTGGTGGGGATCGACAACCGGCGCGCCGGTTTCCTGATCACTGATCATCTCCTGCGCCTCGGATGCCGCCGCGTCGCCTTTGTCGCGCAGGCGAATACCGTTGCGACCGTGGATGCCCGCGAGGCGGGTTACCGCGAAGCGCTCTACGCAGCCGGCCAGTCCATCGATCGGTCGTCGATCCGTCGAATCGACCCGGCAGACCGAGCGGTGGTCCGCGATCTGATGGAAACCTTTCGGCCCGACGGCATCGTGTGCGCGAACGACCGAACCGCGGGGCGGCTGATGCACACGCTGCTGCAGCTCGATTACGCGATCCCTCGCGACGTGCGGCTCGCGGGGATCGATGACATCGAGTACGCGAGGCTGCTGCCGGTTCCCCTGACCACGCTCCGCCAGCCGACGCGGCAGATCGGCGACGCGGCGTTGACCGCGATGCTCGAACGAGTCAAACGCCCCGATCTCCCCGCGCGCGACATCCTTCTCCACTGCGAGCTCATCGTCAGGGCCTCCTGCGGGGGCGAAAACCCGAATCCCTAATCCCTAATCGGGAATCGCTAATCGGATCCCGGATCCCGCGTCCCGGAATCGCCGCCAGCCACTGCCACACTCTTGTCACAATGCCGACCGTCAAACCCGCCTTGCCGACGCCCGTCTCTCCGAAGCTGCGCGTTATAATCCGCGCAACCTTGGGTCAGCAACGCCGTTTCAAAATGGAATTCACGCTATGAGTTCACATACTCGTTGGGTTGCGGCAGCCGCATTCGCCGCCGCGCTGAGCGGCCTGGTGCTCGCGCAGGGGGCGGGAACGCCGCCGCAGGGTCAACCGCCTACGGGCCAGGACCAGACCACGCAGCCGCCGGCCGCAGGCCGCGGCGGCCAGCAGGGACAGCGCGGCGCCGGCCAGCAGGGACGCCAGGGCGGCGGCGGGAGGCGCGGCGGATTCACGCAGTTCACGCGCGAGCTGGCGCCGCAGGACGTCATCGTCCGCGGGAAGTCCCTCTATGAAGGCAACTGCGCCAGCTGTCACTCGGCGGATCTCCGCGGCGGTGCGAAGGGGGCGAACCTGCTGCGATCCGGGATCGCGCTGCGCGATCAGCACGGAGAGCTGGTTGCTGAAGCTGTGGCCAAGCACAATCCACCGCTCACGCTGGTCGCGGCCGATACCGTGGCGGTTGCGGAATACATCCACAGCGTCCACGCGACGATGGGCGGTCAGGGCAGCCCTCCGGGGCGTAACCCGACCGGAATCGAATTGAACGTCCTCGTCGGCGACGCCAAGGCGGGCGAGGCGGCGTTCGGCGCGCTGTGCGCGTCGTGCCATTCCGTCACCGGCGATCTGAAGGGGATCGGCGCGAAATTCGAGGACGCCAGATCGCTGCAGAACACGTGGGTGGCCGGCACCAGCTCGGCGTTCGCAGGAGGCCGCGGCGGGGGCGGCGCGGGCAATCCTGCCACCGTCACACTGGCGGACGGCTCGAAGGTCGAAGGCACGCTCGTCCGCAAGGACGACTTCATCATCATCCTCATGCAGGCTGACGGCACGCGCCGATCGTTTGCGCGCAACAACGGCGTGCCGAAAATCGATGTGAAGGATCCGCGCGAGGCGCACAAGAAAATGGTGCTGCAGCTCGACGATCCGGAAAACAAGAAGATGCACGACATCACCGCGTATCTCTGGACGATCAAGTAGGGCGGGTCTTCAGACCGCGCCATTGTGAAGCGCCGTTGTGTAGGGCGGGGTCTTCAGACCCCGCCATTGTGAAGGACCCATGAAGAAACTGCTCTTCGTCACATTGCTGATCGCGGGGCCCGCGCTGCTCATCGCCCAGACGGGCGGCCTCGATCCCGCCGACATTATGAAACCGCTGGCCGACCAGTGGACCAGTTACTCGGGGGATCTCAGCGGCAAGCGCTTCAGCGCGCTGAAGCTCGTCAACACGAATACCGTGAAGAACCTGAGCCTGAAGTGGGTCTCGAACCTCACGACCAGCTGCGGGCCCACCGGCACCGGACCCGCAGCGGGAGCCGGCGGCGGTGCTGGCGGCGGCTTCGGTGCCGGCGGCTACGGTGGCGGCGGCGGACGCGGCGGCCCCGCGGCGCCCCCTGCGCCGAACATCATCGGCGGCCTCGGCAACGGCGACGCCAACAACTGCGGCCCGGCCC
>JBKPLP010000155.1:0-81746 GCA_046731735.1 Acidobacteriota bacterium
TTGTCCTTCCCACCCGCGGCGTTCGCGGCGTCGATGAGGCCGCGGACAACTTCATATGGATGGCCCGCGAAGTCGCGGACGATTTCCGAGATCGCCGCCGACGGCACGAGATCCGTCAAACCATCGGAACACAGCAGCAACGCGGCGTCCGGCTCGAAGGGATGACGCGCGACGTCGATGAACCCGGGCTCGTACGGATCGTGGGGTTCCGATCCGATGTCGCGGTAGACCTCGTTGCGCCTGGGATGCTGCATCGCCTCGCGCTCGTTCAGCTCCCCGGCGTCTTCCCGCTCGCCGACCGGCGAGTGATCGCGCGTCAGCTTCTGCATCCGGCCGCTGCGCAGCTTGTACAGCCGCGTGTCGCCGACGTGGCCGACGACGACGTCGCCGTTCGTGACCACGGCGACCGTCAGCACGCAGGCCATCCCTTTCCACTCCGGATTGATCGACGCGACCCGATGAATCTCGTTGTTCGCGAGGCCGATCGCTTCGCGCACCCGATCTTCGACGGCCCCGGTTTCCCGCTCGAGCCGCACCCGAACCATCGTGAGCGCCGTCTCCGCCGCCTTTTCTCCCGCCGCCTGGCCGCCGACGCCGTCGATGACGATGAAGAGTCCGCGGAGCGGGTCGTGGTGCCAGCGATCCTCGTTGATCTCGCGTTGGAGGCCAGGGTCGCTGCCGCCGGCGGCTTTGAGCACCGTTTGCACCTGCATCGCGGTCAGCGATCGGTCGCGGCCGCCCACGCGACGGTGGCCGCCAGGAGGAAGAGCAGGGCCAGGATGACGAATCGCGCCAGCCGCAGCCAGATCATGATCGCGCCAGTTCGAACGCGAGGAACACCGTGTCGGCCAGCCCGATGCGCGAGCCGTTGGATAGTGGGGTTTCCGTGCCGTTTTCGCGCTTGGTGCCGTCGACCTCGTCGTAGCCGCGCGGGACGCGCTGGCCGTTCACGGTCGTCCCAAGCGTGCTGAGATCGATCAGGAAGAACTTTCCGGATGCAGGGTCGCGGCGGATGCGGGCGTGCTCGCGCGAGACGTCGACCGAGGCATCGACCTTGACGTCCGCCCGGTAGGCGATCCCGCCGCGGCCAATGGTGATGGAATCGCGCATGATCTCGAAGGTGTGCGGACCGCCGTTATCGTCGTAACGCAGCCGCGCATAAACGGTTGTCGGCGCGGACGATTCCGTCCGGCTCACCGTCTCCTGCCGCCGCGTCGTCTTGTGTCCGACGTGGACCGTCGTGATCCGGCGCGTCCGCTGACCGGCGCCCAGATCCTCGTCGGTGGACGGCAACGCCAGCTCGGAATGAATCAGGATGTCGCCGGGCCCGAGCTCCGCGTCCGCGTCCGGCAGGAACTCGACCTGCCAGTCCTGCGCGACATTTTCAACCGGCGGCGCCGACCCCACGATCCGGCTCCAGTATTTGAGATACCCCGGCTGCCGGTTCAGCTTCTGCAGCTCCTCGCCCAGCGCACGGCGCGTTTGCTCCTGCAGCACCGGCACGATGCCTTCGATACGCGCGAACTCGTCCGGATGCAGGTAAACGACGTAGCGGCTTGGCGCGAGCGTCGAGTATTTCAGCGGCTCGAGATTCGTCCGCATGTTCTCGAGCACCGCATCGATCAGATCGCTCGCCGGGCGTCTGCCGGCGGGTGCGTGGACCTGGCTGTTCTGCTGGGGCACCATGGATGAAGCGGCCGAGTGCGAGACCGGCACGTTACAGCCCCGTTGCCATAGCTGTCAATACGAACGGGACCGGCGTAAGTTGCAGGAAACGCAGGGAAAGCCTGTCCCGCCGAAGCTTCAGCGGAGGCGGACGTCCTTGACCACAACCAGGATCTCGCCGGGTCTGACGAGCCCGAGCTCCTGGCGGGCGACCGCTTCGATCGCGGCGGGGTCACCGATCAGGCGGTGCATCTCGCGGCGCAGCGCGGCATTCTGATCCTTCAGCGCCTTCAACTCGGCCTTGGCGCGTCTGTACTCGCGACGCGCGCGAATGCTCTGGGCGAGGCCGCGATCGCCGATCAGGCTGTCGAGCAGGATGGCGCACGCCACGAACACGACCGCCCTGCGGATCCAGGGGTTCGCGCGCCGGCGGGTCGGGAGTTTGAGCATATCCGCATCCGGGCCGGAGACATTCATCGTTGCGCGCAAAGTACCAAAAGCCGATCGAGAGTACAAGTGCAAAGTACAGGGCTTTGCACCAGAGTACAAGGGGAAAGTGAACATCGAATCCACCCCACGACCGGCGACCGGCCGCGACAGCACGTGGATTGCGGTGTTGGCCATCTTCTTTCTGTACGGCCTCGCCGTCTCGTGGCAGCGCTGGGGGAACCCGCTGATCGACACGGGACGGGAGATGAACGTCCCGTTGCGCCTGCTGAATGGCGAGACGCTGTACTCGGACATCCGCCACATCTACGGGCCGCTGTCGCCATGGGTGCACGCGGTGCTCTACGGGCTGTTCGCTCCTCGTTTGAACGTTCTCTACGCCGATGGCATTGGATGCGCCGCAATTGCCCTCGCGCTCGTGTACTGGCTCGCGCGGCAACTGATGGCCCCCGCCGCCGCGGGCGTCGCGGCGCTCAACGTCATGTGGCTGTGCGTGTTCAAGCAATCAGGCAACTATGTGCTGCCCTACTCGTACAACGCGCTCCACGGAACCGTCATCGGGCTCGCGACGCTTGCGGTGCTCACACGGACCGTGCGCGCGTCGAGAAGCGACGAACGCACGGCCGCCGTGATGGGCGGGTTCCTCGTCGCGGGCCTGCTCGCGGGTCTCACAATGCTGGCCAAGACGGAGATGGGGACCGCCGCGGGTGCGGCGGGCATGGCGGCGGCTCTGATCGCGCCCGCGCCTCGGTCCCGGCGTTTTCAGTTGTTGGCGCTCTTTCTCGCGGCGGCTGTATCGGTGGTTGCGGCGACGTACGGGTTGATTGCGACCGAGGTCGGTTGGTCCACGCTGGTCACCGACAGCTGGGTGCTCGGCTACAACGTGCCTCGGGAGCTGGCAATCTACAACAGACATCTCTCCGGGCTGGATCGGCCGCTGCATTCGATGTGGCGCATCCTCCTCGCCTGCGTCAAGCTGGGCATCGTCGCAACATTCGTCGCCGCGGCGAGCGCGTGGACGGCAAGAACATCACCGCCATGGCGCGCGCTGGCCGTCGCGTTGGGCCTGGGTGCGGTTCTCTCGGTGACAAGGGGTCTGGACTGGGACAAGGGCCCGTACCTCGCCATGCCGGTGCTGCTCACGGTGTTCCTGCTGGCGCTGGCGCGCGACTTTCTGCATCGCCGGGTGACCCTCGATTCTTCTCTACTGCTCATCTACACGGTCTACGCGCTGGCGAGCCTCGCCCGCGTGATCCTTCACGTGCAGAGCGGCGGCGCGTACGGCTCCTACCTGCTACCGGTCTCGATCGTCATCTTCACGTATTGGTGGATGGGGCCGTTCGCGGGCGCGTTTGCTGACCCCCGGGCCGCACGCATCGCGCGGCGGATCGCGCTCGCGTTGTTGCTCCTTGCCGCTGTCGGTTCGGCCGTACTGCTTGGGCGCCAGTATCGAACGCGCAGCACGATCGCGATCACGTCATCGCGGGGCTCGATGATTTCCGAGAACGACCTCGGCATTGCGTGGAACGAGGCGCTGGCGTATATCGCGGCCCACACTCAATCCGGTGATCCGATCGTTGTTCTGCCCGAAGGCACCTCGCTGACGTTCCTGAGCGGACGCCGCAATCCTCTGCGCGAGGAAATCGTCACGCCGGGCTTCCTCGATGCCGCGGGGGAAGCGCGCGCGATTCGCCAACTTCAGGCCGCGCATCCGCCGTTAGTCCTGATTGCCAATCGCGCGACGGCGGAATTCGGTCCCAACGCATTCGGCCGCGATTACTGTGTATCGCTCATGCGGTGGATAGAGTCGCACTACCAGCGGTGTGCGCTGTTCGGCCCCGCGAAGGATTCGCGTCTCCAGATCGGCGACCCTCGATTCTTCATTCGCGCGTATTGCGCGCCGCGCTAGGCTTGTGAAGCGGCTGCCGCGACTGCTATGATGAGGGTTCTGCCAGTGCGGAATTGAGCGTGCCGAGGTAGCTCAGTCGGTAGAGCACAGCACTGAAAATGCTGGTGTCACTGGTTCGATTCCAGTCCTCGGCACCATTCTCCAGTCGCCGCGAGCGTGTCATGGCACCCAGTAGTACGCTCTCGCCTGCTGCCAGTTAATCGCGAAGATGCGGCCGCCGGTTTTCGAGCGGTAGGCGCGGACGCCCGTGGCGCCGATCCGGGCAGCGTCGAGATCGCCCCGCAACGCAACCGGCCACCACTCGATGCGCGGCGGAATGTCGCATCGTTGTCCGTCGAGCGGAACTTCGCCCGGCTGCAGCAGCGAACGCAGGATCTCTTCTTCCGACGCCGGATACTCGAACAGACCCCAGTGCTTGTTCGACCCCGGCAAGTGCGCCTCGCGCAAATCGTGGGCGCCGGGCGGCAGTCCTTGCGGCACCCACCCTTGGTCGATAGCCCCGGTCTGCCGCGCCTCCTCCAGGGTGGCGAATGAATTCGTTCTCGCGCGCACGCCGGAGCACGCGATGGCCGGCGCGATCAACGCGACCAGCAAGATCCGGCCGACCGCGGGCACTACGAGCGCTCGACGATCCATTCCGCGTAGAGCTCCGGACGGCGATGCCGCAGGAAGAGTCGGCGCGCGTGCGATGTCGCCGCCTCGGAGAGGTCGAGATCCGCTACGAGCAGCGAATCCTCAAGACACGGCGCCCGCGCCATGACGGTCCCCTGCGGCGCGCACACGAATGATTCGCCCGCGAACGTCAGGCAGTCTTCCTGGCCGACGCGATTGCACAGCGCGATGAAGTAACCGTTCTGAAACGCCGCGACGCGCATCTCGCCTTCGTACAATCCCTCCGGCCACTCGTCCACGGCGCCCGCCTGTGGAACGACGACGAGATCGGCCCCGCCGAGCGCGAGGGCACGCATGTACTCGGGATAGTGCCGGTCATAACAGATCGCTACGCCGATCGACCCGGCTTGAGTGCGATACACGGGGGCACCGGTGTCCCCGGGCGTGTAGTAGCCCTGCTCGTGGAAACACGGGTAGTCCGTGATATGGAGCATCCGGGTTCTACCAAGGAGTGAGCCATCCGCATCGATTACAGGGGAGCAATCGTAGGCGCGCCCGCCATCGCGCTCGTAGAGGTTCAACACCACCACGACACCAAGCTCGCGGGCTTTCGCCGCGAACGCGTCGGTCAGCGGACCGGGGACAGTCTCCGCGAGACGGAGCGGATCCGAATCGGCGGGGTGCTGCGGGTGGAACGGTTCGAACGCCAGCTCCGCGAAGGCGACGAGCGCCGCACCCTGGCGGGCGGCACGCGCCATCGCCGCAAGACCGCGGCTGACATTCTCCTGCTTGTCTAAAGTGGCATGCTGCTGGACGAGCGCGATGCGCATCGCGCGATCATAGCTGCGATCCGACTCCGCTACTGCGCCCGTGCCTTTTTGGCCGCAGGTGCCGCGAGCACGATCCATTCGGCGCGCTTCACGCCGCCAGATTCGCGGTAGCGTACCTTCACGCGCTCTCCCCGATGCGACTGCAGCTCCGCCGCCTTGATCGTCCGCGAGCCCTGCCGCACCATCGCGTCGCTCTCCACGGTAAATGTCTGTCTGCCGCCCGACGTGTTGACGATGATCTGCGATGCGCCGGCGTTCACTGATTCGAGCGTGCCGACGACGGCTTTCTCCGGCGGCTGCTCTGCGACGGCCGGCGCAGCGGCGGTCACCGGCGCCGCCGGCACGGGGCGGCTCGTCGACCGCATCGCTACTGCGACGGAGGTCACCGTCAGTGCCGCGATGAAGATCATGATGGGCCGCACACACGCTCCGATAAGGCGGCCGGCCGCTGCCGGCACGAGGAAGCGCCCGCCGACGACGCAGCTGGAGGAGTCGACCGGAGAACCCAGCCAAACGCCGCGAGCCGGCAGGCACCGTTCCTGAAGACAATCGCGATGCCACCATGGCTGCGCCCCGATAGAATGAAACAAAGCGCACCTACCCAATGACTTCGACCATTATCGCGCCGCACGCGGCGCCGGCCGCGTCAACGCAGCGTCGCCCCACCGGGGCGAAATTGCGGGGAGCGCGGTCGCTGCGAGTGCGCCTGGCGATTCTCGTCGCCCTGTGCACGGCCGTGGTGATCGGGATCGAGGCGTTCCTGGAGATTCGCGTGTTCGAGCGCGCGGTGGAGCGCGATCTCCTCGAGACGGCGCGGGTGACGGCGGTCGCGGTCGCCGACGACTACGAGCTGCGCGCCGATCCGGTCGACGCGGCGGCGCTGACCAGAGACCTTCACGAGCTCGTGCTCAGCGCGCCGATGCTGCGGACGCTGACGGTGGTCCAGGTCACCGACTCGACGCCGGCGGTCGTCGCGAGTACGTCGAGCGAAGAGCGCGCGGAGGCGCTCGACCTCGCGCTGAACGCGGTCCGCACCTCATCGACCTCGGTTGGATCCACCGCAACGGGCACTGCGGCGGTCGCCGTTCCGGTCAACCGCGGCGACGGAACGAAGGCAGCGGCCGTCGTGACGGTGTCGCTCAACTCGCTGCAGCAGCTTCGCACCAAGGGGCGACAGGTCACGCTGTGGTTCACACCGGCAGCGATTCTGCTGCTGACGCTCCTGGTCGATTCGCTCGGAAGACGACTCATCCATCGCCCCATTCGCAGCATCCGCGACACGATGGTTCGCGCGGGCGAAGGAGACTTCACGGCCCGCGCCGAGCAGGTCCGGCCGGACGAGATCGGGGCCGTCGCCGCCGGGCTCAACGACATGCTGCAGCGGCTGCAGGACTTCCACGACGCGCTGCAGGACCGGGTCGACGACGCGACAGCGGAGCTGCGGGTGCGCAATGAAGAACTGGTCGAGAGCTATCACCGCGTGTTCGCGCTGCGCGAGGCGCTCGCGCGGGCCGAGCAGCTTGCCGCGGTCGGCCAGATGGCGGCCAGCGTCGCGCATCAGGTCGGCACTCCGCTCAACCTGATCTCTGGCTACGTGCAGATACTGCAGGGAGAAGCGTCCGGCAGCCCCAAGACCGCCGAGCGCCTCGCCATCGTCCAGGAACAGATCGCGAAAGTGGCATCCGTCGTCCGGACACTGCTGGATCACTCCCGCCGCCCGGCCGATCGAGCGCCTGCCGCCATCGATTCACTGCTCTCGAGAGTCGCCGACGTGGCGCGGCCAAAGCTCGATGCCTCGGGCATCGACCTGGCGCTCGACGTCGAAGCCAACCTGCCTTGCCTCTGGGTCGACTCGGAGCAGCTGGAGCTCGCGATCCTGAACTTGATCACCAACAGCCTCGATGCCATGCCACATGGCGGATCGCTGACCATCCGGGCATCGCACACCGCCGGCGGGGTTCGGATCGAGATTACCGATACGGGGACGGGGATTCCGAAAACGCTGCTGCCGCGAATCTTCCAACCGTGGGTCACCACAAAGGCCGCCGGACGTGGCACGGGCCTCGGGCTGAGCATCACCCACGATGTCGTTCAGCGGCACGGCGGCACGATTGCAGTCTGGAGCGAGCACGGCCGCGGCGCCACCTTCACCATCGATCTGCCCTCGTTGCCGGCACCGGAGACACCGAATGTCCAGAATTCTAATTGTTGACGACGACGGCGAGACGTGCCGTTTCATGGCGGAGCTGCTGGGCCGTCCCGATCGAGAGATCAGGACCACGCAGCACGTATCCGAAGCGCTGACGCTCGCGCGGCAGTCGTTCGAGCTGTTGATCTCCGACATCAATCTCGACGCGCAGCAAACCGGACTGGACGTCCTGCGCGCGTTCAAGCAGGGGAACCCCCACGGGCACGTGGTGCTGATCAGTGGCTTCGGGACGCTGCAGACCGCGATCGACGCGGTGCGCGCCGGCGCCTTCGATTACATCAGCAAGCCATTCAACATTTCCGAAGTGAAAGCCACCGTCGAGCGCGCGCTCGCCGACATCGCGGCACCAGCCGCGACGCGGCCCGCGCTCGACGCTCCCCCGCCTCCCGGCCTGATCGGCCGCACCGCCGGCATGCTGTCGGTTTACAAACAGATCGCCCACGCGGCGAACGCGGCTGCGCCGGTGCTGATCATCGGCGACAGCGGCACCGGCAAGGAGCTCGTCGCGCGCGCGATTCATGCGCACGGCAAGCGCAGCCACCGGCCTTTCGTGCCGATCAACTGCGGCGCGCTCACCGAGAGCGTGCTCGAGTCGGAGCTGTTCGGTCACGCGCGCGGCGCATTCACCGGCGCCATCGCGGACACGAAGGGGATCTTCGAGCAGGCGAACGGCGGCACCGTGTTTCTCGACGAGATCGGAGAAACGTCGCCGGCGCTGCAGGTGAAGCTGCTCCGCGTGCTGCAAGAAGGGGAGGTCCGCCCGGTCGGCGGCAACCGGACGGTGAAGGTGGACGGACGTGTGGTTGCGGCCACCAACGTCGATCTCGAGCGCGAGGTGGCCGGTCAGCGTTTCCGCCAGGACCTGTTCTACCGGCTGAGCGTGATCGTGATACGCGTCCCGGCGCTGCGCGAGCGGCGCGAAGATATTCCATTGCTGATCCAGACGTTTCTCCAGAATGCCTGCGCGCGCGCCGGGCGCCGCGTCGAACTCTCCCCGGCGGCAGTCACCGCGCTGACGGCATATCGCTGGCCGGGAAACGTGCGTGAACTGGAGAACACCATCGAGCGTCTGGTCGTGTTGAGCCGAGGCTCGATCATCGATGTGGCGGATCTTCCGTTCAAGGCGAGCGGCCCGGATCTGCACGAGCGGCTGTTCGCCGATCTGCCGTCACTCGACGAGCTCGAGCGACGCTATCTCGTGCACGTGATCGAACAGGTTGGCGGAAATCGCACGCGCGCGGCCGAAGTGCTCGGCATCGATCGGCGGACGCTATACCGCATGGCCGAACGGTTCGGGATCGATCTGAAGGAGGAGATTTCCAGTTAAGCGGTTTCCCAGCGCCGCGCCAGCAGGCGCGCCAGGCCGAGGAACACGAGCGTCGCCGTTCCCAGGACCAACAGCTGAGGCCAGAGCTGCCATACGGCCGCCTGCCGCCAGAACACCTTCAAGTAGCCGTCAAGCGCCCAGGCATTGAACGTGAAGAGCCCGATCTTCTGCATCGTGTCGCTCATGAGGAAGCGGGGAAACATGCTGCCGCCGAGCGCGGACATCGTGAGGATCAGGATGGTGGAGAACCCCTGAAGCTGCGCCCGCGTTTTCGCAAGCGTGGCGAGGACGAGGCCCAGCGCCGCGCCGGCGGACGCGGTCGCGACGGTCATCACCGCGAATCCTGGCAGGTGTGAAAACAGCGGCAGGCCGAAGACGAAGCGCCCCCAGAGAAACATGACCGTCAGCTGCGCGCAGCCGATGAGCGCCAGCAGGATCCATTTGCCGACCAGCAGCCCGGTCATCCCGATATTGGTCGAGAGCAGCCGCTCGAGAGTTCCGGCTTCGGCTTCTTCGAGCAGCACGCCGCCGGCGCCGCCGACCGCCGAGAACAGCAGGAACATGACGCCAATCCCGGCGGCGTAGAACGAGATCAGCGATCCGCGCCGATCGTCTGTGCGCATGACATCGACCACGTCGACGGCAACCGGCAGGCCAGTCACGGCCGCAGCCGTCGGAGCCGGAGACTGCGGGCTGCTTTTTTCCTGCGGCCGCAGCGTCGGCATCCATTGATCGACGGCCGCCTTCTGCTGCGGCGTCAGGGCCCCGCCGTATTTCTCGAACTGTCGCATACCGCCGCGCATGAGCAGGTCGGGAGCCGCCGTCATCGCCACTTTCTGCATCAGGCCGAGGACGACCTGCGGCGCAATCCGATCGGACACGTCCGACAGCAGCTGGATTGCCGGTCCGGAGCCGCGGGCAAACCCGTTTTCGGCGAACGACTCGCCGAATCCGCGGGGAATCACCACGGCGACCGGGACGTCGCCGTTCCGGACGAGGCGTTCAGCGGCTGCGCGATCGAGCGTCGGCTGCTTTCCGGCCTCGTCCGGAGTGAGGCGCGTGCGCAGTCCCGGTTCGTTTTGCAGCCCTGTGACGATCCGCGCGCTCACCTCGCTGCGATCTTCGTCCACGACGGCGATGCGCACGCGCGAGGTCGCCGCGTTCTCTTGTCCGCCGAACACCAGCGCAAAGATCGAAAAGAACACGATCGGCAGGAGGAACACCATCGCGAGTACGACCCGGTCGCGCCGGAGGTTGATGAACCCGATGCGGAGCAGCGTGCGCATTACTCGCGCAACTCCCTTCCTGTGAGGTGAATGAACACCGACTGCAGGCTCGGTCCGCGGACCTCGACGTCCTCGACCAATCGCCCGGCCAGGCGAATCCGCTCGAGCAGCGGCGGCAGATCGGCCGCGACATCCCGCATCCGCGCCTTCACGATCCTGGCATCGGCGGCATCGACCGTGATCTCTTCGCCGTTCACGCGCAGGGCCGCTGCCGAGCCGTCCGGCACCGACGCATCGAGACGCAGAGTCACCAGCCGATACAGTCCCACCGTCTGCGCGACCAGTTCGGCAAGCGTGCCGGCGGCGATGACGCGGCCATGATCGATGATCACCGTTCGAGAGCAGCGCGCTTCCGCTTCCTCGAGATGATGCGTGGTCAGCAAGAGCGACACACCGGAACGCGCAAGATCGGCGAGGACGTCGTAGATCCGATCGCGGCTTTGCGGATCGACGCCGACGGTTGGTTCGTCGAGCAGCACGACCAGCGGCGCGTGGAGGATCCCGCAGGCGATATTGAGACGACGGCGCATACCGCCGGAAAAGTTCTTCACCCACGCACGCGCGCGATCCGCGAGGCCCGTCAGCTCCAGCGCCCAGTCGACCTGCTTCGAGAGCTTCTGGCCGGCGAGGCCGTGCAGGCTGCCGAAAGCCTCGAGGTTCTCGCGCGCGGTCAGGAGGGGATAGAGGGCGACATCCTGTGGAACGATGCCGAGCTCGGGCGGCGTATGGCGGCCATCGACGACCCGATCGAACAATGTGATCTCGCCGCCGTCGAGCCGGACGCGGCCGGCAATCGCGCGAATGAGGGTGGTCTTACCAGCGCCATTCGGGCCGAGCAGTGCGAGCAACTCCCCTTGCTGCAGCTCGAGCGACGCACCGTCAAGAGCGACGGCCTGGCCGAAGCGCTTTCTCGCGTTCGCAACCGAGAGAACTCTGCTGCTCATTGCCGTTAGCTTACGGCGTGTTCGCCGCCGGCGTTCGGGGATCCCGGCGAACGGCGGGAATCACTCGGCAGACGGCGAGAGCTATCCTTCGTATTTTTCCCGAATGCGCTTGTTGCCGGCCTTCGTCAGGTTCTTCCACAAGCGCTTCTGCTCCAGCTGCAGACGCTGATCGATCTGCCGCGCGTGGTGGGCCTGCTCGTCCTGGAGCTTGTGGTAACTGTCGAGGCGTCCCGGCGGCAACTCGCCGCTCTCCGCGGCGGCGCGCACCGCGCACGCCGGCTCCTGACGGTGCCGGCAGTCGCGGAACCGGCACTTCGCCGCGAGTGCTTCGATGTCGCCGAAGGTGCCGATCAGCGCCTCGCCGGTGTCCCACAGCTGAATCTCGCGCATGCCAGGCGTGTCGATCAGGACGCCGGATCCTGGCAGCAGGACGAGCTGCCGCGTGGCGCTGGTGTGACGGCCCCGGCTGTCGGATTCGCGCACGTCCTGCGTGGGCAGCAGGTCATGTCCGATCAGCCGGTTGACGATGGTCGATTTCCCTACGCCGGAGGATCCGAGCAAGGCGCCGGTCTGCCCGAGACCAAGGTATTGCCGCAGCACCTCGACGCCGCCGGGCGTTCGACATGAGATCGCGTGTACCGGCACCCCCGCGGCAATTCTGCGAACGCTCTCGACCATCGCCTCCGGATCGTCGGCGATGTCGGCCTTGTTGAGCACGACCACAGGACGCGCGCCGCTCTCCCATGCGACGAGCAGATAACGCTCGATGCGCCGCGGATTGAAATCCCCGTCGAGACCGCCAACCAGAAACACCGTATCGATGTTCGCGGCGACGACCTGCTCTTCGGTTGGATCCCCCGCCGCACGCCGCGAGAAACGGCTGCGGCGCGGCAGGATGGCCACGATCCGTGCGTCGCCGCCGTGGGTCGGCGGTTCGAGCGCCACCCAGTCGCCCACCGCAGGGAAGTCCGCCCGCGAACCGGCGTGATGACGGATCCGTCCGGCCACCCGCGCGAGCAGATCGCCGTCAGCCGTCAGGACGCGATAGATGTGCGTGTGTTCGAGAGCGATCCGTCCCGCGATCAGGCCGCTTTCGGCGTGACCGGCGAACGCGGCGCCGAGTTCGGCATTCCAGCCGAGCGGCCGCAGCAAATCGTCGGGAGATGTCCTTTGCATTACAAAGTAATTTCTGTTAAGCTGTTCGGCATGAACGCCAGAATCGTCGCCGTCCTTGGCTGCGCCGCCGCATTCGGCTGCGGCGCGCCGCCGCCGGCCTTCACGCCGCTGGCCCGCGCGGCGCGCACCGGTGACGTCGCCCGGATCGCGTCACTCGCCGCCGCCGGCCACGACGTCAATGACGTCGATGCCGGCGGCAATCACTGGACGCCCCTGCTCCACGCCATCCACAAGGGGCAGCGCGGAGCTGTCGACGCATTGCTGGCGGCCGGCGCCGACGTTCACCGCCCGGCAGGCGGCCGTCGATCACCCGGCCACCTTACACCATTGCTGATGGCGGTCGGAAACGGTCAGTCTGACATCGTCCGGCGCCTGCTCGCCGCCGGCGCCGATCCGCGCGCCGACGGTCCCGGCATTTTCCCGACGGCGGTCGCCGGCGGCGCGCTCACCGACATCGAAAACCCGCTGCTCGGCCAGTGCAACGCCGAAGTCGTGCGCGCCCTGCTGGAGCGCGATCCGACGCTGCGGCTGTCGCGCAACGCACGCGGACGTCTCTCGCTGATGTTTGCCCGGCTGAACCACTGCGAGGATGTCTTGCAGATGGTGAAGTTCATGTAAGACCGGCACTACGTGCCAGTCTTTAACAAGGACCGCAGCACTTCGGCCACGCTCCACGCCTGCGCGACGCACCCGCGCGGGACGTACGGATCCTCGGCGTCGAAAATTTCGCTGATCGATCCGACACACGCGTGGCTCAGATGCCCGTCGAATCCGGCCAGCAGCTTCCGCGCACCGTCCCGATCTTCCGGATAGACCCTCAGCCACGCATCTACATACGGCCCGATCAGCCAGGCCCAAACCGTACCTTGATGGTACGCGGCATCCCTCGACCGGAGATCGCCGAAATACTTCGCCTTGTAATCGCCGTGACCCGGCGCAAGCGATCGAAGACCAACGGGCGTCAGCAGTCGGTCGTGCACGACCTGCATCACCGGCAGCCATCGCGACTTGTCGAGTACGGGATGGTCGAGCGAGATCGCAAATACCTGGTTCGGCCGGCACGCAGCATCGTTCCCCTGTTCGCCGTCGACGACGTCGTAAAGATAGTTCCCCTCTGCATACCAGAATCGATCGTTGAAGGCGCGATGAACGCGCTCCGCCCGCGCGTCCGGATCCACGTCGCCGGTTCCCTCGGGCCGGCCGAGATCCCGCAACCAGGTCGACAACAGCCGCAGCGCGTTGTACCAGAGCGCGTTGATCTCGACCGCCTTGCCCCGGCGCGGCGTGACGACCCAGTCATCGACTTTCGCATCCATCCACGTCAGCTGATATCCCTGCTGTCCCTGGCGCAGCAGACCATCGTTGTCGTCGATGCCGATGCCGAACCGCGTGCCCTCGATGTGGTGCCGCACGATATCGATCAACGTCGGCAGCAGCAGCCGAACCGTGTCGGTGTCGCCGGTGGCCCGAAGGTAACGCTCGACGGCGTGGAAGAACCAGAGCGTCGCGTCGGCGGTGTGATACAGCCCCTCGCGAGCGCCATCGGGGAACATGTTCGGGATCAACCCGTTCCTCACGTAATGGGCGAACGTGCGGAGGATGTAAGCCGCCTCCCGATAGCGGTGCGTCGAAAGCGTCAGCCCCTCGAGGCTGATCATCGTGTCGCGTCCCCAGTCCGTGAACCAGTGGTAACCGGCAATGACGGTGCGGACTTCTTCACCGGCGGCTCGGGCGCGTGCCGCTTCGTCGATGCGCCCTGCCGGCGTAATGATGAACTGATCAGCGCCGAGGACGAGCTCGCTCGCGAGCCGGTTGTTCAACGGTGCCGCGATGTCCAGCAGACGTCGGCGGCGTGACTGTTCTGCGTCTGCCGCCTGCTCCGGCGTCAAGGCGTCGATCGCCTCCCACGGTTCAGTGGAGGCGACGAGAGTTACCGGCTGCCCGGCATACAGGTCGGCGCGGAAGTATCCAGGGCTGCAGAGCGATCCGACTGACTCGTACCCGCGCAGCTTCTCCATGACGTACGGCACCTGGGCACTGCCGATTTCGTCAAGGGTCAGTGCCGCGCCACGGCCGTGTAAACGCAGCCGTAAGGGAGGCAACTCCGATCCGCCGGATACTTCATAGCGGTTCTTCGTTCCGGTGACGACATACGAGAGCGAAGAGCCCGTATTGACCGGAGATTCGTAACTGCGGAAATGAACCGACGGCCTGAGCGTCAGACGCACCGGTCCCTCGCCTGCGACCAATCGATAGATCAGATGCGTCGTGTTCTGGCCGTGCGGCATGAGCACGCGCTTTTCGATCGTGAGGCCGTCGATCTCATAAGTCCACACCGGCAGCCCGAGCTCCAGGCGGAACTCCTTCAGGTGCTCCGTCCGGTCCGCGGCGTTCACGCCGGCGACTTCGTCTTCGTCGCCCAGCCAGACGACCCGCCGATCCTTGAGCCGGACACGCTCGAGCAGGTGATTGAGCATCACCATCCTGCCAAGCGGCGCCGGCAGCGACGCGATCAGAACGCCGTGGTACCGCCGCGTCACGACGCCGGCAACCGTCCCCGACGCGTAGCCCCCAAGACCATTCGTTACGAGCCACTCCCGCCGTGGCATGGGGGCGTCGATGTCGCGGTCGCGCGGGCGTTCGATGATTCGCGTGACATCGGTCCCGCCGCCGACCGCCGCAGGCTCCATCACACGATCAGTCGTCATCGTCGTCAGCCACCGGTACCGGGCCGAGGAGCAACGCCGCTTCTCCGGGCAGGCGCCACAACGCATTCGGGTGTACGGGGGCGGTCCCGTGTCCGCCGTACTTCACCGACTCGCTGCTCCATAGCACGCGCCACTTCGCTCGTTCCGGAGGTCCGAGCAGCGGCTCCGGCGTCGGGCTCAAGTCGAGGTCGCAGCCAAGGTTCAACACCAAGAGGCGGTCTCCGTCGGGCGAGAAAAAGCGGAGCGCCATGGTTTCCGGCGCGAGCACCGCGCCATCGACCCGGACCGGGTGGGTGATCGCCCTGCTGCTTCGGCGAATCTGCAGAAGATCACGGTGCAGCGCGTAGCTATGCGTGTGGGTCTTGCGCTCGTCGAGATTCAGCTTACAGCGCTCGAACGTCTCCTCCGCATCAGGGGGTGCCAGCAGCGGGGCCACTTCCGGATCGAGGACGCTCGAAAACTGCGCCAGGAATTCGAAGCGTCCCTTGCGGATGCCCTCACGCAGCTCCCCCTTGTGATCCGCGAAATACAGGAAAGGCGCTGACGATGAGAACTCCTGGCCCTGGAACAGTAACGGGGTCCCTGGGCCGAGCAGCGTCAGCGCCGTCAGTGCGCGGAAGCGGGCGGGCGACGACATTTGATGCACGCGGCGCCCCAGCGCCGAGTTCGCGACCTGATCGTGATTCTCGATGTACGAGACGAACGAGTGCGGCGGCAGGTCGAGCGACGACGTGCCGCGGCGCTTTTTCTGCCAGGTGTACCACTGGCCCTGATACAGATAGCCGTACTTCGCAGAGGAGATCAGCTCCTGAACGCTCCCTTTGTAATCGCTGTAGTACGCTTCGCGCCAGCCGGTCAGCGCGACGATGGCGCTGTGATGAAAGTCGTCGTTCCAGAGCGAATCGAGCCCATGACCGCCCTGCGACACAGGCCGCACGAGGGTGCTTTCCTGCGGTTCGTTCTCGGCGATGAGATACAGCCGCTTCGATCCGCCGGCCGCGCGCGCGCGCCGGACGATCGACGCGATGACATGCTCCTTCGAGGTGTGGTCCTGGATGTCCTGCGTCGCGTCGAGCCGAAGGCCATCGAAATGGAACTCGTCGATCCAGTAACCGGCATTCTCGACGAAGAAGGCCCGCGCCGGCCCGGACGTCTCGAAATTGATCGCGCGGCCCCAGTCGTTCTTGTATCGATCGGTGAAGTAATCGTTCGAGAACTCGCCCAGATAGTTGCCGTCGGGGCCGAGATGGTTGTAGACGACGTCGAGGATGACGCCGATGCCGAGCGCATGCGCGCGGTCGATGAAGGCACGAAGATCGTCGGGCGTGCCGTAAAGCCGCGTCGGCGCGTACAGGTCGACGCCGTCGTAACCCCAGCCGAAGCGGCCGGGAAACTCGGCGATCGGCATCAGCTCGACGACGGTGATCCCGAGAGACTGCAACTCCTCGAGCTGCGTCTTCGCCGCATTCCACGTTCCTTCGGGCGTGAACGTGCCGGCGTGGAGCTCATAGATCACCTGTCCGAGGGGATCGACGCCTTGCCACGATTGATCCGTCCACGGAAACGGCTCCGGATCGACGATCATCGAGGGTCCGTGTGGTCCGTCCGGTTGGAAGCGGGAGACGGGATCGGGGCGCAGACGATCCCCGTCGAGCCGGAACCAGTAGCGCGTACCCGCGGCGGCCTTGGGAATTCTCGCCTCGAAATAGCCGTCCTCCACGCGCTCGAGCGCGTGGGCGGTTCCGCCATCGATCACGAAGTCGACGCGGCCGCACGCCGGAGCCCAGACTCGTGCGTGCGCGCCGCCGTCCTTGAGTAATTCGACGCCTGCTGACAGGCGCCGCGATATCGAAACCGGCATCCGAAAACTCTACGTCAATCTCGCAACGCGTCTGCGTTCGCGACCGGTCAGCCGCGCAATCTCCGCCGTCAGCACCGAGGGCTCGATGGGTTTCGGCACGTGGCGCTGCACCTCCGCAATCATCTGTCCCAGGCGGGTATCGCTGCGGGCAAATGTCGTCAACGCGAGTGCCGGGATGCGGCCGCCGCGCTCGGAGTCGAGCGAATGCACTTTTCCGACCAGCGCATAGGAATCGTGCGCCGGCGACGCCGCGTCGCTGATCAGCACGTCCGGACTCCAGCGCTCCAGCCATTCGAGCGCGTCGGCGACCGAGCCCACCGTCTGCACGTTGGCGCCGCGCTGCCACAGCACCGTCCGGACCAGCTCACGCCCGTCCAGATCTTGATCGAGGACCAGCACGCGCAACCCCTCGAGCGGCGCTTGCGACGACATGCGAACGGCGGGCGTCGCCTCCTCCGGGACCTTCGACGGCAGCAGTTCGGGTGACTGAAGCGGCAACCGCACGGTGAACATCGCCCCGGGAGCGTCCGTCCGGTTCTGCGCCGCGATTTCGCCGCCCTGCAGCGTCACCAGCTCGCGCACGAGGGCCAGCCCGACGCCGAGACCACCGAACGCGCGCGTGCTCGAGGAATCCTGCTGAGTGAAGCGATCGAATATGCGAGGCAGAAACGCGGGATCGATGCCGGAGCCGCTGTCGGCCACGGTGACTGTCGCCTCAGCGCCGTGCGACTCCACGACGAGCTGCACGGTACCGCCGCGCGGTGAGAATTTGATCCCGTTCGACAACAGATGCCAGACAACCTGGCGCAAGCGTGACGCGTCGCCGAGAACGACGACCGGCGTGGCCGGCAGCGAGACCTGGATATCGACCCCTTTGGCGCGCGCCGCAGATTCCACCGACAGAACGGCCTGCTGCGCCGCGTCATTCAGCGTCGTCGGCTGACTCTCGAGGTGCAGTTCACCCGTCAGCGCTCGTGAGACGTCGAGCAGATCGCCCGTGAGCTGCGCCTGGAGCTTGGCGTTGCGCTCGATCGATTCGAGTCCGCGCGCCGACGTGTCCCCATCGAGCTTCCCGCTGCGCATCAAGTGCACCCATCCGAGCACCGCGTTGAGTGGCGTCCGCAGCTCGTGCGAGACGGTCGCCAGGAACTGATCTTTTGTCCGGTTCGCCGCTTCGCTCTCGCGCCGTGCGACCTGCGCGACGCGCGCCTGTTGATCGGATGTACGTCGCGCGGCCCTCAGCTCGGAGATCACCGCAACGAGCATCAGCGCCTGAACGACGAACATCGCGAGATGGGTCGCCACCGAGACGTCGATCGGTGCGAGTCTCCCGGCTTCCTCCGCCCCCAGAACGGCCCCCAGGACCGTCGCCGCCAGCGCCGGCCCGGTGCCGGCGAACCAGGCGCTCGCCATCACCGCGATACCCAGAAGAATGAACTTCGCCGGCTCATCAACGGGCCAGCCCGACAGGTGATCGACGACGAATACAACAGCGACAGCGGCGAGGGCGATCGTGAAGCGCAAAGGGGCAGGAAATGTCGGAAACGGATAAGCGTCGGGTGTGCCTCTCATCGCCAGGGACCGTTTCCGCGCCGGGGTGCACGCGCGTTACCTCTCGGAAACGCTTTCGCAACGCCCATGCCACGCACGGTTCAGTCAGCGGAAGTTCTTGAAGGATGCTCGGAGGCCGCGATATCGGGCGCATCGACGGTTTCCGGCGGTTCCGCACCGACCGCGCTGGTGCGGTCCACCTGCTCTGGAGTTGCCGACTCCGCCGGCCCGAGAACCTCGTCGATCAATCCGTAGTCGCGGGCGCGAACGGCGTCGAGATAGAAGTCGGTCCGCTTGGTGTCGCGGATGATCTGGCGCAGCGGCTTGCCCGAGCGCTCAGCGAGAATGCGGTAGATCTGGCTTTGCATCTGCTTCAGACGATCCAGATGCTGCGCTGCCGCGGTCGTGGACTGCCAGCCGGCCCACTTGGCTGGTTCGTGGATCATGATCCAGGAATGCGGGAATGCGAGGCGCCGTCCCGGGCTCGCTGCCTGCAGCACGACCGAGCCCATCGAGTAGGCCATTCCCTGCACCACAATCGTGATTTGGACGCCCTTTGAGACGAGATAGCGGATCGAGTCGTGGATGGCCAGACCGTCCGTGACATTGCCACCCGCGCTGTTGATATAGACGGTGATGGGGTTATCGCCTTCGTTGGCCAGCTCGCGCAGCCGCTCAATGGCCGAGCGCGCCGTATCTTTTTCGATATCTCCAATGATGTAGATGTCGCGCAGCTGATCAGCTTGTTCCTTGCGGACGATCTCCTTGACTGCCTCGATCAGCTCGTTGAGCAGACGGTCGTTCATTTCGCCCATACTGTGGCAGCTCTTCGCATGCCGCGTGCCGGATTCGCGCAGCTCAGCCGTATTCAGCGCGCGGCCCTGGGAATAACGAATTTTTCGGCGGTGTGGGTGTCGGAGAAACTCACGACCTTTACATCTACCAGACCGGCGTGTTTCCCCGCTGACATCACCTCGGCTTCCGTGATGGCTTTCGAACCCTTGGGACGGATTACCCACAACGCACCGGCAGCTTTCAGTGCGCCTCTCAGATCCGTCAGCCGTGCCAGGGCGGCGCGGGATTCGGCGCCATAGAAAATCAAATCCACGGAGCCGCCTGCGCGGGTGGTCACCCTCAGGCCGAGGGTGTTCAATTCCTCAACGAGATCCGCGTGCCGCGCTCCGGCAATGAGGACCGACATCCCCGCCTTCGCACCGAGCTTGTCGATACGCGAGGGCGGGTTCATGATGCGCTGCGCCCACCGGGCAGCAACGGGCCCGAGCTCCAGGACGGCAGTCTTTCGCCCGAACTGAATCGTCAGCGAGCCGTCCTTCGCTGTCGCAGACGTGACATCCCTGATGGGGATTACCACCCGGTCGGCTCCTCGCACGATCAACTCGTGCTGCTCCAGGACGGCTTTCCCTTTGACGCTGCGTCCGTCGAGCCGCAGCGTGCACGCGGCGTCATACCCCATGGAATTTGGCCTCCAATGCCGCCAGATATGCGTTGATGGTGGCCTCGTACCCGAAGACGAAGCGCGCCATGAATCGAAACAACGGGTTGTAGATCTCGCCGTCCTCCGAAATGCGCAACCGGCTGCCATGCGGCGCCGGCGCGATCTCGAAGGTCCAGGTGCCGCCGAACGGCAGATTCGGATCGGCGATGCGGCTGACCAGGACCTTCGGCGCGTCCATGCGCTCGAACGCGAACGTCATCCTCCCCGACTTGCCGTCTTCTATCCACATCGGTTTGCCGTCACGATCGGTGAGGCGGGTGATCCGCTTCACGTCGCGGCGCCATGAGGGAAACGCCTCGACGTCGGTGAGTGTGCGCCAGAGCGGTTCCGGCGGGACGGGAAGCATTCGCTCGGCGGACGCGTGGTGCGAACGCGGCAGGCGCGAACCAATCAAAACGGCGATGCCCGCAATAGCGCCGACGACGATTAACCCAAGTGCGACCCACTTCATGGCGTACTCCGTTGTTCCGCGCCGGTTTCGTTCGACGTGGTCACGCGCGAGGCTGCCTCCGCCAGCAGCGCGAGCCCGCGCACGGCAAGCGCGCGTTCCTCTTCCGTCAGCGCCGCCACCAGCGCTTCCACTCGCGGCGCATCGAGCACGGACGCCGAGTCGCGGACGCGGACGCCTGCTGATGTCAGGCGCACGTGGACGCGCCGTCGATCCGCCGCATCACGCGCGCGTACCGCGTAGCCTTGACGTTCCAAGCGATCGATTGCGATCGACATCGTTGCCGCCGTGACGCCCATGTGACGCGCGAGATCGTTCACAGTGGTCGGATCGATCTCGTCGAGGTGGTCGAGGATGCTGGCTTGATGGCGGCTGAGGAGGCGGTGTGATTCCGCGTCGCGGACGTGGCGCGTGTGACAGGCGAAGTAGATGCGGGGATAGAGCGCCATCACCTGGCGTGCCGCATCGCGGCTGGATTTCACGGCGGTATTAAACCAATTTTATTTTGTTTTGTCAAAGCAATATAAATTACCGTAAATTGTTCTAAACCTGCGGCATCGCTCTTCCGTCCAATTGCACGGCCGCTGAAAAATTGGTGGAGAGAACTGACCGGATCCGGGACGGCCCGTGTCCGAAGGCGGTCAATCCACGGGGCGTCCAACCGTCGCGGTGGCCCCATAACTATAAGCTGCAGCGGTAATTAGAAGTACTCTCAGCGCTGGCACTCGAATTGGACTATCTGGCTGGTGCCGGAGTCTCCCTCTCCGGACTCAGTACAGAGGCAACAATGGTCGACATCGCACGTCCGTCGCAAGCAAAGAAGAAACGCATTCGCCGCATCCTTTACGGAAGCGGTGCGCTCCTCGTCATCATCCTCATTACCGTTGGCGTCTCGCGGCTGAAACCCGCGGCGCCATCGATCGAGCGCGCCACCGTCTGGATGGACGCGGTCAAGCGTGGGTCGATGCTCCGCCAGGTCCGCGGATCCGGCACGCTCGTGCCCGAAGACATCCGCTGGGTCACGTCGACAACGCAAGGGAAGGTCGAGCGCATCGTACTGCGTCCCGGCGCGACGGTGACGCCGGCCACGGTCATCCTCGAGTTGACCAACCCCGAACTCGAGCAGTCGGTCCGAGACGCCCAGCTCGGCTATCAATCCGCACAGGCCGCCTTCGTCAACCGCAAGCAGGAGCTCGAGAGCCAGCTCCTCAACCAGCAGGCGGATGTCGCGGGAATCAAGGCGTCCTACAACAACGCGGCACTTCAACTCGAAGCGCAAGAGAAGCTCTTCAAGGATGGGCTGGTTTCGGAGATTCAGCTCAAGCAGTCGCGCACGGCAGCGGCGGAACTCGATAATCGTCTGAAAATCGCCCAGCAGCGTCTCGACATGCAAACGGCCGGGATCAAATCGCAACTGGCGCCGCAGGAAGCGGACGTGGATCAGCGTCGCGCCAATTACGAGCTTCGCCGCCGGCAGCTCGAGGACCTCAAGGTCAAAGCCGGCATGTCGGGCGTGCTCCAGGAGATTCCAGTCGAGCGCGGTGCGCAGGTTGCACCGGGCGCCAACCTCGCGCGCGTTGCAGATCCGACGAACCTCAAGGCAGAACTGCGCATCGCGGAAACACAGACGAAGGACATCCGCATCGGACAGACGGCCGAAGTGGACACGCGGCAGGGCACCGTGAAGGGACACGTGGCGCGCATCGATCCGAAATCAACCGGCGGCACCGTCGGGGTCGACATCATCCTCGAAGGCGCTCTCCCCTCGGGATCCCGCCCTGATCTCAGCGTCGATGGCACAATCCAGCTCGAGAAGCTGGACAGCGTCATCTACGTCGGCCGTCCGGCCTTCGGCCAGGAGAACAGCACGGTCTCGCTCTTCAAAGGGCTCCCCAGCGGCTGCCTGCCCTCGACTTGCACCGAGGCGGTTCGCACGACCGTCAAGCTGGGACGCAGCTCGGTGAGCCAGATCGAGATCGTCGACGGGCTCCAGCCCGGCGACGTGGTGATTCTGTCGGACATGTCCGCACAGGACTCGTTCGATCGCATTCGGATTGGTGGATAAGACATGAGGCGGTCCATACAGGGCTGCCCTACATAAGGAGCCACGATGAACACGTCCGCGCCCACGCTGATCCATCTCGACGGCGTCACCAAGGTCTTCTTCACCGACGAAGTCGAGACGCACGCGCTTGCCGGGATTCACCTCGACATCAAGACCGGCGAGTACATCGCGATTGCCGGGCCATCGGGCTGCGGCAAGTCGACGCTGCTCTCGATCCTCGGCCTGCTCGACTCGCCGACCGAGGGCAAGTACACGCTCAACGGCAAGTCGGTGGCGGACCTGCCGCTCTCCGAACGGGCGCGCGTGCGCAACCGCGAGATCGGGTTCATCTTTCAGAGCTTCAACCTGATCGGCGACCTGAACGTGTACGAGAACGTCGAGCTTCCGCTCACCTACCGCGGCATGAAGTCGGCGGAACGCAAGGAGCGCGTCATGGCGGCGCTCGAGAAGGTCGGCATGGCGCACCGGGCCAAGCACCTCCCGAGCCAGCTGTCCGGCGGTCAGCAGCAGCGTGTCGCAGTCGCGCGCGCGGTCGCGGGAGCCCCCTCAATCCTGCTGGCGGACGAGCCCACCGGAAACCTCGACTCCAAAAACGGCGAGGCGGTCATGGAGCTGCTGCGGGAGCTGCACCGCGAGGGGGCGACGATCTGCATGGTGACGCACGATCCGCGCTACGCCCGGCACGCCGATCGCTCCATCCACCTGTTCGACGGCCGCGTCGTCGAGGAAGACGAAGCGGTGAAGCAGCGGGCGGAGAAAGACCAGCTCGAGGAAAGCGGCTTCGACATGTCACACTGAGCGCCAGCAGCCAGCTCCACGCTTCCACGACCGGAGACCGTGACCCCTGGAAGCCGGAAGCTGGACGCTGGTGACTGACTCCATGCTCATCACCGATCACCTGCGCAACGGGCGAAGCGAGGCGCCGGAGACCGTCCGGCACCCCGTGCGCCAGAGCGAACCACGCGTGCTCATCGCGGACGATCAATCGGACGTCCTCGAAGCGCTGCGGCTGCTGCTCAAGGCGGAAGGCTTTCAGCTCGAAACCGCCTCGTCGCCGGCCGGCGTGCTGGCCGCGATTGAGGCGCGCGAATTCGACGTGGCGCTGATCGACCTGAACTACGCGCGCGACACGACGTCGGGCGAAGAAGGACTCAACCTGCTCTCCCGGATCCAGGGAATCGATCCCACCCTGCCGGTTGTCGTGATGACCGCGTGGGGCAGCGTCGAAGTCGCCGTCGAGGCGATGCGGCGCGGCGCGCGCGATTTCGTGCAGAAGCCGTGGGACAACGCCCGGCTCCTCGCGATCATTCGCACGCAGATCGAACTGAGCCAGGCGCTCCGCAAAGGCCAGCGGCTCGAGGCCGAGAACTCGTTGCTTCGCGGCGAGGGGATGCCGAAGCTGATCGCGGAATCGGCCGCGATGCAGAACGTGCTGCAGGTCGTCTCGCGCGTCGGGCCGTCGGACGCGAACGTGCTGATCCTCGGCGAAAACGGTACCGGCAAGGGCGTCGTCTCGCGGGCGCTGCACGCGGTTTCGAGCCGGGCCTCGCGGCCGATGGTGGTGGTCAACTCGGGTGGCGTCTCCGAAGGCGTCTTCGAGAGTGAGCTGTTCGGGCACGTCCGCGGCGCGTTCACCGACGCGAAAACCGACCGCGTCGGCCGGTTCGAGCTCGCCGACCAGGGCACGCTGTTCCTCGACGAAATCGCCAACGTTCCCATGAGCCAGCAGCAGAAGCTGCTGCGGGTCATCGAGACCGGTGAGTTCGAGCGCCTCGGATCGTCACGGACCCGGCGCGTCGACGTTCGCATCATTTCGGCGACGAATGCCAACCTGGCGGACGAAGTCGCGGCGGGACGGTTCCGTCAGGATCTCCTCTTCCGGCTGAATACGATCGAAATCCGTGTGCCGTCGCTTCGTGACCGCCGCGAGGATCTGCCGCTGCTCGCGCAGCACTTCCTCCGGCAGCACGCGCAGCGCTATCGCAAGCGCCTCACTGGCTTCGAGAGCGGAGCGATGCAGATCCTGCTCGAGCACCCCTGGCCCGGCAACGTACGCGAGCTGGATCACGCGATCGAGCGCGCGGTGCTGATGGCGCCGGGGCCGCTCATAAAGGCAACCGATCTCGGGCTGCGCAGCGGAAGCGCAGCGGCCGGCCGGCTGGAAGACATGAGCCTCGAGGACGTCGAGTGCTTCCTCATCAAGAAGGCGATGACCCGCTTCGATGGCAATGTCAGCCAGGCGGCAAAGGCGTTGGGCTTGAGCCGTAGCGCTTTGTACCGACGGCTGCAGCGCTACGGTTTATGAGGGGTGCCAAGGTAAAAGGTAGAAGGTAAAAGGTAAAAGGTAAAAGGTAAAAGAGAGCTACCTTCTTCCTTGACCATGCAGCGCCCCAAACCCGAGCCGCGATTAAGCCACGATCGCCGAATCCTCCTGATGGCGTTCGCCTCGGGTCTTCCGGGCGCGGCCATCTCCCTCATCTTCCTGTGGACCGGCGATTTCACGCCGAAAGTCCAGTGGACGCTCACCGTCCTCATCATCACATTCTGCCTGGGCTTCGCCTTCGCGCTGCGCGAGCGCGTCGTGCTTCCGCTGCAGACGCTGTCGAACCTCCTCGCCGCGCTCGGCGAAGGGGACTTCTCGATTCGCGCGCGCGGTGCGCACGGCGGCGACCCGCTCGGCGAGGTCATGATCGAGGTCAACGCGCTCGTGGAGACGCTGCGCCACCAGCGCCTGGACGCGCTCGAGGCCACGACGCTGCTGCGAAAAGTCATGGCAGAGATCGAGGTGGCGGTCTTCACGTTCGACGAGACCCAGGAGCTCAAATTCGTGAATCGCGCCGGCGCGCAGCTCCTCAGCCAGCCGGCCGAGCGGCTGTTGGGACGCCGTGCCGACGAGATCGATCTGGCGGAGTGCCTTACGGGCGACGCGCCGCGCGTCATCAACACCGTGTTCCCGGGAGGCGTCGGCCGCTGGGAGATTCGGCGCAGCCAGTTCCGCCAGGGCGGACGGCCGCACGAACTGCTCGTGCTTTCGGATCTCAGTCAGCCGCTCCGCGAAGAGGAACGCCAGGCCTGGCAGCGGCTGATTCGCGTCATCGGGCACGAGATGAACAACTCGCTGGCGCCGATCAAATCGATCGCGGGCAGCCTGGCCACCATCGTCGATCGCGATCCGCCGCCGCGCGACTGGCGCGACGACGTCCAGCGTGGGCTGGGTGTCATTGCCTCGCGATCCGAGTCGCTCAGCCGATTCATGAGCGCGTACGCGCGGCTCGCCAAACTGCCGCCGCCCAAGCTGGCGCCGCTCGACGTTGCGGCATTCGTCGATCGCGTCGTGACGCTCGAGAAGGCGCACCACATTGGCGTCGCGCCCGGCCCGCGGCTGACGATTCAGGGTGACGGCGATCAGCTGGAGCAGCTCTTGATCAACCTCATTCGCAACGCCGTTGACGCGGTGAAGGAAACCGGAGGCGGGGTGACCGTGGGTTGGCAACGTCTGCCCGGGTCGGTGCCGCTGACGATGGAACTGTGGGTCGAGGATGAGGGCCCCGGCCTCTCGAATACCGGTAACCTCTTCGTTCCGTTCTTTACGACCAAGCCCGGAGGATCGGGTATCGGCCTCGTGCTGAGTCGGCAGATTGCCGAAGCACACGGCGGCAGCCTCGTGCTCGAGAACCGGAGCGATCGTCAGGGCTGCCGCGCCAGCCTTCGGCTCCCCGTCCACGCCCTGGCGCAGTTGCGCGCCGACGCCGCGGAATCCCAAATAGTCAGCCGTTAGGCGCGCGCTGCGATCTCCGCTACGATCTCCTCCTCGATGTTGCGACGGATTTTTGACGGCCCTATTGATCTGTGGGCGTTCGGCTTGGCGCTTGCCGCCACGCTTGCCGCCGCGTGGCTGGCAGCTCGCATCGCCCGCCGCGTTACTGTCGTAGCCCTTACCGCGCTCGTCCGGGACACGGTTTCGTCGGCGAGCCCGCAGGTCAAACGGTTGCTGCGTCTGGTCGCCGCCGCGGCGTTCGTGTTAGCGGTCAGCGTCGTCCTGGTCCCGGCGCTCGATCTCGCCGGCCTGCGCCCGCGCCGCGGTGTCCATCTCGGTACCCTGGTGGACTGGGGCCTCACGTCAGGGCGCAGGCTCCTGCTGATCGCGATCCTTGCCTACGCGCTCATCCGTATGACGACGCTGGCAGTGCGGCGATTCGAGCACGAGGTCGGTCTCGGCAGCGGTCTTGACGCGCTCGAACGGGCGAAGCGCGCCCGGACTCTGGGCTCGGTCATTGAGCGCGTGGTGACCGTACTGGTGACCGGCGTCGCGGTCGTCATGGCCCTGGATTTGTTCGGCGTCAACATCGGCCCTGTCCTGACCGGTGCCGGCATCGCCGGACTTGCGGTTGGTTTCGGCGCACAGACGCTGGTGCGCGACGTCATCAGCGGATTCTTCCTGATCCTGGAGAATCAAGTCCGCGTCGGTGACATCGCGACGATCAACGGAACGGAAGGTCTGGTGGAGGCGATCAACCTGCGGACGATCGTGCTGCGCGACCTCGAAGGCACCGTCCACGTCTTCCCGAACGGCGCCATCAACACGCTCGGCAATCGCAGCAAGGACTTCTCGTACTACGTGGTCGATCTCGCGGTGTCGTATTACGACGATCCGGACCAGGTTGCCGAGGCGGTGCGCGAAGTCGGCGCCGGGCTGCAGGCCGACCCGGTGTTCGGGCCGTCAATCCTCGAGCCCATCGAGATTCTGGGAGTCGACGCGTTCGGCGAGTGGTCGGTGAAGATGAAGGTGCGGATACGCACGGTGCCGCTGAAACAGTGGGAGGTCGGGCGCGAGTTGCGGCGGCGGATCATCAAGACATTCGAGCAGCGCGGCTTCGCGATTCCGTTTCCGGTGCCCGCGACCGCGGTGAGGCCGCAGCCGCCGGCCGGCGCTCAGTAGCCGGACGCCGCGCTCCCGGCCGGCTTCTGCCCTTTCGATTCCTGCACGATTTTCACGCCGGCGCTCGCCCCCACACGCGTGGCCCCGGCCGCCACCATTGCCTTCAGCCCCTCGAGATCGCGCACGCCGCCCGCCGCCTTCACGCCCATCTCAGCGCCGACGACTCGCCGCATCAGCGCGACGTCGGCCGCGGTCGCGCCGCCGGCCGCGAACCCGGTCGAGGTCTTCACGAAGTCCGCACCGGCGGCCTTCGACAGCGTGCAGGCGGTGATCTTCTCCTCGTCGGTCAGCAGCGCCGCTTCGATGATCACCTTGCTCAGCGCGCCGCATTGGCGGCATGGCTCCACCACGGCCTCGATGTCGCGCTCGACCATGCGGAGGTCGCCTGATTTGAGCGCGCCGATGTTGATGACCATGTCGATTTCGGTTGCGCCGTCGAAGATGGCCCGCCGCGTCTCGTAGTTCTTCACGTCGGCCGTCGTCGCACCGAGCGGAAATCCCACGACCGAACACACACCGACGCCGCTGCCGCGGAGGAGCGACGCGGCCGCTGCCACCCATCCCGGATTCACGCACACCGTGGCGAACTGGAATTCGCGCGCCTCGCGGCACAGCTTCTCGATGTCCCCGCGGGTGGCATCCGGCTTCAACAACGTGTGATCGATCATCGACGAGACCGCTCCGGCAGCACCGCCGGTGGCGTGCAGTCCCAGGCGTGTCGCGCCGGCATCGAGCACGCCGCGCAGGCGATCCGGGCAGCAATCGACGAGCACCGAGTGGCATGTGCAGCTGGATCCTGATGACGAGCGCGCCTGCGCCGCCATCACTTCCTCGGTGATGATGTCGATGAGCCGCTGCAGGTCCTGTGGATTGAGCACGGCCGCGTCAGTCCTTGTCGAAGTTCTGCTCGAGTCGCCGAATCTTCAGCAGACGCCGAACATATCGCGCTTCTTTCATGGCGGTCCCCATCCACGCGTCGACGATCTGGATCGCCGCGGCGGGGCCATCGAGCAGGGCGGATCCAAGAGTGACGACGTTGGCGCCGTTATGCTCGCGCGAGTAGCGCGCGATCGTTTCGTTGAGGCACATCGCCGCGCGCACCCCGCGCACCTTGTTGGCGGCCATCGCGGAACCGATCCCGGCGCCGTCGATTACGATCCCGGCATCCGCCTCGCCGCGCGCCACGCTCCGCGCGACAGCGCCGGCGATATCCGGGTAATCGACGGGATCCGTTGTGTTCGTGCCGATATCGAGCACTGCCACGGCACGGCCGCGCAGGTGCGCGACGAGCGCGCTCTTCATGGCGAGGCCGGTATGATCGCTGCCGATCGTCACGCGTCTGATCTGAGCCGCCGGCGCCAGGTCGGGCGGCAGCGACGCATCGGAGGATCCCGCGAGGATCACCGTCACGCGGCGCGCGGCAAGGGTATCCTTCGCCAGCGGTGTCACATGGCCGCCGTTTGCGAGCTCCACCGTCGCGCCGATATCCAGCGTGCGCGCGTCGGCTTCGGTGATGATGTCGAATCGTTTCAGCATGCTGCTGACTACCAGCGTTTCAAAACGGCGATCTCAATCAAGGATGTCCGCCGTCACGCTGCATTCCTGTCTTAAGAGCAGTACAGGAGAAAGGGAGAACAGGAGAAATCGACGGACTCGTCGCTGATTCCCGCGGATTTCATTGCGGCCTCTCCTCTCCTCCCTTTCTCCCTTTCTCCTGTGTGATCTTGGGGCGGCTGTCAGTCGAATCTCACTGTCCATCGAGCACCGCAATGTACGATAGATTCCGGTACTTCTCGGCGTAATCCAATCCGTACCCCACGACGAACCGATCCTCGATGGTGAAACCGATGTACTCGACGGTGACATCCACCTGACGTCGCGACGGTTTGCTCAGGAGGCATGCGGTGCGGAGCGACTTGGGGGAGCGCGCGCGCAGAATGTCCTGCAGATACGTCAGCGTCAACCCGGTATCGACGATGTCCTCGACGATGATGACGTGGCGGCCCTCGAGTCCCGAATCGAGATCCTTCAGCAGCCGTACCTCGCCGGATGACTTGGTGCTCTTGGCATAGCTCGAGACGGCGATAAAGTCGACCGTGACCCGCGGTGTCATCGCCCGAATCAGGTCCGACATGAACACGAATCCCCCTTTGAGCACGCACACGAGATGAATCTCTTCACCCTCGGGGTAATCCCGCTCGATCTCTGCGGCAAGTTCCGTCACCCGCGACTGGATCGCGTCGTCGCGCAGCAGTACGTTCATCGAACCGCAGCCCTCACCTTCTCCGCGTATGCGCGCGCCTCGCTCAGCACGGCCGCCTCGTCGAGCGTCAGCACGCGGCGATCGCGCATCAGCACACGGCCATTCACGATGGTGTTCCTGACGTCGTCGCCGCGCGTGGTATAGACGAGGTGCGACATGACGTCGTAAAGCGGCGTCTGCCGCGCCGCCCCCATCGACACGGTGATGACGTCGGCGCGCTTCCCGGGCTCGAGCGAGCCGATCCGCTGTTCCAGGCCCAGCGCACGCGCGCCTTCGATCGTCCCCATTTCGAGCGCGGTTCGCGCCGGCACCGCGCGCGGATCGCCGGTCTGCAGCTTCGCCAGCAGGGCTGCCTGGCGGACGGCTTCGAACATATCGAGATCGTTATTGCTCGCGGCGCCGTCGGTGCCAATCCCGACGGCGATCCCGCTGCCGCGCATCGCGACGACCTTTGCCGCGCCGCTCGCCAGCTTCATGTTGCTCTCCGGATTGTGCGACACGCCGACGTGATGCCGCGCGAGGATCTGCATGTCGCCCGGCGTCAACCACACACCGTGGGCGGCCAGCGTGCGCGGGCCCGGTCCCGCTCCGGCCGCAGGACCCCAGAATCCAATCGTCTGCAGGTATGCGGCCGGCGTCGCCTTGTGCTTCTGCTGCGACGTCTTCATCTCGTCGCGGGTTTCCGAGAGGTGGATCAGCACCGGCGCGGCGGTGCGGATCGCCAGCGCACGCACCGACTTCAGCGTCGCGCTGTCCAGCGTGTACATCGAATGGGGCGCAATCGCCGGGACGATCAACTCGTCGCCGGCAAACTGCCGCAGAAACGCTTCGGTCCGCGCGAGTTCTTCGGCCGGCGTTTTCGCGTCGGCGACCGGGAACTGAATGATCGTCTGTCCGAGCACGCCGCGCAGACCGGCGGCCTTCGTGACCGCGGCGATCTCCTCCTCGAAGTAATACATGTCGGTGTAGGTCGTCGTCCCCGACTGGATCATTTCGAGCGCCGCCAGCCGCGTGCCGGCGCGGACGAAGTCCCGGCTGACGGTCTTCGCCTCGGCAGGAAAGATGTACTTCTGCAGCCACTCCATCAGCGCCAGATCGTCGGCCAGCCCGCGGTACAACACCATCGGCGCGTGGGTGTGGGTGTTGATGAGGCCCGGCATCACAACCTGGCCGGTTGCGTCGATCGTCTCCCGGGCGGTGAAGCGCGCCGCCACCGCGTCAGCCGTGTCGACGGCGACGACGTCCTGGCCGTCAATGGCAACAGCGCCGGGCGAGAGCACGCGTCCCGCGGCGTCCATGGTAACCACGGTGCCTCCCGTGATCAGGAGCGCAACCGGGCGCCGCGCCGGCTGCACGGCGACGGCAATCACCGCGCCGATCAGGAGCGCACTGATCCGCATGAACATGAAGCTGAAATTCTACCTCCGACCTGGATGGCGCTTTACCTTTTACCTTTTACCTCTTACCTTTAACGCGTGCCGGTCCACATCGTTTCCCATCCGCTGGTGCATGACGCGCTGGCCACCCTGCGCGATTCCTCGACGCCTCCCGAACTGTTCCGGCGGATGGCCGTGCGGATCAGCCTGTTGCTGGCCGCTGAAGCCACGCGCGATGTACCGGGCACCGACGTCACGGTACAGACGCCGCTCGGTCCAGCTTCAGGCCGCACCATTACCCATGATGTCGTCGTGGTCCCGGTGCTCAGGGCCGGCCTCGGCATGCTCGACGCGATCCTCGAGTTGATCCCGACGGCGCGAGTCGGGCACATCGGGCTGCAGCGCGACGAGATCACCGCGGTCGCTTCGCAGTATTATTCGAAGCTGCCGGCGGATTTGAGCCGCAGCTTCGTGCTCATGATCGATCCCATGCTGGCCACCGGCGGCAGCGCGGTCGCGGCGCTCGACCTGCTGCGGCTGGCAGGGGCGAACGCCGTCCGCATGATCTGCATCGTCGCCGCGCCGGAAGGAATCGCGCTGGTCGAGCAGCATCATCCCGACGTCGCGATCTATACCCCGGTCGTTGACCGGGGGTTGAACAGCCACAAGTTCATCGTCCCGGGTCTGGGCGATTTCGGCGACCGGTTATACGGCACGACGTAGGCGGGAACCGCGGTCGGCAGCGTCCACGAGGGTACGAGCATGAAGAAGACAGGCGGCACGGCGACGGTCGAACGACGCGCGCAACAGCGCGTCTCGGATGAGAAGTGGCGCACCGCGCTGACCAGCATCCAGCCGAACAAAATTCTCCTGCGCGGCTACCCGCTCGACGAGATCATGGGGCGGCTGTCGTTCGGCGAAGCGATCTACCTGCTGCTCATCGGGGAGTGCCCGACCCCTGCCATCGGACGCCTCATGGAAGCGCTGCTCGTGTCGTTCATCGATCACGGGGCGACGCCTCCCTCCACGCTCGCGGCGCGCAACACCGCGACCACCGGCGCCCCGCTCCGCGCGTGCGTGGCGGCAGGCGTCCTCGGATTCGGCCGCTATCACGGCGGCGACATCGAGAGCTGCATGCAGTTTCTCGATGCCGGACTCGAGCTCGTGCGAAAAGGCAAGTCGTATAGCGATGCCGCGACAGAGATCGTCGAGCGATGGGAACCGACCGGCGAAGCCCTGCCTGGCTTCGGCCACCGCTTTCACACGCGCGATCCACGCGCGACGCGGCTGTTCCAGATGGCGCTCGAGCTCGAAGTCGAAGGCACGCACATTCAGATGATTCGTGCGGTCGAGATGTTCCTCCACACGCGGCATGGGCAGGATGAGGCGCCGATGCCGATCAACATCGACGGCGCCATCGCGGCGGTGTGCAGCGACCTCGGCATGCCGCCGGCCATCGCCAATGCGCTCTTCATCATCTCGCGTGTGCCGGGAATCGCCGCGCAGGCGCAGGAGGAGCGGGATCGCCAGCATCCGATGCGCCAAATCGACCCGAAGGACCATATCTACGACGGCCCTTCGGAGCGCCGGCTGCCGGAGCGGAGAAAGTAACCGAATCGCGACCCGCGAGCCGCGAACCGCGTCTTAATACTTCGACTGAGACGGGTCGATCCGGTCGATCCACTCCAGGATGCCACCCTTGAGATTGTGGATCCGCGTGAAGCCGCGCTCCTGAAGCAGCGCCACCGCCTTCGCGCTGCGCGCACCCACTTTGCAGTGCACGACGAGATCGCGCGTCGCGTCGAGCTCCGCCGTGCGCCGGGGCAGCTCACCAAGGGGGATCAGCCTCGATCCCGCGATCCGGCAGATCTGAAACTCGTTCGGCTCCCGCACGTCGAGGAGGTCGAAGTCCTCGCCGCGGTCGATCTTCGCCTTCAAGTCTTCGACGGTGATCTCGGGAACGCCGCTGCCCGCCGGCTGCGCGTGTGCAGCGGGCACAATGCCGCAGAACTGATCGTAGTCGATGAGCGCCTTGATCGTCGGGTGATCGCCGCAGATCGGGCATTCGGGATCGCGTCGCAGCCGCAGCTCGCGGAACCGCATCTGCAGCGCGTCGTAGAGCAGCAGCCGTCCGACCAAGGGTTGGCCGGCGCCGAGGACCAACTTGATCGCTTCGGTGGCCTGAATGACGCCGATGACGCCCGGCAGCACGCCGAGCACCCCGCCTTCCGCGCAGCTCGGGACGAGACCCGGAGGAGGTGGTTCAGGATAGAGGCAGCGATAGCAGGGCCCGCCTTTCACCGCGAAGACGGACGCCTGGCCATCGAACCGGAAGATGCTGCCGTACGCGTTCGGCTTGCCCAGGAGCACGCACGCGTCGTTCACGAGGTAGCGCGTCTGGAAGTTGTCGGTTCCGTCGAGGATGACGTCGTAGTCCTTCAGCACGTCGAGCGCGTTCTTGGAGGTCAGCGTGACTTCGTGAAGGACGACGTTGACGCCCGCGTTCATCGCCATGATGCGCTCGCGCGCCGCCACGAGCTTCCGCCGTCCGACATCCGGGGTGCCGTAGATGATCTGCCGCTGCAAATTGCTCGAGTCGACGACATCGAAGTCCACAATCCCCAACGTGCCGATGCCGGCTGCCGCGAGATACATCGCCGCTGGCGCACCGAGCCCGCCGGCGCCTATGCACAGCACACTGGCCGCCTTCAGCTTGCGCTGTCCCTCGACGCCGACCTCCGGCATGATCAAATGACGGCTGTAGCGCTGCACTTCTTCACGCGTCAGTTCCGGAGCGGCGCGAACCGCCGCCCCCGACCCGCCCGCGACCGACGGCACGATGCTGATGGTGTCACCGGCCTTCAAGGTCGTCTTCTCGCGATCGAGGTGACGGATGTCTTCGTCGTTGACGTAGATGTTGACGAAGCTTCGCAGCCGTCCGTCCTCGGTGTAGAGGTGTCGGCGAAGATCGCCGTACTGGCCGATGAGCCCCTGCAGGGCATCGCCGACGGTTGTGCCTTCAACTTCGACGACGTCGCGCTTGCCGACAAACGGGCGGAGCGGCGTCGGGATCAGAATCCGATGGGCCATGTCATGTCCTCAGTCGAGACGAAGAATCGCAGGCGATCGCCGGCGGGCACGGCGATCAATGCCCCGCCGGCAGCACCACCGCCGCTTCTCCCGACGAGCGAAGATACGCTTCGAAGTCCTGGAGCGATCGGCTGATTTGCACGGGCGGCGCGACGCGCGATCCGATGGTTTCCGCCGCTGTCTTGTACCCGTTGCCGGTAATGCAGATGACCACCGATTCGTCGGGCGCGATGGCGCCCGATTGCACCAGCTGAATGGTGCCGGCGAGCGTCGCGCCGCCGGCCGGCTCGGTGAAAATGCCTTCGGTTTCGGCGAGCAGCTCCATCGCCTGGAGAATCTGCTCGTCGGTCGACGCGACGCCGGTGCCACCGGTCGACGTCACGGTCCGCACGACCTGGAACCCGTCCGCCGGGTTGCCGATCGCGATCGACTTCGCGATCGTCGACGGCTTGACCGGTTCGGGGTACTCGAGACCCTGCTCCAGCGCACGCACGACCGGCGCACAGCCCGCCGCCTGTGCCGCGTGGATCTTCGGCAGATCACCGGTGACCAGACCCACTTCGCGAAGCTCGCGGAACGCTCTGAAGATTCGCGGCAGCAACGTACCACCGGCGACCGGAGACACCAGATGTTTCGGGAAACGCCACCCGAGCTGTTCGACGACTTCGAATCCGAGGGTTTTGGCCCCTTCCGCGTAGTAGCTGCGCAGATTGATGTTCGCGAAGCCCCATCCGAGCTTGTCGGCAACCTGCGTGCACAGCCGGTTGACGTCGTCGTAGTTGCCGCGAACCCCGATCACATGCGGCCGGAACACCGCCGACCCGAGCACCTTCCCGAGCTCGAGATCGTCCGGGATGAAGACGTAGCATTCCAGTCCGAGCCGCGCCGCGTGCGCCGACACGCTGTTCGCAAGATTTCCGGTGGACGCGCAGCCGAACACCGTGAAACCCAGTTCGACCGCGCGGGTTGCCGCGATCGAGACCACTCGATCCTTGTACGAGAGCGTCGGATGATTGACCGAATCGTCCTTGATGAAGAGCTCCTGCAGGCCGAGCGTCCTGGCCAGGCGATCGGCCCGGACGAGCGGCGTACACCCCGAATGGAATCCGGTGCGCGGCTCACCGGTGATCGGCAGCAGCTCACGGAACCTCCACACGTTTCGAGGTCGCCGCTCCACCACGTCGCGCGTGAGCGCGCCGCGTACGCCGTCGTAGTCGTAGACCACCTCGAGCGGACCCAGGCATTGATCGCAGACCCACAGCGCCTCGGCAGGAAACTTCGCCCCGCACAGATGGCACTGGAGTCCCGTCATGAACGTCATGCTTTACCTTTCCCTTTACCTTTCCGTCGCGCGACTGAGCTCGAGACCGCCCCGAGTCTGGTCGAAGCGCGATGCACCGGCACCGCCCTGATCGTGCAGGCGACCCGCTCCTGCCGGTACGCCTGTTTCAAAATCCGTTCTGCCGCGGCCGTCGGTCCGTTCGTGAACGCGGCGATGGATGGGCCGGCTCCGCTCAGGCAGAACCCGATCACATCAGGATGCCGCACCGAGAGCAGCCGGCGCAACCCCGGCACCAGCCGCTCCCGATACGGCTGGTGAACGCGATCGCGGAGCGCCTCCCGAAAATCGTCCGCATCAGCCGACTGGAGCGCGCCGAGGAGGAGTGCCAGCCGCTGCAGGTTGAACACCGCGTCGCCGACCGGCAGCCGACTCGGGATCGCCCGCCGCGAAAGCGGGGTCGGCAGCTCCAGTGCTGGTGTCGCGACGACGATGCGCCATGCGCGCGGCCACGGCCACCGGGCAACCCGGATCGTTCCGTCTGCCATGGCGCAGCAGCTCGTCACACCGCCAAACAAGGAAGGCGCGACGTTGTCCGGGTGCCCTTCGATCTTGGACGCTGCCGAGAGAATTTCGGCCCCGGGCCGCCTGCCGTCCACGAGTTCACGCAGCCGCAGGCCGGCCACGGTGGCGGCGGCACTGCTTCCCAGCCCGGAGCGCAGTGGAATCTCGCTATGCACTTCGACCTCGAGCGACGGAGCCCGCTTGACACGGCCGAGCGCGCGAAATCCGTCCGCGATCCGATTCGGCCCCCCGATGGGTCCGTCCACGAAATGCCACGTCAGCCTGCCGCGGCCGTCGTGCTCGATATTCCTGACGCGTAGCCGCAGATACAACCCCACTGCAAGGCCCAGCGTGTCGAACCCGGGGCCGAGATTCGCGATGGATCCGGGCACGACAATCTCGCGTGGCCTCACGCGCTGCATTCGCCGTCCATGACCTCCGGATTGAACGCGTGATCTTCGCCTGGATCGATGAAGTCCTGCGGCCGGACGTCGTCGGCCGTCAGCTGCTCGAGATCCGCCACCGCGGCTCGCGCCCGCGCGGTGTCGACCCGGTGGAAGAACGTGCCGGCACTCTCGCCGTGTGCCCGTTCCACTTCGTACAGTTTCAATAAACGCTCGACCGCTTCCGGAATGCGACGCGCGGGAATCTTCGCGGTCAGGCGGCCGAACTGTGCGCCGTCCTGTCCCTGTCCACCGCCAAGCATCAGAAAGTACTGCGGTACCGCGCGGTCGCCGAGCTTTCTCACGCTTCCCTGGAATCCGATGCTCGCCACGTGATGCTGCCCGCAGCCGTTCGGGCAGCCACTGATCTTGATCCGCGCGTCCGACGCAATCCGCAGCAGTGCGGGCGATTGCTGCTCCAGGTTCTCTTCGATCAGTTTCGCGAGGCCTCGCGACTGCGTGACCGCGAGACGGCACGACTCGGCGCCGGGACAGCTGGTGACGTCGGTGATCGTGCCCGCGCCGGCGCGCGCGAGACCCGCGGCGGCAAGCCGTCGATACAGCCCAGGCACCTGCCCGCTGCGTACCCACCGCAGCAGCAGGTTCTGATCCACTGTGGTGCGCACCAGGCCGTCCGCGTACGCTTTCGACAGCGCGGCGATCGCGCGCATCTGACCCGACGTGATGTCGCCGAGCTCCAGCGAAACGGTCACCTGGGAGTACTCGCTCTGTTTCTGAGGCCGCAGATTCGTCCGCAGCCACTCGCTGCGCTCACGGCCAGGGCCGCCATCTCCTGTCTCCCGCAGCGGGACAATCCCCGGCCCCTTCACCGCGGTCGCACCGACGAGCGCGGCAATGTCGGCGATCGCCGGCGGCTCCGCGCGCTCCGACTCAGGCGCCTGTTCAACCGGCGGATTCTCCGGATCGAAGGGCAGGCGTGCGGCGGCGGATGCGCGAAGATCCTCGAGTTCGCGCTGAAACTCGGCGTGCCACGCCTCCCAACCCATCTTCTTCACGAGGAATTTCAGCCGGTTCCGCTGCTTATGTTCGTAATCGCCATGCCGTTGGAAGACGCGCAGCACCGCTTCCGCCACCATCAGGATCTCGGATGCCGGCAGGAACTCGTACAGCGATGCGCCCGAACGGCACATGATCGACGTGCCGCCGGCGACCTGCACCCTGAAACCGCGAGCGCCGGAGCCATCCGGCGCCAGCATCGCGCGATACCCCAGGTCGTTGATTGAGGTTGCCGTATGGTCCTCGGACGCGCATCCCTCGAACGCGATCTTGAACTTGCGCGGAAGCGCGGAACTGAGCGGATGGCGCAGCAGATAGCGCGTCATCGCCTCCGCATACGGCGTGACGTCGAAGATCTCGTCGCGCGCGACTCCGGCGTGCGGGCACGCGGTGATATTGCGCACGGAGTTGCCGCACGCTTCACGCGTCGTCAATCCGCTGTCCGCGAGACGCCGCAGGGCGGGCTCTGCGTCGTGCAACTTCACGAAGTGAAACTGCACGTTCTGCCTGGTCGAAATGTGGCCGAACCCGCGTGAGTAGCGGTCGGCGACGTCGGCGAGCGCCTCCAGCTGCGCCGCATCCAGAATGCCTTGCGGGATCTTCACGCGCAGCATCTGCGCGTCCGCGTCCTGCCGTTGCCCGTACGTGCCTCGCAGCAAACGGAACCGACGCCACTCCTCGGGTGATATGTCGCCGCGCTCGAACTGATCGAGTGTGCGCACGAACTCGTCGATGTCGTTGGTATCGGCAAAGGACAGCCGGGTGCGGCCGTAAGTGCGAGGATCGTCCAAGACTGCCATATGAGTTATATCCCGCTCAGACTTCGGCGCTCGGCTTCGGCGTGCCGCACCGCGTCCTGCGTTGAAAGAAGGCCAGCCAGCGCCGCGACCGCCCCGACGACGATGACGCCCGGCAGGCCGCTGTCCTCGACGGCGTCCCGCACGGCGAGTAAATCGAGCGTGCCGTGCCACTCCTCCGCCCCGGGGTGCGAGGCGCCGAACAGCACGGCCGCCGGAGTCTGCGCAGCCCAGCCCGATGCGCGCAGCTGGTCGACGATCGCCGCACGATTCGCGATGCCCATGAGTACGACGATCGTCGCGCTGCCCGGCGCCAGCGACCGCAGCACCGGCCCATACGCCGACTCGGCATGGCCCGAGAGGACGATGAACGCAGATGCCAGACCGCGATGCGTGACGGGAATCCCCGCAAGCAGCGGCGCCGCGATGGCGCTGCTGATTCCCGGAACGACTTCACAGGGGATGCCTGCGGCAGCGAGGGCCAGCGCCTCTTCGCCGCCGCGGCCGAACACGAACGGGTCGCCGCACTTCAGGCGGACGACCTTGTGGCCGCGCCGCGCCTCGCGAACCATCAGCCGGTTGATCGCGTCCTGCCGGATCGCCGGGCGCCCCGCGCGCTTACCGACGAAGAAACGCCGCGCGCGCGCGGCATGGCGCAACGCGGCAGTATCCACGAGCGCATCGTAGAGCACCAGATCCGCTTCCTCGAGACGCCGCACGGCCTTGACGGTGAGCAGCTCCGGATCGCCCGGGCCGGCGCCGATGAGGGAGACAGAACCAGTCATTTTTTACTCTGCGCTGGGGCCCCACCCCCAGCGCCTGCCAGCACTCGCTCATCGCTCGTGCCGCTGTTTCGATCGACATCCCGCTTAGTCAACATCGGGGCCCCACCCTCAACGCCTGCCAGCACTCGCTCATCGCTCGTGCCGCTGGTTCGATCGACATCCCGCTTAGTCAACATCGGGGCCCCACCCTCAACGCCTGCCAGCACTCGCTCATCGCTCGTGCCGCTGGTTCGATCGACATCCCGCTTAGTCGACATCGATCTCGATGTGTAGAGCGCATTCAGGGCTTCGAGCAGCTCCGGGCGGCGTGCCTCCATCGGCACTTCCCGCTCGCGCCATGAGCGGCGCAGCTCGTGTGCGCGCTCGCTCCAACTCTCGAGATCACTCGGGAGCAGGGCATCCAGCGCTTCGCGAAGCAGTCCCGCGAGCGCGGGCGCCGCTCCGTCGGTCGAGATCCCCAGCGTCACCCCGCCCCGACGGACGACGCCGCCGAGATACACGGTGGCGTTCGCGGGATCGTCGACGGCGTTCACGAAAACCTGCCGGCGCTCCGCTGCCTCCGCCACACGGCGATTGACCTCGGGGGGCGCGGCCGCAACAACGAACCAGGCCTCGTCGACATCCGACGGCTCGAAACCCCGGCGCTCGATTCGTACGCCGGCGGCCTCGACCTCTTGGCACACGTCGGGCGCGACGACCGTCACGTCAGCGCCAGCGGCCTTCAGTGCGGCCAGCTTCGACGCGGCGACAGGACCGGCGCCGACGACGAGCACCCGGCGGCGGTGCAACTTCAGGAACGCTGGGAACAGGGCGATGACGGCAACTCCTTTCCATGAAAAACAAAAAGCCCGGGAGGTGTCTGGCCTCCCGGGCTTCGTTATGTCTCGTGCGTTGAATGCTTTAGAACATCACGCCTGGACCGAAGGCAGGGAAGCCCCGAATGCTGCACATACAGCAGCAGCAGCAACAATTACAGGCGCAGGGGTTCCCGTAGAGCATTTTGCTGTTTATACCCCACCTCAGGCCGGAATCGCAAGATCGAGGTGCCTCCGCACCTGGTCATAATCGTTGGGCAGCTCGATGGGGCGGTTCGCCCGCCGCGACACGATCCCCTCCAGGGTGCCCGCGTGGTAGCCCGCCTTGAAATCCGTGAATTTCAGGCCGCTCGCGGTCGAAATCACCACCACCCGGTCGCTTGCCTTGATCTCGCCTCGTCCTGCGAGCTTGATCAGTGCGGCCAGCGCAACGCCGGTGTGCGGACACGCGAACATGCCGGTCTTGTCGGCATGAGCGACCGCGTCCGCAAGCTCCTGCTCGTTGGCCTGTTCGACTGTCCCGCCGGAGCGCTTCAGGGCGGCAATCGCCTTCTGCACGGAAACCGGGTTCCCGATTTGAATCGCCGACGCGAGCGTCGGACGCGCGGTGACCGGCTTGAATTGCCAGCGATTCAGCGACGCCAGGTAAAGCGGGTTGGCCGCTTCGGCCTGCGCCGCGATCAGTCGCGGCACGCGCGCAACCAGGCCAAGGTCCCGCATCATCTCAAAGCCGGCGGCGAACGCGCTGATGTTTCCCAGGTTGCCCGCCGGGACGATGACGACGTCCGGCACCTGCCAGTCGAACTGCTGGGCAATCTCGATGGCGACCGTCTTCTGCCCTTCGAGCCGCAGACTGTTCATCGAGTTCGCCAGGTACAGCCCTTCGTCGTCGGCCAGCCGCTGGATGATCGCCATGCACCCGTCAAAATCCGTGTCGAGTGCGAAGACGACCGCTCCGTTGGCCAGGGGCTGGACCAGTTGCGCGACGGTCACTTTCCCCCGCGGCAGCACGACAATGGCGGGAATCTCCGCGGCGGCGGCGTACGCGGCAAGCGATGCCGACGTATCGCCCGTGGACGCGCAGCCGACTGCGCGGATCTGCTTCCCCTGGGCCATCATCTGGCGGACCATGGACACGAGCACCGTCATCCCGAGGTCCTTGAACGATCCCGTGTGCGAGTTGCCACACAACTTGACCCAGACGTCCTTCAAGCCGATCGATCGGCCGAACGCGTCGGCGAGAAACAGATTCGTGCCCCCCTCATCCATCGAGACTACGTTCTCATCTTCGATTTCCGGGCAGACCCACTCCTTCTTGCCCCAGACGCTCGATCCGTACGGCCATGCGGTGCGCTTGTACCGTTCATCGAAGAGACGCATCCACGCCGCCGCGCTCCGGTCGCGGAGCGCGTCCAGGTCGTGAACGACCTCGAGCAGACCGCCGCAGGTCGGACAGCGGTAGATGACCGTGTCCAGCGAATACGACCCGGGACAGCCGGCGACGCAGCGGAACTCGGCGCGATAGCTCACGCCGCGCTCCCCGGGGTGGCCGATGACAGCACGGGAAGCACGACTGGCGGCTCACCGTGAAAATCGCACTGGGACATTTCCTGGATCGCCCGATCGATCGCGGACGCCGGGGCCGGATCGAGGCTGACCACGAAGGGCCGGCGGCCGGCGGGAAACCCGGGCTCCTGAAGAATTGCGTCGATGTTGATGTCGTGGCGCGCGAAGACGGTCGCGAGCGCTGCGATGATTCCCGGTCGGTCCGCGACGGTGAAGCGCACGTAGAACGCGCTGGTGAAATCCGGCGACACGTCTGCCCGGTTCGCAGCCGCACGGGAGCTGAAGGGCACGGCTTCGCGCGCGATCGCGAGCAGGTCCGACATGACAGCCACGGCCGTCGGCTCTCCGCCCGCGCCAAGGCCCCCAAACGTCGTTTCGCCACCATACTGGCCGCGCAGGGTCACCAGGTTCTCGCTGCCGCGCACGCGCGCGAGCGGCGAATCGAGCGGCACGAGCGCCGGCCCGACCGCCGCGGTCAACACACGGGGATCCGCTGTCCGTTCGGCCCACGCGACCTGCCGGATGGTGCAACCCATCTGCTGCGCGTAGACGAAGTCGACCGCGTCGATGACGTCGATGCGCCGCGACTGGATTGCACCCGCGGGCACGTGCGTCCGCAGCGCGATGTGAGCCAGAATCGCGAGCTTCGCCTGGGCGTCGAACCCTTCGATGTCCTGAGACGGATCGGCTTCGGCAAGCCCCAGCGCCTGGGCCTCCGCGAGCGCTTCCCAGAATGGCACGCGCTGCCGCTCCATGCGGCTCAGGATGTAGTTGCACGTGCCGTTGAGAATCCCGGCGACGCGGGTCAGCTTGTCCCCGGCGAGCCCGTGCTCAATCGCGCGGATCACCGGGACGCCGCCAGCGACCGCAGCCTCGAAGCGCACGTGCCGTTTCGATCGTGCCGCCTCTTCCAGTAACTCAGGACCGGCGTGAGCTATCACCTGTTTGTTGGCGGTGACGACCGACTTCCCTGCTCTCAGCGCCCGTCGGATCCACTCCTCGGCCGGCATCCGTCCACCGATCAGCTCGACGAGGACGTCCACGTCGTCGTTCAGCACGTCGTCGATCCTGTCGGTCCAGCGGATGGAGTCGTCGAGCCAGTCGACGCGCTTGCGTTCGATACCGCGATTCAGAATCGCCACGAGCTGAAGTTCGGGCGGCGCGAGATCCTGCAGCAGCCGGGCCACGGATCGACCGACGGTACCGAACCCGGCGATCGCCACGCGGGTCCTCTGCGTAACCGGCTTCGTCGCGGCGGACGGGACTGTGGCTGCGGCGGGCGCGCTCATGCCTGCACCATAGGCGTCTGCGCGGCGTCGCGGCGGCGCGCACCTCCGAAGAACCAGTCGTGCAGCCGCGACACGGCAGGTATCGCCTGAGTCGCGTCGACGACGAACGACAGCGTCCGCTTACCGTCCGGTTGGGCAACGAGATGAACCTGCAAATCGCGCAGGGCGCCGGCCACATCCGCTGCCAGATGCCGATTCGCACTCAACCCTTCGCCCACCACCGTCACCGTCGCAAGATCGTCGGTCACCCGGACGTCGGCAAATTTTCCAAGCGATCGGCGTAGTAGATCAAGCGTCGGCGCTGCCTGAACCGTGAACACGAGCCGGTTTCCGCACAGATCAGCGAGGACGGCCTCGACGTCCGCGAGTTCGAGCTCACCAAACACCCGCGATACGAACTCGTCGACGTCGGCGCGTTCGTGGGCGAGGACTTCGAACAGGATCGCGCCGTCGCGGCAGGCGAGACCGGCCACCGGCCGCGCGTCCTCCGCGGTTCGCGCGGCGCTGACGACGGTTCCGGACACGTGCGGCCGTTGCGAGTTGCGGACGACAACGGGAATCGCGCAATCGACGGCTGGCGCGATCGTACCGGGGTGCAGCACCTTCGCGCCAAACGACGCGAGGTCGTGTGCTTCACCGTACGAAAGATGCGGTACGAGACGCGCATGGGGTACCAGGCGCGGGTCGGCGGTCATGATGCCGTCGACGTCGGTCCAGATCTGAATCTCGTCCGCGCCGAGGCAGGCACCGAACACCGCGGCGGAGCAGTCCGACCCGCCGCGCCCGAGCGTCGTCGTCACGCCCTTCGCATCGGATCCGATGAAGCCGCCGAGGACCACGATATCGCCGCGATCGAGCTCGGGGCGCACGAGACGGACACAGGCTTCGCGTGTCGCGATGAGATCGGGAGCGGCGCCGCCGTGGTGGCTGTTCGTGCGCAGGACGTCCCGGGCATCGAGCCACGTGGCCGGCACGCCGCCATCGCGCAGCACTGCCGCCAGCAGCCGGCTGCTCCAGAGCTCTCCCGCTGCCGCCACCTCATCGACCGAGCGCGCGGACAGGCGCCCCGGCGCCGCTTCGAGGGTCGCGGCGACCTGCGCGGCAATCGCATAGAACTCGTGCTGGAGTGCCACCCGTGCCGTGCGTTCGCGAATCATCTCGGCCGCCGCGAGGTGCCGGCGCAACAGCAGGTCGAGGTTGCGCGGCGGCGGATTCCCCGGAATCGTCGCGCCCGCAGCCGCCACGTTCAGCAGCGCGTCGGTCACACCGGCGAGCGCCGACACCACCACTAGGCGCGACCGTCGTTCGGCCGCGATGATCCCGGCCACCCGCCGAATCGATTCCACCTCGCCGACTGAGGTGCCGCCGAATTTCAGGACTACCACACGATCTCTCCTCGTCTTACGCCTGACGCCGCGGCGACCCTAAAAGGGTCGCCCTACACTCAAAAAAAAACCCGCCGGCTGAGAGCCGGCGGGTTGGGGTGCGCAATGCCTTTAATTGGGCTGTTTCGTCAGGAAGCGCGTGCGCAAAGACCGCCGGCGTGGCGAATTCGAATGGTTCGAATTCGCATACACGTGCAACACATCGCCGTAGCCTTGGACTGGAACCGCATCGCTTCTGGCTGTCGAGTATAGGCGGCACCCCTGGACAGCGTCAAGCCCAGGCCGTCATCCCATTAACTGATCTTATGAAGTTGAAAACATTATAAATTTGACTTCACGACGCCCGGCCGTCACCATAACCATATGCGTGGACCGGTCATTCCGGGGATCGTCGTTGTCGGGGTCATCGGCCGTCTTACCGGCCGAATCCTGGCCCGATGTCCACACGAGTGACGGCGCAAGAAATCAACAGGCAGACAGGCCGTCACTCGAAACCGGGCGACGGCCTTTTTGTTTCTGGAGCTATAGGGCGGCACGTCCGCCGCCCTAAGGCGGGGCATAAAGCCCCGCCTTATGAGAGCCGGTGTTGTAGGCCGGGGCGTTAGTTGTAGGCCGGGGCTTTAGCCCCGGCGCCGAGGAGAGCCAGTGCGAGTCGCGTATCAAGGTGAACCGGGCGCGTTCAGCGAAGCGGCCGTTCTGCGGTTGCTGCCGGAGGCTGAGCCGCGTCCCTGCCCCACGTTCGATGACGTGTTCGACGCGGTCAGCACCGGGACGGTGAACCTCGGCGTCGTCCCGATCGAGAATTCCATCGGCGGATCCATCCACCGCAATTACGACCTCCTGGTCGAGCGGGAGCTGTCCATCGTCGGCGAGGTGCAGGTGCCCGTGGTGCACAACCTCCTCGCGCTGCCGGGAGTCGAGCTCGACGATGTGCGTCGGGTGTTGTCGCACCCGCAGGCGCTCGCCCAGTGCGCCCGCTTCCTCCGCGGCCTCGAACACGTCGAGGCGATTGCCACGTACGACACGGCAGGCAGCGCGAAGATGGTGCGCGACGAACAGCGCCGCGACACCGCGGCGATCGCTTCCGAGCGCGCCGGTCAGCTGTTTGGCCTCGACGCCGTCAAGACCGGCATCCAGGACTTCGACGACAACATCACACGGTTCCTGGCCATCTCGCGTCAGCGCGTTCCGCTCGGGGCGCCCAACAAGACCAGTCTCGTGTTCACGCTGAAGAGTGCGCCGGGAGCGCTCTTCAAGGCGCTGAGCGTGTTCGCGCTGCGCGACATCGATCTGTCGAAGCTCGAATCGCGCCCGGTGCCCGGACGCCCGTGGGAATACCTGTTCTACCTCGACGTCGCGGCGGCACGAGAGGACCTGCAGTGTGCGCGCGCCATGGTGCACCTCGCTGAATTCGCACCGTCGCTCCGGACGCTCGGATCGTACCCGCGATGGCGCGAGCCCGACGAAGCGACGGAAACCCCGCGATCGAACCACGGAGGCGCCCGTGGGTGATCAGACGCCGCGCCCGTTGAAATGGCAGAGCGGTGGCATCACCGAAGGCGCGAGCCGGGCGCCGGCGCGCGCGATGCTTCACGCTGCGGGGTTCACGCGCGATGACCTCGCGAAGCCGCTCGTCGGCGTGGCGAACACCTGGATCGAAATCGGCCCGTGCAACTATCACCTGCGGGATCTCGCCGTGCGTGTCAAGGAAGGGATTCGCGAGGCCGGCGGCACGCCGATGGAGTTCAACACGGTCTCGATCTCCGACGGCATCACGATGGGATCCGCGGGCATGCGCACGTCGCTCGTCAGCCGCGAAGTGATCGCGGACAGCATCGAGCTCGTCGCGCGCGGCAACCTGTTCGACGCGCTCGTCGTGCTGGTCGGCTGTGACAAGACCATCCCCGGCGCGGCAATGGCGCTCGCGCGGCTCGACATTCCCGGCGTTCTCCTCTACGGCGGGTCGATCGCTCCGGGCCGTTTTGCCAACCGTGACGTCACCATCCAGGACGTCTTCGAAGCGGTCGGCGCGCATGCGGCGGGCCGGCTGACCGACGCGCAGCTGTGTGACATCGAAGACAACGCGTGTCCGGGCGCCGGAGCCTGCGGCGGCCAGTTCACCGCGAACACCATGGCCACGGCGTGCGAGTTCCTCGGCCTCGCGGCAATGGGCAGCGGCGACGTTCCCGCGACCGACGCGGCAAAAAACGACGTGGCGCACAAGACGGGCGCGCTGGTCATGGACGTGCTGAAACGCGGCGCTCGCCCGTCCACAATCGTCACGCGTGAGGCGCTGGAAAACGCCATCGCGGCGGTCGCCGGCACCGGCGGCTCGACCAACGCCGTTCTGCACCTCATCGCGATCGCACGCGAAGCGGGCGTCACGCTGCGGCTCGAGGACTTCGACCGGATCAGCGCGCGCACGCCGCTGTTCGCGGATCTCAAGCCGGGCGGGCGCTTCGTGGCCGTCGATCTCCACAAAGCGGGAGGCACGCGGATCGTTGCGAGCCGGCTGAAAGCGGCTGGCGCGCTGCACGCGAACGCCATCACCGTCAGCGGCCGGACGATCGGCGAAGAGGCGGACGCCGCCGTGGAAACACCCGGCCAGCAGGTCGTTCGGCCCGTGCATCAGCCGCTGAAGTCATCCGGCGGGCTCGTGATCCTCAGAGGCAACCTCGCGCCCGAGGGGTGCGTGGTGAAGGTCGCGGGACACGACTTCGCGACTCATCGCGGTCCGGCGCGTGTGTTCGACAGCGAGGAAGACGCGTTCGAAGCCGTTCAGGCCGGGCGCATCAAGGCGGGCGACGTGGTCGTCATCCGCCACGAAGGGCCGAAAGGAGGCCCAGGGATGCGCGAGATGCTCGGGGTCACCGCAGCGATCGTCGGAGCCGGACTCGGTGAAACAGTCGCCCTCGTCACCGACGGACGTTTTTCGGGGGCGACCCATGGCCTCATGGCCGGACACGTCGCGCCCGAAGCCGCCGCAGGTGGCCCGATCGCCGCCGTGCGCGACGGCGACACGATCGTGTTCGACATTCCCCGGCGCACGTTGAAAGTAGACATCAGCGACGCTGAGATCGGGGCGCGGCTGAAGACCTGCAAACCGCTGCCGCCGCGGTTCACGACCGGTGTCATGGCGAAATACGCGCGGCTGGTATCGTCCGCGGCTGAAGGCGCGGTGACGTCGGCGGTGTAAGACGGCTTCAGGGCTTCAAGGCTTCAGGGCTGAGGGCTCAAGGAAAAGATATGAAGTTGACTGGTGCGCAGATTCTCTGGGAATGCCTGGTTCGTGAAGGAGTAACCGATATCTTCGGTTATCCCGGCGGCGCCATCCTGCCCGCCTACGACGCGATGCTGGACTACCCGATTCGTCACGTCCTGGTCCGGCATGAGCAGGGCGCGACGCACATGGCGGACGGCTACGCGCGCGCGAGCGGCGGCGTCGGCGTCGCGATCGCCACATCGGGTCCCGGCGCGACGAACATGGTGACCGGCATCGCCACCGCGATGTTGGATTCCTCCCCCATCGTCTGTATCACCGGGCAGGTCGGCAGCCGGCTGATCGGCAGCGATGCGTTCCAGGAGATCGACATTACCGGCATTACCCTGCCGGTAACGAAGCACAACTATCTGGTCACGCGCGCCGAAGACATCGCGCGCGCCGTTCGCGAGGCATTCGTGATCGCGAAGTCCGGCCGTCCCGGACCGGTGCTGATCGACGTCACCAAAGATGCCCAGCAGGGCTCGTGCGAGTTCGATTGGGAGGCGGCGGCGCCCGGTGTCCCCGGCTGGCGTTCGGTTGTCGAGACGCCGACGCAAGCGCTCGCTCAGGCCACGGCGCTCTTGAACGAAGCGCAGCGGCCGGTGATTCTCGCCGGCCATGGTGTGCTCATCTCCGGCGCGATGGACGAGTTGCGGACGTTCGCGGAGAAGGCGCAGATTCCGGTCGCCATGACGCTCCTCGGCATCGGCGGCTTCCCCGCCTCGCACGGTCTGAACATCGGAATGATGGGCATGCACGGCGAGGCGTGGGTGAACCATGCGATCCAGGAAGCCGACCTGCTGATCGCCGCCGGCATGCGCTTCGACGATCGCGTCACGGGCAACCTCCGGACCTACGCGCCGCACGCGCGTAAGATCCACATCGAAATCGATCCGTCGGAGATCAACAAGAACGTGCCGGTCGATGTCGCGATCGTCGGCGATCTCCGCGACGTGCTGAAACGGCTGCTGCCTGACGTCGCCAAGGGCAACCGCGAGCCGTGGCTCTCGCACATCAAGGCGTTGAAAGGCGACTCCGCGGTCCGCGACATCCAGTCGTTGCCGGACGACGGGCACCTCTATGCCGCGCATGTCATCAACGATCTGTGGCGCGCGACCAAGCACACCGACACCATCGTGGTCACCGACGTCGGCCAGCATCAGATGTGGGAGGCGCAGTACTACCACCACGAGGCGCCGCGATCGCTGATCACGTCCGGCGGACTCGGCACGATGGGCTTCGCGGTGCCGGCCGCGATCGGCGCGAAGCGCGCCAGGCCCGACGCGGAAGTGTGGGCGATCGTCGGCGACGGCGGCTTCCAGATGACGATGTGCGAGCTGGCGACGGCCGTCCAGGAAGGGATCGCCATCAAGGTCGCCATCATCAACAACGGCTTCCTCGGCATGGTCCGCCAGTGGCAGGAATTCTTCTACGAGCGGCGCTACGCGGCGACGCCGCTGTCGGGGCCCGATTTCGTGAAGCTGGCCGAGGCATTTGGGGTACGCGGGATCGCCGTGGCGCAGCGATCCGGCGTGCTGCCGGCCGTTGACGACGCGCGCAATCATCCCGGCCCGGTGGTGATCGACTTCCGCGTCGAACAGGAAGATACGGTGTATCCGATGGTCCCCGCGGGCGCGGATCTGCACGCCATGATCCGCCGTCCGAACCCCATCGTCGAAACGGGAGCCGATCTGTAGGGAGACACATCATGAAGGTGCATACGTTTACCGTCTACGTCGAAGATCGACCCGGCGTGCTGAACCGCGTGTCGTCGCTCTTCCGACGGCGCGGATTCAACATCGTCTCCCTCGCGGTCGGCCACAGCGAAACCCCCGGCGTGTCGCGCATGACGCTCGTCGTCGAAACCGACTCCGGCGGCGCGCAGCGGATTGCCGCGCATCTCTACAAGCTGATCCACGTCATCCGCGTCGAGGACATCACCAATCGGCCGGCGGTCATCCGCGATCTCGCGCTCATCAAGGTGAGCGCCGATCGCGAACACCGCCCGTCGCTCATGCAGCTCGCCGAGGTCTTCGGGGCGCGCGTCGTCGACGTCACGCCGGAGTCGATCGTCATCGAGATGGCCGGGTCGGAAGCCAAGATCGACGGGCTGCTCGATGTGCTCCGGCCGTACGGTGTGCTCGAGATGGTGCGCACGGGCCGCGTCGCGATGGCGCGAGGCGTCGGCAGCTCGCCCGCGAACGGCCGCGGCCCCACGGCCGCGCTGCCGGAAGAGGAATCGGGCGTGTCGTATTCGGTTTGATTCGCGGTTCGCGGTTCGCGGTTCGCGGTTCGCGGTTCGCGGTTCGCGAATAACAATAACCATTGACGGACAGCGAAGCCACCAACGAACAGCGCAGCTCCTAACGGACAGCGCAGTCCCTAACGAACAGCGAAGACACCATTAACGGACAAGTCACAACGAATTGAGGAGTTTGACAGTGCCAAAAATCTATTACGACGCCGATGCGGATCTCGCGCTCATTCGCGGGCGCAAGGTTGCAATCCTCGGCTACGGATCGCAGGGGCACGCGCACGCGCTGAATCTGCGCGACAGCGGCGTCGACGTGCGCGTCGGGCTGCAGGCGTCGAGCAAATCGCGCGGCAAGGCGCAGGCCGACGGCCTGACCGTTACCGATCCGGCGTCGGCATCGGAGTGGGCCGACGTCATCATGGTGCTCGTGCCCGACACCATCCAGGCGACGCTCTACCGCGACGCCATCAAGCCGCATCTGAAAGCAGGCAACACGTTGATGTTCGCGCACGGGTTCAACGTCCGCTTCGGCACGCTCGATATTCCCAAGGATGTCGACGTCTCGATGATTGCGCCGAAGTCGCCGGGGCACCGCGTCCGCGAACTCTACCAGGAGGGTGCGGGCACGCCTGCGCTGCTGGCCGTCCACCAGGATGCCAGCGGGCAGGCCAAGCAGGTCGCGCTCGCCTACGCGAAAGGGATCGGCGTGACGCGGGCGGGCGTCATTGAGACGACGTTCGCCGAAGAAACGGAAACGGACCTGTTCGGCGAACAGGCTGTCCTGTGCGGCGGCGTCAGCGCCCTCGTCAAGGCCGGATTCGAAACGCTCGTCGAAGCGGGGTACCAGCCCGAGATCGCGTACTTCGAATGCCTTCACGAGCTGAAGCTGATCGTCGATCTGATGTACCAGGGGGGCCTGAATTACATGCGTTACTCGGTCAGCGACACCGCGGAGCACGGAGACTATACCGGCGGCCCGCGCCTGATCAACGAGGAGACGAGGAACGAGATGCGCCGCATGCTCAAGGAGATCCAGGACGGCACCTATGCGGCGAAGTGGATCGAGGAGGATCGCAAGGGACGGCCGTGGTTCAACGCCCAGCGGGAGCGCGAGCAGGGCCAACAGCTCGAAGAGGTCGGCGCCCGGCTGCGCGCGCTGATGCCCTTCCTGAAGCCCGTGAAGCACCGGCAGCCCGCGGGGGTTTAGAATTCATCCCTAATCCCTAATCCCTGATCGTGAATCCCTCATCGGGAACCGACGAGGATCAGATGCATGATTGACGATTGGGGATTAGGGATTGAAGCGACTTTGAAGTAATGGACCTGAGACAGCTCGAGATTCTGCGCGCGATCGCCGAAACCGGTTCCTTCACCGCGGCCGGCGCGCGCCTGCACGTCTCGCAGTCCGCAATCAGCCGTCAGGTTCTGCTCCTCGAGGAAGAATTCAAGGAACCGCTCTTTATCCGCTTCGGGCGGCGCATCCAGATCACGCCGACCGGAGAAACGCTGCTGCAGCTCAGCCACCGCGTGTTCGCCGACATCCGCGACACGTCGGAAAGCATCCTCGACACGAAGAAGAAACTCACCGGCACACTGCGCCTGGTTGGCGGCATGACGGTGTGTCTCTACGTGTTTCCGAGCCTGCTGAAGGAGTTCCGCCGCCAGCACCCCGACGTCGACATCAAGGTGATCACGGGTGGGACACCGCGGCTCATTCGCCAGCTCCGATCCGGGACCGCTGATCTGGGACTCCTGACGCTGCCGGTCGACGACAACGCACTGGTCGCCGAGCCGGTGATTCGTGAGGAGCTCCTGCTGGTCACTCCAGGGGGCCACCGCCTCGCGGGCAGCAAGGTCGTCTCCCCGAGCGCGCTCGTCCGGCAGCCGTTCATCTTGTTCGAAAGCGGGTCGAACACGCGGCGCGTCATCGACGAGTTCTTCGTCCGTGCAGACATCAAGCCACGCGTGGTCGCCGAGACCGAGAACGTAGAAATCATCAAGTCGATGGTTGCCTCGGGCCTCGGCATCAGCATCGTCCCCTTCCAGTCGGTTGCGCGCGAGACGCGCGGCGGGAGCCTGTCGGTCGCGCGTATCCAGGGAGAGACGATGGTGCGCGAGACCGGCTGGGTCCACCTGCGCTCCGAACGAACGCCACGAATGGTGCGAGAGATGATGGATACGCTGACTCGCATCATGCCGCGCCTGAAGCTGTCGCAGCAGCCCGCCCACAAGCGCGCCTCCGTGCAGCACGCGATCGCGTCCGGCGAGTAGCATCTTTTATGCGCCTCACCGAGCGGGAGATCGATAAACTCCTCATTTTCACGGCGGCGGACGTCGCGCGGCGGCGGCGCGCCCGCGGCCTGAAGCTGAACCACCCAGAAGCTGTCGCCCTCATCACCGCCGAAGTGCTCGAAGGCATCCGCGACGGGAAGAGCGTGGCCGATCTGATGGTGATGGGCGCGCAGGTGTTGACGCGCGACGACGTGATGGAGGGGATCGCGGAGATGATTCCGGAAATCCAGGTGGAAGGCACCTTTCCGGACGGCACCAAGCTCGTCACCGTCCACGACCCGATTCGATGATTCCGGGCGAGCTGTTCCTGCGCGACGAGCCCGTCGAACTGAATGCCGGACGCGAGCCGATCCGCATCCGCGTCGACAACGCCGGCGATCGGCCGATCCAGATCGGATCGCACACGCACTTTTTCGAAGTCAACAAACATCTTCGGTTCGATCGTGGTCGCGCGTACGGCTGTCATCTGAACATCCCGGCCGGGACCGCGCTTCGGTTCGAACCCGGCGAAGGACGGGAGATCGATCTCGTGCCGTTTGGCGGGACGCGCCGCGTGTTCGGCATGAGCGGACTGGTCAATGGCTCGCTCGACGATCAGCGCGATCAGGCAGTTAGCCGTGCGAGCGAGCGCGGCTTCACCGGGGATCGACGGTGAAGATTCCGCGGCGGACGTACGTCGATCTTTACGGCCCCACCACCGGAGATCGCGTTCGCCTCGGGGACACGTCTCTCGTGCTCGAGATCGACCGCGACCATGCGCGGTATGGTGACGAGGTCGTGTTCGGTGGCGGCAAGGTCATCCGCGATGGACAAGGGCAATCCCAGGCAACCCGCGCGGCGGGCGCGCCGGACCTCGTGATCACGAACGCCATCGTCGTGGATCACTGGGGCGTCGTAAAGGCCGACGTGGGCGTCCGCGACGGCCGCATCAGTGCGATCGGAAAGGCCGGCAATCCCGACATTCAGGACGGGGTCACGCCCGGTCTCGAGATCGGTCCGTCGACTGAAATCCTCGCGGGCGAGCATCGAATCCTGACCGCGGGCGGAATCGATTCCCACATCCACTTCATCAGCCCGCAGCAGGCGTGGGAAGCGCTCTACAGCGGCATCACCACCATGATCGGCGGCGGCACCGGGCCGGCGGAAGGCACGCGGGCGACGACCTGCACGCCCGGTGAGTGGAACATTCGACGGATGCTGGAAGCAGCCGAAGGACTGCCGCTGAATTTCGGGTTCCTGGGAAAAGGCAACGCGTCCCTGCCGGACCCGCTGGTCGAGCAGATCGTCGCCGGAGCGATTGGCCTGAAGCTGCACGAAGATTGGGGCACGACGCCGCAGGCAATCGACACCGCGCTCGGCGTCGCGGACGAGTACGACGTGCAGGTCGCGATTCATACCGACACGCTGAACGAATCAGGATTCGTCGAGGACACGCTCGCCGCCTTCAAGGGCCGGACGATTCACACCTACCACAGCGAAGGTGCCGGCGGCGGGCACGCCCCCGACATCATGAAGGTCTGCGGTCAGCCAAACGTGCTGCCGTCGAGCACGAACCCGACGATGCCGTACACGGTGAACACGCTCGACGAGCACCTGGACATGCTGATGGTCTGCCATCACCTCAACCCGCAGGTACCCGAAGACGTCGCGTTCGCCGAGTCGCGAATACGGCCGGAGACGATGGCCGCGGAGGACGTCCTGCACGATCTCGGCGCGATCAGCATGATGTCATCCGACTCGCAGGCGATGGGCCGCGTCGGCGAAGTCATCACACGCACGTGGCAGACGGCGCACGTGATGAAAGAGACGCGAGGCGCGCTCCGCGGCGATCGGGCGGAGAACGACAACCTGCGCATACGCCGTTACGTCGCGAAGTACACGATCAATCCCGCACGCACGCACGGGATCGCCGATTACGTCGGGTCGATCGAGGTCGGCAAGTGGGCTGACCTCGTGTTATGGTCGCCGGCCTTTTTCGGCGTCAAACCCGACCTCATCGTCAAGGGCGGGATGATCGTCGCGGCACTGATGGGAGACCCCAACGCGTCCATCCCGACGCCTGAGCCGGTGCGGTATCGGCCGATGTTCGGCGCGCTGGGCAAAGCGCCCGACGGGCTCGCGGCGACGTTCGTCTCGCGCGCCGCGCTCGACTCGAGGTCGCTGCCGGCATCGCTCCGGCGGACCCTGCTGCCGGTGCGGAACACGCGGACGCTCGGCAAACGGGATATGGCCATGAACGATGCGCTGCCGTCGATCGAGATCGATGCGGAGCGCTATACCGTCACCATCGATGGAGAGAGAATAGAGCCGAAGGCCGCGGCGCGGCTGCCGCTGGCACAGCGGTATTTTTTGTTCTGAGCGACAGCCACACTGAAGATCAAAACAGGAGGAAGGGAGAAAGGGAGAAGCTGCGACCTCCAAGAGCGCAAACGCGAATACGGGACTCGCGGTGTTCAGGATTCTCCCCTTCTCTCCTGCTTCTGTTGCCTTTGGCAGCCAAGCCAGCGCGACAGTGACTGTCGTCGATTAGATCGTAGGGGCCCCAGATGAAACCCGAACCCGCAATCCCGATCCGTATTCTCCGCCGCGACGCTGAGCCGCCAGCAGGACTCCCCGTCGTCGAGCTGCCGATGAGCGCGCACGACAGACGACGCGTTCGGAGGCTGGTGGAAGCGCCTGATGGCGTCGTCCTCGCGCTGGAGCTGCCGACGGGCACGATTCTCCATCCGGGGCAGCTGCTGCACCACGACGCTGAAGCGGCATACATCGTGTCCGCCGCCGACGAGGACGTGCTGGTGGTGCGGCCGCGCGACATCGCCGAGGCGGCGCGCGTCGCGCATCTGATCGGGAATATGCATCGCGACATCCACATCGAAGACCGGGAGGTCGTCACGCTGGCAGATGAGGGGTTGCTGGAGCGGATCCGCAAGCTGGGCGTCGACGTCGAACGGGTGCGCCGCCCGTTCCATGGACGCGCCCCAGGGGAGCACGCGCATTGATGCGCAGCGCGCAGCTGCTGCGGCTGTTCCAGCTGTTCGATTCGCAGTTCCCGGTCGGCGCCTTTGCACACTCCGGCGGCCTGGAAACATACGCGCAGGCCGGCGCCGGACTCCCAGCGCTGCGCGTGCTGCTGACCAATCAGGTCGCCCTCGGATGGGGGCGCGGCGAGCTCGCGGCCGCATGCCTGGCATGGAGCGCCGCCGGCGCACCATCCGCGCCGCGTGAACTGGATCGGCTCGCGTCCCGCGCCGGCGCGTTCAAGGTGGTTCCGGCGGTACGCGACGCCAGCGTCCGTCTCGGCACGAGAACGCTGACGCTGCTCCGCCGGCTGTATCCTGACGAGATCGCTGCTCTCGATCCGCAGCCGGCTCACCACGCGGTGATCGTCGGCGCGGCCGCGCGGCTGCTGGAGCTGCCGCAGCGCGAGCTGTTGCTCGCGTACGGGCAGAGTCTGCTCGCGGGAACGCTGGCCGCCGCGACCCGGTGCATGCCGGTCAGTCCGGCGCAGACGCAAGCGTTGATCGTCGAACTACAGCCGCAGCTCGCCGACGCCGTCGAATGCGTCATCGCGGCTCCGGAAGACGCGATGTTCACCTGCACACCGGCGCTCGACATCAGGTGTGACCAGCAGGGACGTTTACATACACGGCTCTTTCAGTCGTGAGCGCCGCGATTCGCGATTCGCGGATTTCTTGATTAGGGATTCGCGATTAGGGATTAGGGATTCGGTTCATGAGCGTCACCATAGGTGTAGGCGGCCCGGTCGGGTCTGGCAAGACGGCGCTGCTCGACAGCTTGTGCAAGCGGCTGCGGGATCGCTACAGTCTGGTGGTCATCACCAACGACATCTACACCCATGAGGATGCCGAATTCCTGATGCGCTCCGGCGCGCTGCCGATCGAGCGGATTCGCGGTGTGCAGACCGGCGGCTGCCCGCATACCGCCATCCGCGAAGACACCTCGATCAACCATGAGGCGCTCGACGCGATGCGGGCGCGGTTCCCGGACGCCGAGATCCTGTTTCTCGAATCCGGCGGCGACAATCTCGCCGCGTCCTTCAGCCCCGAGCTCGTCGACGTCAGCATCTACGTCGTCGACGTGGCCGGCGGCGACAAAGTACCGCGCAAGGGTGGTCCGGGAGTGACGCGCAGCGATCTTCTGGTCATCAACAAGACCGATCTCGCGCCGCTGGTCGGGGCCGACCTCGGGGTGATGCAGCGCGACGCCGAGAAGATTCGCAACGGCAAGCCAATCGTGTTCACCAACCTGAAACGCGGCGACGGACTGGACGAGGTCATCGAGTGGATACGGCGTCAGGTGCTGTTCGAGAAGTCGTAGGTCGCCTCGATCTCACGTTCGCCGCGGGTCGCGCGGGCACCGTACTCGCTCAGGCGCACGTGCGCGCGCCGCTGAAAATCGTCCGCCCGTTCGCGCTCGAGGACGGGCGCGTCCTGGTCCAGATTCTCCACCTCGGACCGGGATTGTGTGCCGGAGACGAGTACGCGATCGACATCACCGTCCAGGCAGGCGCACGCGTCGTGATCATCATGCAGTCCGCCTCGCGCGTACTCGGCATGCCGGCGCGAACGGAGGCGTCGCAATCCGTCACCCTCGAGGTCGAGGGAGACGGCCATCTGGAGTACTACCCGGGCCTCACGATCCCGTTCGCCGACAGCAGCTTCGTGCAACGCGTGCGCGTAAACGCCGCGCGCCAGTCACGAGTGGGAATCCTTGAAACCTGGGGCACCGGCCGCAGCGTTCGCGGCGAGCACCTGGCGTTCCGCAAGATTTCGAGCCGAACAGCCGTGTGCATTGATGGCGAGGTCGTTTACGCGGACGCGACGGAACTCGAACCCACGCGGTGCAATGTCTCTGGCACCGGTGTTTTGGACGGGCATCGCTACCTGGCGTCAGGCTTCTGGTATGGCGCGACGCTGGGTCAGCCGGCGAGCCCGCCCGCACGAGACGCGGTACTCTGCGCATTTGGTCAGAGCACGCCACAGTCTGTCTACCTGAGAGCGCTGGCAGTCGACGGCGACGCGATCGCGCAGGTCGGCAGCGACGCCGTTCAGATCGTCAATGCCGCCTGGGGACTACAGTCAATCCCGCTGCGACGATTTACTTCGTCGTAGCTATCAGCTATCAGCTATCAGCTACTAGCCACCAGCCACCCAGCCGCCAGCCGCCTCATTTCTCCGGCTGATCGTATCCCGCCAGCCTGCGAATCCACACATTGCGATAGCGAACCGGGTGGTTGTGATCCTGCAGCGTCAGCGGCAGCTCCGGATCGTGCGGCGCGTACTGATGGACCGTCGCGGTCGCCGACGTGGGGCCCATGATCGGACGCCGATGGTGCACGAGCACGCCGTTCCAGAGCACCGTGACGTACGCAGGCGCGACGGTCATGGTGCCGTTGAACTTCGGCGCCTCGAAGATGATGTCGTAGGTCTGCCACTCACCCGGCTTCTTCGCCACGTTCACGAGCGGCGGGTACTCGCCGTAAATCGCGGCCGCCTGGCCGTCCGCGTAGGTCACGTTCTCGTACGAATCGAGCACCTGAACCTCGTACTTGCCCATGAAGCTCACGCCGCTATTGCCGCGGTCCTGGCTGGCGCCCTTGGCGGGCGACGGCGTCGCCCACTCGAGGTGCAGCTGCACGTCGCCGAACTTCTCGCGGGTGACGATCGACCCGGTTCCGGCGCCGGTTTCGAAGTAACCGTCCCGCACCGGCCACTTTGCGTCCGCTGCGTTCCGCGCCGACATCCATTTCGACAGATCCTTGCCGTCGAAAAGCACGATCGCGTCGGCCGGCGCCGCACCCGGGGTCGCGCCCGGCGTCACCATGCGCGGGTGCGGACGCGAGGCGTCATGAATGCGCCACGGCGTGCCAGGAATCTCCGCGAGTTTGGTGAACCCGATGATCGCATTGCGATCGTCGCGCACTGGACCGGTATCAGTCTGATTGCCGCGTCCTGCAGGTTGCGGCGTGGGCTGCGCCTGACGCGCGTCGACCAGCGCGCCGAGCGCGAGCAGTGCGATTGCGACGGCGACACCAACTGAAATGCGAGTCAACGAAATCGATCGAGACGAATCGGACATCATGAGAACTCCTGCGGGTAGTGGTCAATTCCCAGATCATGCGAACTATGCATCAGTTATGTGGAATGAGGTTTGGTTCGTCGATCGTCAGCGGGCACTGCGGTGTTGAAGGTAACGACCTCGGTTGTAAACCATCTCCTCGCGCCTGCGTATATACCCGAGAATCCACGGTTGCGGCACACTCCGTCAGCTTGCGGGATCTTAGCCCATGAGAACACTCGCCGGTGTCTTGCTTCCCGCATTGCTTGGCGGATTCGTGCACGCCGAGGGGCACGATCGCGCGCAGGTCCCGACCGCGGCAGCGATCGTCGCGCAGTCGCCGTGTCAATTCAGTACGTTCGAGGAACAGACGCCCTTTACCAGACGCTTCTACTCGAAGGCTGATTACGACAGGGCAAAGAGCAACGCGTCGATCGACTGTCTCAGGATTCAGTACTTGAGCGATGGCCTGAAGGTGGTCGGCTTCCTGGTCAAGCCTCGCGATCCGGAGGGAAGGCGCTATCCCGTCATTATCTACAACCGTGGCGGTCTGCTGGACGTCGGGAAGATCGATGCGCCGAACATTCTCGATTTCTACGAGCTCTCCGCCAACGGTTTCGTGGTGTTGGCGTCGCAGTATCGTGGCAACGACGGTGGGGAAGGCATGGAGGAGTTCGGCGGGGCCGACGTCGGCGATGTCGTCACGCTCGTCTCTCTCGCGGCCTCGCTGCCCTACGCGGATCCGAAGAACATTTTCTTGTACGGCCATTCACGCGGCGGGATGATGGCGTTCCTGGCCCTTGCGCGCGGGGTGCCGGTGAATGCCGCAGCCGTGGTCGGCGGCATCTACGACCTGGAAGGTCTGATGGAGGCGATGAAGCAACGCATGGCCGGCGTTGCCACCCGCGTGATGAAGCTGATTCCCGATTATCCGAGTCGGGGCGCCGCCGCACTCGCCGAACGCTCGGTCATGCAGTGGCCGGAGAAGGTCGCCGTTCCACTGCTGATGATTCATGGTGCGGATGACGAGGAAGTACCGGTGTCGCAGGCGCTGGCGTTTGCGGCGAAGTTAAGCGGCCTGCGGAAGGAGTACGAGTTGATCGTATACGCGAAGGAGATCCACGAGGCGCTCAATAATCGCCGCGATCGGGATGCGCGGATCGTCGCGTGGTTCCGGCGCTACATGCGGTAGAGCAGCCACCTCCTGCACGGCGCGTTGCCCGGCCGCGCGATGTTGGGCTACACTTGGTGCTTCCCATTACGGGCGCTTGGCTCAGCGGTAGAGCATCGCCTTCACACGGCGGGGGTCAGTGGTTCGAATCCACTAGCGCCCACTAGATTTTATCCGGGTCGCTTGCAACGAAACTGCAATGGACGCAAGAAAGGGGGCGCCTCAACCGAGGCGCCCCTTTCGCTTTTGCCGTGAAAGACCCCAACCCGCGTTTAACTTGCCGATACACGGTTCGGCGAACATGTACCACCGGTGTGGCGGCGGAGGCGTGGGGGACGCCGACTGCTGCTTCTGCGTTTAATTATCACCGAGCTTCAGCCCCAGCATGGACGCCAAACGGTTCACTTCCTGACGCGGCGCGGGTCTTGACCAAAAGCCTGCCGTCGGAGGATCTGACGTCAGGTACCCGGGGCCGATACCGTACCCACCCAGGCCACGGCTCCCAGCGTAGAAGTGAAGGACGAAATCCGGTGGGACGGGTCCTCGAAGGGGATCTTGCCACCCCGAACGATAGGCTTGGATGAAGCGCGCAGCCGCACTCACCTGCGCGGCATCATTCGTCGTCTTGACGATATCACCGGAGCGCGTGAGCACAACGAGTCGATTCGCCCGCTCCAGTGGCGAGAAGTCGATCTTGTGTCGTATGCCAAACAACGCACAGCCCGCGATCAGCACAGTTGCCGGCATAACGGTAAGCAGAGCGACTGCCTTCATCGTCATCGAAGGACTGGGTTGGAGCATTACGTGGCGTCCTTGGAAATCTGCGGATACACCGAGACCTCAATGCCTACGCCCAGTTCGCCGGCAAGCGCGAGAAGCTTCGGGGGCAAGAACACGCTTTGGTAGATTGGAGGCTCTGCCGAAGCAGGGGAAGCAAACGGAAAATCCAAATACACCTGTTCGACGTCAGAGCTTGCAGCGAGCGCGGACAGATCGCGCCGAAACGTTTCTAGAAATTCCAGCGCATCGGCAATCTGACCTTGGAGATCCGTCCACTCCTTGCCGCTCACGTTGACTTTGAAGCCACCCTCATCGTGCGTGCGGCCGTAGAACTTGGCGCCTAAGCGCCGAGGCTCGCCTTTGCACCATGACTCGTATGCGGGCAGACTTGAATGCTCGAGGAATTTCTGTGGATCGAAGTGTTCGCCGTACACGCGCAGGACGCACATGATTCGTGAGGTGAGAACGGTCTCACTAATGATAGCCCGACGATCCATCTCGCGGTCGGTCTACGGGGCCCTCCTCGGTTCGAATGCGGAATGCTTCACGCAACAGGCGGGCAAACGGGCCACGGCCCGGAGGGAAAGTTCCTGCAAAGCCACGGTGGGGCGCGAGTCGGTGATTATGTAACGGCGGTTCACAGTGGTTCGATCCACTCGCAGGGAACCAAAAAAAACGGCCGCCGTAACGCGGCCGTTTTCATTCCCATCGTCAATCGACATTCAATCGTCAATCTGCAACCGGCATTGCACTCGCCAATCGGCAACCGGCAATCGTTCACGATCCAGCCTTCTTCCCCTTGACCTGCGCGGTCAGCGTCGACAGCATCTTCGCGTATCGCTCGTCGGCGTCCGAGTACGCCTTCGTGTAATCCGCGTCGCTCATCTTGGCCTTCTTGGCGTCCCCGTCGAAGAGGACGGTCTTGTCCGACTGTTCGTAGGTGTCGGCCGCCTGATCGCCGTCCGGCTTGGACCTCAGGCCATCCGCGCCTGCGTCCTGAACGAATACCTTGCTGCCGCGGACCGATGCGGATTGCAGATCGACGTACACACCCATGTAGTCGTTGGTTTTGATTCGCTCCGTGAGCAGCGGCGGCGCGGCGTATTTCGCGGAGACGACGAGCAGTTGCGTGCCGGGAATGTAGAGCGCGGCGATGAAGGCGTTGGGATCGGACGGATCGGCGGCGGCGATGTTTTCGAGCTTGGCGGCGTCGAGCGCCTGGATCAGCTCTTTTGCAGCCTGGGCGGACTTGGACTCCTGCGTCGCGGCGGCCGCAATGGGCAGCGTCGCCGCGGACAGCAGAAGGGCGGCGGCTCCCAGGCAATGCCGGTGGAACTGTGGCATGTGGACCTACCTTGTAAATGAGTCTGAGGCCCTCCTTTTAACACGCCTGGGCTGGCTCGTAAAGCCGGTTGTCACCCGATGAAGAGCGGATCCTCCTCCTCGGAGGTTCGCCGGGCGCCGGGGTCGGCCTCGCGCAGGGTGCGGAGGGCCCCCAGACTGGCACGGATCGCCGCCACGATCGCCAGTCCTTCCCGCGCCGGCGTGACAATCGCGTCTTGCACGATCGCCGCCGTCTGCTCGACGCGCACCGACAAATCCGTCACCAGACGATCGACTTTCTGCGCCTGCGCAGTCGCAAGCGCAACGGTCCGCGAGGCTTCCTCCGCGATGGCGTTCGCGCGCGCGATGAGCGGCTTCACGTCCTGGTGGACGGACGCGATCAGCTGCTGCGCCTGCTTCGCCAGCCGCAGCGCCGCGATGATCGCGCCGACCTGGATGAGCGCCATCAGCAGCGTGGCGATCGCGATGACCGCGAGGAAGACGTTGGACCAGTCGTTGGTCACAGAGCCTCTCCGCCGCCGGTGGCCGGACCCGGGCCGGCCGTGCCGCTTCGCGCCTGCTGGTACGCCTCGCGGCCGCGATCGATCGCGGACGAGATCGTGTCGCGCTGCCGCGTCGCGAACTCGCGTGCCTGACGCGCGGCTTCGCTCGCGCGCTCACGGCCTTCCCGCGCGCGATCGGCGAGCATGCGGCGGGTCTCCTCACCCGAGGTCGGCGCCATCAGCAGCGCGACCGCCGCGCCGGTGACCGCCCCAAGGACAAACGCAATTACCACCGTTCCCGCCGCGCCGCCGTCGTCTCTCGCCATGGCCTCTCTCCCACTCAGAAAATGCTGACCCTGACATTCAGGTACTTCTTCGGATCCTTGCGTATGTCACCGATGAGGCTCCGAAGCTCATTCGCCGCGCCGTTCATGTTCTCATATAACTGCTTGTCGTGGAGCAACTGGCCGGCGCTGCCCTGTCCCTGCTCGAGGTCGGTCGTCAGCTTGTCAATGCGCGACGCAATCGAATTGAACCGATCGTAGAGCTGCTGATCCGTCAGCAGCTTGCCCGCCGTTCCTTCACCCCGCGACAGCCGTCCCGTCACCTGATCGAGGTTGGCGGTTGCCGAGGTCAGCGACTTCGCCAGCTGCTCGTCGCGCAGCAGGCGCCCGATGCTGCCTTCGCCCGCGTTGATCCGGCGGGTCAACTCCTGCAGATTCGCGAGCGCGGCGTTGGCGCGGTCGTAGGCGACGGGATCGCGAATCAGTCTGCCGAGTGTGCCGTTGCCTCGATTGATGGATTCGGCGACCGCCTGGGTCGACGCGACCAGCTCGTTCAGCTCGCGATACATCTGATCATCAGTGAAGAGTTTTCCCACCGTTCCCTGCCCCGCCCTGATCTGCTTGATCAGCCCGGTCGCCTGCTCGAGCGTCTGCGTCGCGTTCTCCGCCACGTCCGCGATCTGTCCCGGTGTGCGCGCGCTCTGGATGAAATCGCCGTCCTTCAGCGGTTTCCCCGCCGACGACGGGCTGATCTCGATGATCGGCTCCCCCAGCAGGCTCAGCGAGCCGATCGACGCGCGTGACTGTTCGGTGATGCGGCTCTGGTTCTCGTCGTTCACCTTCATGGTGACCTGAACTTCGGCGCCGACGAAATCGACCGAGGTGACCTTGCCGACATCCACGCCCGCGACACGCACCACGGCGCCCGACTTGATGCCCTGGACATTCTTGAAGGTCGTCCGCAGTTTGTAGGTCCCGGCGAAGAACCCACCCTGCCCTCCGACGGCGATGATCACCATGATCGCGAGAACCAGCGCGACCACCGCGACGATGCCGATTTTCAGTTCCGCCCAGGCAAGCGATCGTGTGCGTGGCATAAAAGTCCTAGGACAGAAACGCGTGAATATACGGATCGCGCGCCGCCATCTCGCGCAGCTCGCTGGCATTGCCCTCGAACCCGATGCGGCCGTCTTTCAGCATGATGAACTCCGCTTCGTCCGCCTTGCGCGGCGGTGCTTTCTCGATGTGCAATTCCTCGCTCGCCCGCACCGCCATGTGCTCGGCGACGAAGAACGCATCGCGGAGCTGATGCGTCACGACAATGGAGCTGACCCCCTCGAGGTCGCGCAGCTTGATGATCTCCTCGTCGATAGTCAGCGACGTAATCGGATCGAGCCCCGTCGTCGGCTCGTCGTAGAGCAGAATTCGGGGCTTGGCGGTCATCGCCCGCGCGATGGCGACGCGGCGCCGCTGGCCGCCTGACAGCTCCGACGGCATCCGGTCGATGAACTCCGAGAGGCGCACGAACCCGAGGACCTCCTTGACGCGTTGGTCGACGGCGTCGAGGGGCACATCCGACTCTTCGAACAGCTTGTAGCCGACATTCTCGCGCACGGTGAGCGAATCGAACAGCGCCCCTTCCTGGAAGACCATGCCCAGATCGGCCCGCACCTTCATCAGGTCGTCTTCCTTCATGTTGTCGACGCGCTCGCCATTGACGAAAATCGCCCCGGCATCGGGCCGCAGCAACCCCAGAATCAGCCGCAGGATCGTCGATTTTCCCGCACCGCTGGCGCCGAGAAAAATCTTCGTATGCCCCGTCTTCAACGTGAACGACACGTCGCGAAGGATCTCCTTGTCGTCGAACGCGAGGCTGACGCGGTCGAATACGACGATCGGTCCGCCAGGGCCAAGCGCGTCCTCGAGCAGCGGCGATCGGGGGGCCTGCTGAATCGGCATCAGTACATCAATGCGATGAGGAGCTTGGTCACGAAAAAGTCGACCGCGATGACCGCGACCGATGCGGCGACGACCGCGTTCGTCGTTGCCCGCCCCACCCCCTGCGTGCCGCCGTGCGTGCGCATGCCGACGTGACAGCCGATACTCGTGATCGTGAAGCCGATGAAAAATGGTTTGATCAGTCCCATCCAGACGTCCTGAATGTAGAGCCCGTTGACGACGCTGTTCCAGTACACGCTGGACGCGACCTTCAGCTGCGTCACGGTGACGATCCACCCGCCGACCATCCCGATGCCGCCCGAGACGACGGTGAGCAGCGGCACCATGATCAGTCCGGCGAGGATGCGCGGCAGGACGAGCTTCCGCATCGGATCGCTGCCCAGCGCACGCAGCGCGGCAATCTGCTCGGTCACCATCATCGACCCCAGCTCCGCGGCGATCCCCGAGCCGACGCGCCCCGCGACCATCAATCCGGTCAGCACCGGCCCGAGCTCCTTGACCATCGAGGCGCTCACCAGCCGTCCCACCATCGACCGGGCGCCGAACTGATCGAGCGTAAACCCGGACTGCAGCGCGAGCACCATGCCGGTGAACATCCCGGTCAGCAATACGACGGTCAGCGACCCGACGCCAATGGTTTCGAATTGCTCCACGATGTCGCGGAAGTAGAACGGCCGGGTGACGCAGGCGCGCGCCACCTTGCCGACCATCAGCACGTATTCCTGGACTTCGAGCAGGGCCGATTTGGCCCAGGTCTGGACGAGCGCGACCATCTAGCGCCGGCTCCCCGCCAAGCCAAGCTCGCGGGTCTTCAGCTGCTTGATGCGATCGCGGAGCCCCGCCGCCTTTTCGAATTCGAGGTTCGCGGCCGCCGCCTTCATCTGCGCATGCAGGGCGGTGACATGCGCCTCGAGTTCGCCGTGCGAACGGAAGAGCTCGGCGTCCGGATCGGCGGGAACCGTCACGTAATCCCGTTCGTACACGCTCGTCATCACCTCATCGATGCTCTTCACGATCGATGCCGGGGTGATGCCGTGTTCGGCGTTATAGGCCTCCTGAATCGCACGCCGGCGATCCGTTTCGCCGATCGCCGCTTTCATCGAATCGGTCATCCGATCCGCGTACATGATGGCGCGGCCGTTGACGTTCCGCGCCGCACGCCCGACGGTCTGGATCAGCGATCCGCCGGACCGCAGGAAGCCCTCCTTGTCGGCGTCGAGTATCGCCACCAGCGACACTTCGGGCAGATCCAACCCCTCGCGCAGCAGGTTGATTCCGACGAGCACGTCGAATTCGCCGCGGCGCAGGTCGCGCAGGATTTGAATGCGCTCGAGCGTGTCGATGTCGGAGTGCAGGTAGCGCACCTTCACCCCGAGCTCCTGGTAGTACTGCGTGAGATCTTCCGCCATCCGCTTGGTCAGCGTCGTCACCAGCACGCGCTCGCCGCGCGCCGCGCGGTCGCGGATCTCGGCCAGCAGATCGTCGACTTGACCGCGGACCGGGCGAACTTCGATGACCGGATCCACCAGCCCGGTCGGACGGATGATCTGTTCGACCACGACGCCGCCCGCCCCCCGGAGCTCGTAAGGACCGGGAGTCGCCGACACGAACAATGTCTGGTTGACGCGTCCTTCCCACTCCTCGAAGTTGAGCGGCCGGTTGTCGAGGGCGGACGGCAGACGGAAACCGTAGGCCACCAGCACTTCCTTGCGCGATCGGTCGCCGTGGTACATCCCGCGAATCTGCGGGACGGTCTGATGGCTCTCGTCGACAATCGTCAGCGCGTCAGGGGGAAGGTAATCGAGGAGTGTCGGCGGCGGTTCCCCGGGCTGTCGTCCGGTCAGGTGCCGCGCGTAGTTCTCGATCCCGTGGCAATACCCGATCTCCTTGATCATCTCCAGGTCGAACATCGTCCGCTGGTGGAGCCGGTGGGCCTCGAGCACTTTGCCCTCCGACTCGAGCTGCGTGCGATACCACGTGAGCTCCGCCTTGATGCTTTCGACGGCAGCCTTGGTGCGATCGCGCGACGTGACGAAATGGGTCTTGGGATAAATGGCGACCTTGTCGTGCTTCCGGATCGTTTTCCCGGTCAGCGGATCGAACGAGATCAGCTCGTCGACCTCGTCGCCGAACAGCTCGATACGGACGGCGGTGTCTTCGTACGAGGGCTGCACCTCGACGATGTCGCCGCGCACGCGGAAGACGCCGCGCGCGAACTCGTGGTCATTGCGCTCGTACTGGATCTCGACGAGCTTGCGCAGAATCTGCTCGCGGTCGATGCGCTGTCCGCGCTCGAGCGGGAGCATCATCCCGTAGTAGGCTTCGGGCGATCCCAGACCGTAGATACACGACACGCTGGCGACGATGATGACGTCCCGGCGTTCGAAGAGTGACCGCGTTGCGGACAACCGCATCCGGTCGATCTCGTCGTTGATCGTCGCTTCCTTCTCGATGTAGGAATCGGTCGTGGGGACGTAGGCTTCGGGCTGGTAGTAGTCGTAGTAACTGACGAAGTACTCGACCGCGTTCTCAGGAAAGAAGCGGCGGAACTCTTGATACAGCTGGGCGGCGAGCGTCTTGTTGTGCGCCATCACGAGGGTCGGCCGGTTCACCCGCGCGATGCACTGCGCCATCGTGAAGGTCTTGCCGGAACCGGTGACGCCGAGCAGGACCTGCGCTCTGTCGCCGCGGTTCAGCCCCTCGACCAGCTCGTCGATCGCGCGCGCCTGGTCGCCGCGCAACTCGAAGTCGGTGACCAGCTTGAACTGGTCGTATTTGGAGGCCATCGTGATCTGAACAGCGTACCACAGCTACTTCCCGTCTTTTTGTGACTTCAGGAGCGGCGCGTAGTAGCCCCGGCGCGTACGCAGCTTGACGTCTTTGAGATCGGGTCGCTTGAGCCGGATGTCCACGGTGCGCCACGCGCCATTGGTGCGCGGGTCGGTCGAGGTGTAGCCCAGGCTGTATCGCGCCGCAATCTCGCGCTCGATCTTGTCGTACATCTTCTCGACTTCTTTGACGCTGGTCGGGAAGAGGGCAAGGCCACCGGTCGTCTGTGAAAACTGCGACAGTTCCATCTGCAGTTGCATGCGCGACGAGCTGCGCTGATGTTCGAGATAGCCGACCACGTAGACGGTGACATCCGCGGCCTTCAGCAGATCGAGCACTTCGTTGAGCGTGAGCGTGCTGCGCGTGTCGCCGCCGTCGGTGTACATGATCAGGACCTTCTGGCCGTCCTGTTCCGCCGTGCCGCCGATGTACTGGCCGAGCGCGTCATACAGGGCGGTGTAGCCGTCGGTCTTGCGCCCGCGGATCCGCTCGATCAGGTGGTCGTAGCGGCTCTGCTCGTAGCGCGCCACGCGGATTTCGGTATCGAAATCGACGAGCGTGATGTCCTGCGCGCGGTCCATCTTGTTGAGGAACTTGATCGCCGCGGTGCGCACATCCTTGATGTCCTCTTCCATGCTGCCGCTGGCGTCGAGGAGGAACCCGATGTGGAGCGGCGGCGCCTTCTCAGGGTCGCCCGCCGCGAAGAACTTGATCGTCTGCGGCTTCCCTTCCTCCCGGACTTCGAAGTCGTCCGCGGTGAGCCCGGTCACCGGTATGCCGTGCTTGTCCGTGACGACGATCGCGAAGTTGACGAGATCGGCCTGGGAGCGGAACGTCGGCACCTGTTGCGCGAGAACAAACGTCGACGCGAGCACAACGCTCGCGCACGACACGCCAAGGCCGTTCATGGGGTACCTCAACACTACGAGACCACGGAAGCCACGTAGCCGTCGCCTTCATGGCCTCTCAGTTAGAACACTTTGACCGCGCTGATTCTGTACACCTGCGTGCCGAGCGAGCCGTTGGTGTTGACGCCGCGGAATCCGTAGCCCCATTCGAGCGCGAGCAGCGTCCCGAACGGCGCGGGAGCTTCGACTGCGCCTCCGACACCCGTGTAGTTGCGCAGCCCCCGGCCGAATCCGGGATCGTGCGCCCACGCCGAATCGAAGAACCCATCGACGCGCACCAGTTTCGACACGCCCCACGCCAGAGCGGTTCGCACGACCGCTCCTCGATCGTACCGGATCAGCGCCGAGGGATAGCCGCGCAGGCGGTTGTCGAATGTGCCGAACGAATACCGGCTGAAGCGATCGAGGTCCTTGCCGGCCATCCAGGCAGCCTCGGCACGCGCGACGAGATGCGGCGTGACGACGGCTGAGCGCGCGAGCGTCGCGCCGTAACGCTGAAAGTCGCGTTGCGCGGGGTCGTACTCGCCCGGCCGGTCGCGCCCCCACGCGCGCCAGCCCGTGCGCCGCGCACCGTTCCACCAGATCGAGCCGTTCCAGCCGGCGCGCTGCACGTCCAGCCCCAGCCGCACCCCGTGCACGACCTGATCGGCCGGGACGCTGAAGTCGATCGCCGTTTGATCGCCGCGTGCGAGGTGAGTGTAATCCAGGTCGTAGCCCGCGCGTATCGAGATGCGCGGGGTCAACGGTCGCAGCAGCCACACCGATGCCGCCGCGGGGCGCTGCCGGATGTCTTCTACGTAAATCTCGCGCCCATTCACGAACGCGCGATCGTTGTACGAGGACGCGATACCGAACGCGCGGCCGGCGAGCTGCCAGCGGCTTCCGCCCAGCGAGGGAATGGAGAACGCGAGCTGCCCGTACGTGCCGCCGAAGAACCCATTGAACTGGGTGCCGGTGTTGAACAGGTTGAAATCGACGTAACTGATGCCGGCAAACGGCAGCGGCACCGAGATGTTCGGATCGATGATCACGCCGCCAATCAGCGTACGGACGCGATTGGCCCGGCCGGCAATCTCCGGTGCATCCTTGCCGGGCTCGGTTTCCTTTTTGAGATAGCGAAAGCCCTGCGGCGTGTCGCGGAGCATCAGCGCCGCTTCACCATAGGCGCGGGTCCGTCGCTCGTTCAGGTCCGGCGGATTCACCTCGGTGCGGCTGATTGCCAGCACGCGGTGGATCGGGGTCCGATGCGCCGCGCCTTCGTACATCTGGCGTACGTCGGAACGTGCGAGCAGCCAGATGCCGGGCTGCACCTGGCTGAATTCGTCCGTCTGCTCGGACGCCACGATGGCGCCGCGAAGGCCCGTTTGCGCCGCGGCCACCTTCAGCATCGCGAAGGAATCCATCGCAATCCATGCCTGGCCGCGGAAAAGGGGCCGGCTGTTCTCCCGAGGATTGGGATCCGGCTCGAACGCCACGACGTAACACGGCGTTCCCGCGACCGTATCGCGGCCCGCCAAGCGATACTGATAGCGGTTCGTCAGCTCGATGGCCAGCGGCGGCGAAGCGACCCGTTCGGGCTCGATAATTGGCAGGCGCGGGATCGCCTTGCCGCTGAACGCAATCCCGTTGACTCGAATCGCGCGCTGCTCGATCTCCGTCCTGTCCCGCCCGGTGTAAATCGTCGTGTCAGAACTGATCGAGACGGGCGCGGGGAAGCCGGGCGCCTCGAACGTCAGCGTCAGCGTGCCGATCGCGATCAGTTCGTGGACGATCGCCGCCTGGCGCGCCGCGGCCGCCTGGTGCCGCGCGACGATTTCCTCGACGGTCAGCGCGCGCGATCCAACCACCTCGACATTCTCACCGACCCGCTCGCCGGCTGGCTGCGTCGGCTCGACGCCGGCAGGGAGCGCCGCGACGCGCGCGAGCTCGGTCGCGAGCGGTGCGGCGGCCGCCGGATCGTCCGGCAGGCGCCACAGCCAATGGGTGACCCCAGGCGCGCTCTTCGTCAAGGCGAGCACGTCCGGCACCGACGCGGACGGTGAGGCAACCGCGCGCCAGATCTCCGTGCCCGGCGCGTCGAACGGGTCGCGGCCATTGACCACGACGAAGTCGACATAGGAACCGAGTTCGCGCGCGAGCACGAACGTCATCGTCGGGACGTCCGCGGCCAGTCCGAGCATCAGCGTCGCCGGGGCCGCGGCGCGGATCGCGGTCAGCCGCGTCTTCAGCCCGAACACGTATTCGTCAGGGGCCTCGCCGGCGCGAGGACCCTCGATGCCTATCACCACGCGGCGCGCGGCAGCCACGAGCTCGGGGGCAGGGCTCGTTTGTGGGAGTGCCGTCACGAGGAGGCCCGGGCGCCCTCCACGCTTCTCAATCGACGCCAGGGCTTCAGCGGCGGTCGCCTCGGAGCCGGGGGCGACGCGGACGAGCACCTCCATCCCGTCGAGTTCCGCTGGAAGCAGCGAGACCTGCTCGGGGGACACGGAAAGCGCCACGCAAGCCGCGCAGGCGGCCCCTTGGGCTGCGGCGCCCGGCACGAAGGGTGACGCCAGCAGGACGGTCGCGGCGAGGAACAGCGAAACGGGTAACTCGGCCACGGCGTATAATGTCCGTTTGGTCATGGTCGTTCACCGTTCCTGACATGCGCGTCTTTGCAATCTGCCAGGACGAGCTCGTCATAAGGTCGCTCGACACCGTTCTGCTGCCCAGCTTCGAGGTCGATTTCCTCGTCGAAAGCCGACCGCTCGCCCGCCGGCTCCACGACGCCGGGATTGAGGCAAGCGCCGGCGACCCCCGGCGCATCGACACCTACCTGAAAGCGGACATCTCCCCCAACACCTGTTTCATCGTCGAGGACAACGGCCGCCGCAGCGTGAAAAAAGTGTTGTCGGCGATCCGCGATGCGGGCGGCACTCTCGTTTACGTTCTGCATACCTCCCCGGGTAAGACCGCGGATGCGATGCGCGCGGAGTTTCCCGACGTCACCCATCTGGATCTCCCTGAACTCATCCGGCCAACCCTGGTCACCGAGCTCAGCCGCTCGCTGACTCGGGCCCGCGTCCAGCAGTACCAGCGGTACTTCGCCGACGCCGACAAAGTCCTGATCCTCCTGCATAACGAGCCGGATCCCGACGCGCTGGCCAGCGGGCTGGCGCTGCGGAACCTGCTTCGCCGCACAAAGACTACTGCAATCATCGGGGCAATCCAGGGAGTGACGCGGCCGGAAAACCTGCGTATGGCGAACATGCTCGACATCCATGTCGAGAAAGTCACGCCGGCTCACTTCGGCGAATTCGATCGCATCGCCACCGTGGACGTCCAGCCGCACTATTTCGGCGGAATGCTGGATCGGGTGGATCTCGTAGTCGACCACCACCCTGAACAGACCGGATACAGCGCTGCCTACAAGGACATCCGCGCTGATTACGGGTCGACCTCGACCATCCTGACGGAGCATCTGCGCGCGGTCGACGTGAACATCTCGGAGCGCACGGCGACCGCGATGCTGTATGCAATCAAGTCGGACACGTTGTTTTTTGCGCGTCATACGAATCGCGTCGACCTGGAAGCGTTCACCTTCCTCTATCCATTGGCGGACGCCGCGCTCATCCGGAAGATGGAGGGAGCAGAAATCACGCTGGACCGCCTCGAATACGTCACCCGCGCAAGCCAGGGCGGGATCATGAAGGAGCAGGTGTTCAGCGCCTTCATCGGCGAGGCGCCGCGCGAGGATTTCATTCCCTACACCGCCGATTTCTTCCTGCAGCTGGAAGACGTCAAATGGACGATCATTGCCGGCGTCGTCGCCGGCTCGATGATCATCAGCGTGCGCAACCTCGGCTACTCACGGAACGCCGGCGAGTTCGTGAAACGCTGGTTCTCGGATATCGGCAACGCGGGCGGTCATCGTGCCATGGCGAAGGCGGTCATCCCGATTGAGAAGTTCCGTGAAAAATTCGGCGAGCTGCACGGTCCGTCAATCACCGCCCGGATCGCCGAGATCGCCGAGCAGTTCCTGCACGAGCCGATGGCGGAAAAGAAGCCGAGAGAGCCGACCCCGACGCGTTGAAGGAAGTTTAGCCCCGGCTTTTGGCGGCCCATAACGGCCGCCCCACGAGTAGGCCGGGGCTTTATGCCCCGGCGACTCCGCCGAGCGCCTGATCGAGATCGGCGATCAGATCCTCAGGGTCTTCCAGCCCGACCGAAAGACGCGCCATGCTGTGCGTGACACCCGCACGCTCCAGCTCCTCCTCCGTGTGTCCCCACTGTGACGTCAAGACCGGCAGGCTGCACAGGCTCTCGACGCCGCCCAGGCTCGCGGCACGACGGAAGACGCTCAAGCGGTCGAAGAATTGCGCGGCGCGATCGTAGCCCCCTCCGACGTCGACGCAAAGCATTCCGCCGAATCCCCGCATCTGTTTCTTCGCAATCGCATGGTCCGGATGCTGTTCGAGGCCCGGGTAGTACACCGCGACGACACGCTTGTCGGATGCCAGCCATCGCGCGACCGCCATCGCGTTGGCGTTGTGTCGTTCCATGCGCACGGCGAGCGTCTTGAGGCCGCGGCCGAGCGCGTATGCGGCGTAGGGGTCGAGGATGGTGCCGAGTTTCTTGCGCGCGTCGAGAATCGGCCCGATGAGCTGGGCCGGGCCGGCCAGCGCACCGGCGGTCACGTCGCTGTGCCCGTTGAGGTATTTGGTCGCGCTGTGCATCACCAAATCGACGCCGAGCGCGATTGGCTGCTGATTGATTGGGCTGGCGAACGTGTTGTCGATGACGGAGATCACGCCGCGCGCCGTGCACGCCCGTGCGACCGCGGCGATGTCGACGCATCGCAGGGTCGGGTTGATCGGCGACTCGAACCAGACAAGCTTCGTCGCCGGTGAGAACAGCGATTCAGGCTGGGCGAGCTGTTGCAGCGAGACGAAGCGCGGTTTGACACCAAACTTCGTCAACAGGTCCGCCAGCAGGTGCAGCGTGCCGCCATAGATCGCCGAACTGCACACGATTTCGTCGCCTGCTGCGGCAAGCCCCATCAACGCGGTGGTCGTCGCCGCCTGGCCGCTCGACAGCACCAGCGCTGCTTCCGTCCCTTCGAGCGCGGCGATCTTCTCCTCGACCGGCGTAATCGTCGGATTGGCGTACCGCGTGTAGAGGAACTTCGAAGACTTCCCCTCGTTGTACGCGCGTACCTCGTCCGCGTTTTCGAAGATGAACGTCGTGGTTTCGTAGATCGGAGTGGTGAGGGGTTCGGCGCTGCGGTTGACGCCTTCCCCGCGGATCAATTGAGTGGCTGGTTTCATGGCTTGCCGCGAAAGGTTACAACGCCGAAGGACCCGCCGCGCTGCCATTCACCGGTTGGACCTGCATGCGCTCTCCGCCGGCGCCGACGACCGGTTCGATGAATTGCCGGTAGGCGTCCTCGTAGCCGCGATCAAGTAGCTCCGGGAGCGAATGCATCCGATCGGAGCGTTCGTCGTAGGCGCCGCGGAAGTCGAGTGGTCCGAGCGGGTTGTGCGCGGGACGAACGACGAACAGACCGGCGAAGCGGCCGGCAAAGAGCTCGAGCACATCGCGCAGGGCGGCCGCCTCGAATGCCGCGAGATGTTCGCCCACCCGGCCACGGAGATCGGCGCGGCCGCTGCTCAATTCGTGCGCCCGTGCCGCGGGGGGCGACGCGCTCACCAGGATGACCTGCTCGGCGCCAGCGGCGGCGACTTCCTCGAGCAGACGCCCGAGCGCACCGGGTCGATCGCAGAGGCGGTGCGTCTCACCACGCCACGGCCCTTCGGCGGAAAAGGTGACCAGATGCGGCTCGGTCGCGATCGGGAGCGCGAGCGCCGCAGCCAGGGCGTCGAAGGCGTGCTCGCGCGAGGCGCCGGACAGATCGAATGCTTCCAGGTAGCGCCCCGCGCTCTCCGGAGCACCCGGGCGGCCGAAGAACCGCGGCCGGTGCTGCGGCGACAGCAGCGCGAACACGACGTCGCGCCGCGCGTCCATGTCGTGCATCCCGATCAGCAGCTCGCGAAACCCCGGCTGGCCGAGATTGTCCGACAGGAGCTCGATGTACCGCCGTGCGAGGTCGCTGGCCGGAGGCGCCGCAACGGCCGCCGCGCCGCGAATCAGGTTCCACAATTGCGCCAGTGTGCGATCGAAAGCGCCCCACGCCGACAGCGGCGATCCAAGCAGACGCCACATCAATGTCGGGCGGGTGCGCCGTTTCGATCGATTCCGAATCCCCGATATGACGACCCCGATGGCGAGCGCCGCAACACCGACCAGGAGGGTAAACAGCACGAGCCGTGGAATCGAGGTGGGAAGTGCCGCCGGCGCGAACAGCGCGTCGAGCCACCCGCGAAATGTTGTCCGCAGTGTAGTGCCCGCGTCGTCCAGGCCGACGAGGGTGAGCAGAAGCCCGGCGACGCCGACCAGAACGGCGAGCCCCAGCAGCGCCAGGGGAATCGCAAACAGAAGTGCCGCCGCAGCGAGAGACCAGCCGGCGATTCGCAGCGGAAGGCGCCAGCGGTAGAAGTCTGCGGCGGAGGACGCACGCCACAGGCCGTTGGCGTCCCACAGCCTCGCGCCGCCATCGACCGCCGCGAAGACGGCGCCGATGACGCCGATGCCGCGGGCGCCGACGACATCGATCTTCACGCCCGCTTCATGCAACGCGCGGAGCACGCCCGCGTGATAGGCCCCGGCGGTACCCGAACCGGTCAGCACGATCGCCGTGCGGAGCCGCGTCGAGTACTGCCGGTCCGGCGCGTCAGGAGTCATCACGAATAGGGGCCGCGCAGGCTAGTCGTCGTGGATCGTGACCAGCTTCACGAGCTCGAAGCGCTTGCTGCCATTCGGCGCGGTGATTGTCACCTCGTCGCCTTCTTCCTTGCCGAGGAGGCCTCGGCCAATGGGCGAGGCAGTGGAGATCAACCCGCTTTCGACGTCGGCGTCCTCAGGCATGACGAGCTGATAGATCGTCACCTGGCCGCTCGGGTCCTTCAGATGCACGGTCGATCCGAATCCCACCTTGTCGTGCGGAATCTTGTCGAGGTTCATCAGCGAGATCTCGCTGACCCGCTTCTGCAGCATGCTGATGCGTGACTCGACGAGCCGCTGGCGTTCCTTCGCCGCCTGGTACTCCGCGTTCTCGCGGAGATCTCCCAGCTCGCGCGCACGTTTGATCTCTTTCGGCAGCTCGGTCTTCAGCTCCTTGTCCAGTGCCTGGATCTCGTCCTCGAACTTCTTGAGCAGACGGGCCTTCATGGCCGGAATGGTAACAGAAATTGCTGATGTACGATTGCTGATTGCTGATTGTCACGGCCCGCTGAGTTCGTGAGTGGCGACGCTCCGCCGACACGGTTTTCGATCGGCGTTCGGCGCGAACCAGCAATGAGACGACGCGACTACAATCGGAGCCACAGGCATGAAGCGCATCTCGAGCCGGCAGAACGCGATCGTCAAACGATTTCGCGACGTGGCCCGAGGCGACCAGCCTCACCTGATGCTGCTTGACGGTGAACACCTGCTCCGTGAAGCAATCGCGTCGGGCATTCGGATCTCCGCGGTGGCTTTCGCCGATGGATCGGAGGTGGACGAGCTCATGCGTGGAGCACAACGGGAGGGCGCTGAGGTGTTCACCGTGACCGGCCAGGTGCTGGCGGCGATCAGTCCCGTGCGCGAGCCTTCCGGCGTCGTCGCGATCGCGGCGAAACCCCGGGCAACGCTGGACGACGTACTGGCGGCGCCAGCTCCGGCGAAACTGGAAAAGGCAGCGGGCAACGAGATCCGCCAGCCGCTGGTGGTGATGTTGAGCGACGTACAGGATCCGGGCAACATTGGCGCCGTCATTCGCGCGGCGGAGGGCTGCAGCGCGACCGGGGTGATCTGCAGCGAGGCCACGGCCGATCCGTTTGGTTGGAAGGCGCTCCGCGGTGCGATGGGCTCTGCCTTTCGCCTGCCGGTGGTCGCAAAACAGCCGCTCGCGGCTGCGATCGCCAGCGCTCGCGCGTCCGGTCTGCGGGTGTTCGCGACAATCGCGCGCGGCGGCACACCGCTTCCCGAGTGCAACCTGCGGGAACCATCGGCGATCCTGTTTGGCAGTGAAGGCCGCGGGCTCGCCGACGAATTGATCGCCGCAGCCGACGAGCGCATGACCATTCCCATGCAGCACCCCGTCGAATCGTTGAACGTGGCGGTGGCGGCGGCGCTCGTCGTTTACGAGGCCGCGCGCCAGCGCCGGGCGCCGCACCGCTGATGTCACTCTTCGACGACCCTTCGGCTCCCGCGCAATCGAGCGGCCGCTCACGGCAGGCGGCGCCGGCGCCGCTCGCCGAGCGCATGCGGCCGCAGACGCTCGACGAATTCGTCGGGCAGGAGGCGCTGGTCGGGCCGGGACGCCCACTGCGCCGCGCAATCGATCAGGACCAGCTGCAGTCGATTATTCTCTGGGGTCCGCCGGGCACGGGAAAGACGACGCTCGCCCGACTCATCGCGACCGTCACCCGCGCGCACTTCATCTCGTTCAGCGCCGTGCTCTCCGGCATCAAGGAGATCCGCGCGGTCATGACGGAGGCGGAGGAAGCCCGCAGGCGCCTCGGACGCCGCACGATTCTCTTCATCGACGAAATCCACCGGTTCAACAAGGCGCAGCAGGACGCATTCCTGCCCCGTGTCGAAGCAGGCGACATCGTGCTCATCGGCGCGACGACGGAGAACCCGTCGTTCGAGGTGAATTCGGCGCTGCTGTCGCGCTCGAAGGTCTACGTGCTGAAGGCACTCGAGCCGAAGGACATCGTCGTGATTCTGCGCCGCGCGCTCGAGGATCCGGATCGCGGACTGGGTGCGCTCGAGATCCAGGCCGACGACGAGGCGCTCGCGGGCATCGCCCGCTACGCCAACGGCGACGCGCGTGTGGCGCTGAACATGCTCGACACCGCGGCCGCCGCCGCCGGAAGCTCGAAACGCATCGACGTCCCGCTGGTGGCGGACCTCGCGCAGAACCGCGCGCTCCTCTACGACAAGAGCGGCGAAGAGCACTACAACCTGATCTCCGCGCTGCACAAATCGATGCGCAACAGCGATCCCGACGCGACCGTGTACTGGCTCGCGCGGATGATCGAATCCGGCGAAGACCCGCTTTACATCGCGCGGCGGCTCGTCCGGTTCGCGTCGGAAGACATCGGCAATGCGGATCCGCGTGCGCTCTCCATTGCCGTAGCGGCGAAGGATGCTGTCCACTTCATCGGCATGCCAGAGGGCAACACCGCACTCGCGCAGGCCGCCATCTACATGGCGGTCGCCGCGAAGAGCAATGCCGTTTATCGCGCCTACCTCGAGGCTGCCGAGGCAGCGTCGCAGGAGATTGCTGAACCGGTGCCGCTGCACCTGCGCAATGCGCCCACCAAGCTGATGAAGGATCTGGAATACGGGAAAGGCTACCGCTACGCGCACGACGAGGAGGGCGGTATTGCGAGTGGCATGGAGTGTCTGCCGCCCGCTCACGCTGGACGGACGTTCTACGAGCCCACGGACCGCGGTCTCGAAGCGGAAATCAAAAAGAAGCTGGACGAGCTGCGGAAGAAACGCTGACGCTCAGTGGACCCGGCGCAGCATCTCGGCGCGCAGCGGCAGGATGAATGAAAACCGGAAATCTCCCTGCATCCGGCCGATCGGAATGCCCACGAGGTTGCCGTCGCGGTTCAGCACGCCGCCGCCCGAGACGCCCGGGTGCCCATCGGTGAGGCAGGTCACGAGATTGTTCTGCGTGCGCTGACCGACGTAGCCGGTGGCGAGAATAATCCCTTTGGAATAGTCGTTGCCCAGTCGGAAGATCGGATCCGCGAAATCAAAGCCGTACTCCAAATCCACGGTCAGCGGCGGCAGGTCGATCGGTTCGCGCACCTTGATGATGGCCCAGTCGCCTGGATCGACTTCCGCGCGCGCATCCCCGGCGTCGACCAGCTGAGCGATCAGCGCGCGACCTTTGTAGGTCACCTTGATCGACTGGATGCGGTGCGGATCGCTGACGCCCTCCTGCCCCAGCGCGACGACCGCGTGTTTGACGGTGATGAAATAGCCGTTGCCGAGATATCCGGCGGTGCCGTAGTTGCTCGAGCCGTGATCGTCGTAGGTGTTCAGCTCGACGAAGCTGTTGCGCCGCTCGCGCAGGAGCGTCACCGGCAGCAGCCCCATCTCCGCGCTCAGCTCGCGCTTCACGTCCGCGACGATCGCGGCACGGCTCTCGTCGTCCATCGGGACCGCGCCGGAAGCCGACCGGCGGCCGGCGGTGCCCGCCGTCGCCAGCTCGCGCTGGCGCAGCGAGTCGATCTCGGCACTCAGCGCCGCGAGGCGCTGCTCGCGGCTGGCGTTCTGGCGCGCGGCGAGGTAATTGCCGAGTCCGAAGAACACAAACGCGAAGACGATCACCAGGAACGCGGGAACGGCGCGACGTGTAGACATACGAACTCCAAGTTCGGCAGCCAAATCGCCCCGCGCGAAACGGAGCTTACAGCTTTGCCGCGCCCCACCCTCTGGGACTGGCCTTTTCGCTTGGACTACAAAGTTGCCGGGATGAGAGGAATGTAAAACGTCGCGAGCGCGCAGTCAAGCGCAAATCTTACACGGTCAAAGGTTTAAGCCGTCGGAAGTCGTGAAAGTCCGGCGGCGCGCTACCGGCGCAGGGTTCGGATCGGGTCGACCCGCGCCGCCGCGAGAGCCGGACCATAAGCGACGCTTATGACAACGCTCTCAGTACGCGGCCATGACCGCGAACCGCCAGCCGCCAGCCGCGAATCGCGACCGCGAAGTCACCTTTTGGCCAGCCATCGGATGGCACCGACAAGCTGACGCTGAAATCGCGCGTCGCGCCAGGTTTCCGGGAAGTGGCCGAGCGCATTGTAGTACGACCTGCCCGAACCGTAGGTCTGCGTCCAGGCCAGCGGGTAGTCGCCCGACGTTCCCACCGACGCGGCGTCGAGACGCAGGAGAACCTGGACGCGTGGACGCGGATTATCCCGGAAGGTGTAGAACTCTTCGTTGATCGTGAACCGGCTGCCGAGGCCGGCGGTCGCCGGGTGTCCTTCATCCTCGACCAGCACCCCGGCGGTTTGCGTCCAGGGATGCTCCTTGAAATAGGCGCCGACGAGCAGGCCGTACTCCGGCCAGTCGTAAAGCGTATCGGTCGCGCTGTGCACGCCAAGGAACCCTTTTCCCCCGGCGACGAAATCCAGAATCGCGTTTTTCTGGTCCGGGTCGAACGGCAGCTCGCCGCTCGTCAAGGCGAAGAAGAGAATGTCGTAGTTGCCCAGCGACCCGCGCGTGATCGACGGAAGGTCCTCGGTGACGTCAACCGTGAACTCGCGCGTCGACGCCACGAGTGCGCTCATCGTCTCGCGCGCCGTCGCGATCGAATCGTGACGGAACCCGCGAGTCGCGGTGACCAACAGGACGCGGACGGGCGTTGCCGATCCTGATGAAGACGGCCCGGTCGGGGCTGGTTGAGATTGCGACGAACAGGCGGCGCAACCAAGCGCAGCCGCCAGGACAAGCACGCGGAGCACGCTAATTCTCCCAGGTGACGGGATCTCCCACCGTGATTTCGCCGGCATCGAGGACCTGGGCATATGCGCCGCCGCGCCAGTCGCGGCGCATGGCCTCCTGCAGCCCGGGCAGGGCCTCCTCCATGCGCTCGCAGGGTTTCGTCTCGCCGCCGATCAGCAGCCGGACGACGCCGACCTTGAGGACGCGGCCGCGGGAGTTCTCGAGACGTGTTCCGCTGACCATCAGATTCGCCCGACGCGTTGCCGGATCCACAGCCGCACCAACTTCGTCGTTGAGCTCGTCCCAGCGCTCACGCTCGATGACCGTGACCTGACGGTAGCGTCCGCTGCGCGCGCTGCCGGCAAGCCCCCTGTCCTGTTCGACCAGCGCGCGATCGACCGGATCCATCGGACCGCGGTGCGCGCGCTTCAGCCAAATCGCTTCGAGACGGCCCATCACTCAGTCTTTCATCAGGTGCCGGTCGTAACCGGCGCGAACCAGCTGCTGGTACGCATCCCAGACATCGGCCGGAATATCCTGCGGGATCTGGAATCCGCGCGCAGGATACTCCCGAATGCGCTGGAGATCGCCAACCATGATGCTGATCACGTCGTCGGGCGACAACGCATCGTTGGAGTATCGGCGCAAGTAGTCGTCCATCGCGAGGCGCGGCGACGTCACCGCGATCTTCTTGCCCGGCCACACCTTGTTGAACGTCGCGAACGCGCGCCGCTCCATATACGGCTTCTGCACGAGAATCAGCGACTCGGGATCGATTCCGTGTTCCGCGAGCAGCCGCCGGGTGAACTGCACGTTCTCGCCGGTGTTCGTGGACTTGTTCTCAATCAGAATGCGCCCTTCCGGAACGCCCATCTGCACGGCAATGCGGGCAAAGCGTTCCGCCTCCGGATCCTGCCACAGATGCCGCGTGATGGCGCCGAGCCCGCCGGAAAACACCAGCAGCGGCGCCCATCCTTCGAGGAACAGCTCCGCGCCGCGCTCCGCCACGATCGTGTCGTGGCTGCAGAGGACGAGGATCACGTCGCTCTTCGAGAGCGGATGATTCAGCTGGTGGTAGCGCCAGAGCTTGTCGACAAGTGGACGGATCCGTGGGTCCATGGCAAAATCCCGCACATGCGAACTATTGCTTCACGGCTGAAACCGGCAATGATCCTTAGCATCCTCGCGACGTCACTGTTCGCGCAACCGGCTCCCGCGCCGCAAGCCGGCCAGGCACAGCCCGCAGCCGGCGCCGCGCAGGCGCCGCGCGGCAACCCGAAGGACACGGAGGTGTGGGAGCCGGTCCCCGCGATCGTCACCCCGGGCAAGACGAACAGCGACGCGCCATCGGACGCCCTCGTTCTTTTCGACGGGACCAATCTGGATCAGTGGGTCTCGGTGAAGGACAAGTCGCCCGCCGGATGGACCGTCGAGAACGGCGTGATGACGGTGAAGAAAGCCGCCGGCAACATCGAAACGAAGCGCGCGTTCAAGAACTACCAGCTGCATCTCGAGTGGCGGATTCCCGAGGGCATCACCGGTTCAGATCAGGCACGCGGCAACAGCGGACTGTTCCTCGCGTCGACCGGCGCGGGCGACGGCGGCTACGAGCTCCAGATTCTCGACTCCTACAACAACAAAACCTACGTGAACGGCCAGGCCGGCAGCATCTACAAACAAGGCATCCCGCTCGCCAACGCGATGCGGAAACCAGGTGAGTGGCAGATCTACGACGTCGTCTGGACCGCCCCGACCTTCAACCCGGACGGCTCGTTGAAGACGCCGGCGTATGTCACCGCGTTTCACAACGGCGTGCTGATTCAGGATCACTTCGAGCTGAAAGGCGAAACGCTGTACATCGGGAAGCCGGAGTACAAGGCATACGATCGCGCGCCGATCAAGCTCCAGGCGCACGGCGATCCGAGTCCGCCAATCAGCTTCCGCAACATCTTGGTCAGGGAGCTGAAATAGCTGGCTCCCCTACCCGGCTTTCTGGATGTGAACGAGGTAGGCCTCGACCATCAGGAGGTTGCGCTCACCCGACTGCTGGATGACCGAGAGCAGCTGGTCCATCTTCACGACTTCCTCCAGCTGCTCGTCGATGAACCACTGCAGAAAACTCTGCGCCAGGTAGTCGTTCTGCTTCACCGCGGCGTCCATGAGCGCGGTGATCTGGCCGGTGACTTCCTGCTCCCACTTGAGCGCGGCGCCAACCGCCGCTTCGGCTGACGGAAAGGTGGCGGTCGGCGCCGGGATTGCCGGAATCTTCAGCTCGGCCTTCGTGTCGAGCAGGTATTTCACGAACTTCATCGCGTGCTGCTTTTCTTCGTCCGCCTGATCGAAGAACAGCTTGGCGAGCAGCTGCAGTTTCCGCTGCTGAAAATGCGCGGCGATGCTCAC
>JBKPLP010000156.1:0-11411 GCA_046731735.1 Acidobacteriota bacterium
GGGCAGCCCCGAGATGCTGATGGAGCTCGCCTACCGCCTCGCCATCGAGGAGTCGCCGTTCATCCAGACGATCCGGAACAACGTCATCTTCGTGTTCACGCCCGCCAGCGAGGTCGATGGACGCGAGAAGATGGTCGACAACTTCGTCGCGCAGCAGAAAGGCGTGCCCGCGCCCTCGATGGTCTACTGGGGCAAATACGTGCAGCACGACAACAATCGCGATGGCATCGGTGTCGGGCTGCGTCTGACGCAGGTGATGCTGAAGACGTTCCTCGACTGGCACCCGACCGTGTGGCACGACCTCCACGAATCGGTGACGCTGCTCTATACCTCCACCGGCACCGGCCCGTACAACGCGGTCGTCGATCCCATCCAGATCAACGAGTGGTGGCTGCTCGCGCAGACGGAAATCATGGAGATGACCAAGCGCGGCGTGCCGGGCGTGTGGACCTACAACTATTACGACGGCTGGGTGCCGAACTACATGTTCTGGATCGGCGTCACCCACAATTCCATCGGACGCTTCTACGAGACGCAAAGCTTCGGCGGTGCGGCGAATCGCCCGCTGCCGGTCCAGCAGAGCCGCGAATGGTATCGCCCGAACCCGACACCTCCCGACATGCAGTGGGGTCCACGCAACAACGTCAACATGCAGCAGAGCGCACTGCTGATCGCGTTGAACAGCGTCGCGAAGAACAAGGAAACCTTCCTCGAGAACTACTACCTGAAGAACAAGCACACGATCGAGCGGGGCAGGACCCAGGCGCCGTACGCGTACGTGATCCCCGCGAAGCAGCGGCGCGCGGTTGAAGCGGCGGAGCTGATGAACCTGATTCGCCGCGAAGGCGCGGAGGTCCACACCGCGACGAGCGCGTTCACCCTCGGCGGCGCCGAAGTCGCGCCGGGCGACTACATCGTCCGCATGGACCAGCCGTATAACGCGATCGTCGAGACCCTGCTCGGCGTCCAATTCTACGCGCCGGAGAACCCGCGACCCTACGACGATACGGGGTGGGCGATCCCGCTCGTGCGCAACCTGAAGACCGCGCGCATCGACGACAAGGCGGTACTCGAGAAGCCGATGACGCTGGCGGCCGCCGATTTCAAGATCGCCGGCACGATTACCGGCAACGGCCGGGTCCTCATCGTCGACCACACCACCGATAACACGCTGGTTACGTTCAGGTTCCAGAACGCGGGCGTGAGGATGTCGGCAGCGGAACGCGAGTTCGAGGCCGGCGGCCACAAGTTCACCGCCGGCGCTTTCATCATTCCCGAGCCGAACCGTGCCGCGCTCGAGCCCTCGATCCGCGAGCTTGGATTGTCCGCCTGGGCGGTGGATGAGGCGCCGAACGTGCCGATGCACGATCTCGATGTGCCGCGGATCGGCTACGTGCACACGTGGACGAGCACGCAGGACGAGGGCTGGGTGCGCCTCGCCTTCGACAACTTCAAGGTGCCATACACCTACTTCGGCGCCCCGAAACTGCGCGAAGGGAACCTTCGCGCGAAGTACGACGTCATCGTCTTTCCGCATGCGGGACAGGGTGGCGCCGCCTTGATCAATTCCGGTGTGCAGGGGACGGAGGCGCGTCCCTATAAGAAGACCGATCAGCTCCCGAACGTGGGCGCGATCGATTCGACCGACGACATGCGCGGATCGATCGGTGTCGAAGGATTGATGGAGCTCTACAAGTTCGTCCAGCAGGGTGGCGTGCTGATCACCGAAGGCGCGACCTCGACGGTCTTTCCCGAGTACAACCTCACGCCAGGTATCTCGGTCGAAACGCCGGACAACCTCTACGTCCGCGGATCGGTGCTGAAGGCGGTTCTCGGCGACAAGAGCAGTCCGGTGTTGTACGGCTACGATCAGAACGCACTCGCCGTCTACTTCAACCAGGCGCCGGTCATGAGAGTCGGCGGCGGCGGGTTCGGCGGCGGCCGCGGCGGCGGCGCGAACGTTCCTCCGGTCGGCAATATGCAGCCGAACGCGGCGGCGCCGACCTTGACGACGCTGGAGGGAACGCCGCCGGCACCGGCGACAGCCGCTGCCGGACGTGGTGGCCGAGGCGGAGCGGGCCGGGGTGCATTCGGCGGCGGTGCGCCTGCTGCCGCCGCTCCCGGCGCGGAAGGAGCGCCGGACGCCGCGCCGCAGGCGGGCGGCGGAAGAGGCGGACGTGGCGGCGGGGGACGCGGGGGATTCGGAGGTCCCGGCGCCGGCGCACCCGACCAGAATCCGCCGCGCGTGCTGCTCTCGTTTCCGAACAACCCGAACGACCTGCTGTTGTCGGGAATTCTGATCGGCGGCGACTCGCTCGCGGGACGCGCCGTCGCCGTTGACGCGCCGATCGGCAAGGGGCACGTGGTGATGTTCGCGAACCGTCCTTACTGGCGCTGGCAGACGCAGGGGAATTTCTTCCTCGGCTTCAACGCGATCCTGAACTGGAACGATCTCGACGCGGGCCGCACGGTGAGCCGGCCGGTGGGGACGGGGGCGGGGCAATAATTGCCAGATCGCCGTAATTGCCAAAATTGCCAAAATTGCCAGAATTTCGTTCCCTGAATTTCAATTGCGGCGATTCTGGCAATTCTGGCAATTCTGGCAATGACACCGCTGTCCCAGAATCTCATACAGCGTCTCTATAAAGAGGCACGGGCGGAACGATGGTCCGTGCCGCTTCCTCTCTTTGGTGAAACGCTCGACGCGAGTCTCGAGTCCCTCCACCCCAGAAACCCCGAATTAAAAGCGGATCGATCGGCGCAGGAGAAGTACCTCCGCGGTCTTCACCTCGAGGATCTCGCCTTGGCATGCGCGTGTAGGGCCGGTCACGAGAATGCGTGGGAGCACTTCATCCGCGAGTTGCGACCGGTGTTGTATCGGGCCGCCGATGCGCTCGACCCCTCCGGTGGCGCTCGAGAACTTGCCGATTCGATTTACGCGGATCTCTACGGCACCGAGGAGCGCGACGGACAGCGTCGATCGCTCTTCCGCTATTTCCACGGGCGCAGCTCGCTGGCCACGTGGCTGCGTGCCGTGCTGGCGCAGCGCCACGTCGACGCGATCCGGGCGCACCGACGGTTCGACGAGATGCCCGAGGAGGATCCGCCGGATCGTCATGTCTCGAGCCGCCCGCCGAATCCGGATCGCGCCCGGTTCCTCGAGCTTTTTTATCGCGCGCTCGGGGCAGTCGTGGCCGCGCTGCTTCCGCGCGAGCGACTGCGCCTCGCGCTCTACTACGGCCAGGAGCTCACGCTGGCGCAGATCGGCCGCCTCACCGGAGAACACGAGGCGACGGTCTCGCGTCAGCTCGCGAAGACCCGTCGCAGCATCCGGACCGCCGTGGCCGAGCGACTGCGGAGTGACGAAGGGCTGGACGAAGCCCAAGTGGAGGAGTGCTTTCAATGCGCCGTGGAGGATCCTGGCGCGATGGACCTCGGCGATATCCTGCGCAAGAATTCGTCTTCTGAACGTTCTGAATAATGAAGGGCCAGAATCGTCGTAAATAATGAATTGGCAGAATCGCCGGAAATAATGAATTGGCAGAATCGCCGGAAATAATGAATTGGCAGAATCGCCGGAATTGCCAGAATTGCCATAATTGAATTCAGGGAACGAGATTCTGGCAATTCCGGCGATTCTGCCGATTATGGCAATTGTGGCAATTCCGGCGATTATGGCAATTGAGGAACCGTGACCCACCTGACCCCGGACGTGCTGGCGGCGTGGATGGACGGAGCGTTGACCGCTGCGGAGCGTGCTGCCGCGGAGGCCCATGCGTCCGACTGCGCGCACTGCCAGGCGATGCTCGCGGCGATGGCGCGGACGGCGCCTGCGCCGGCGCGGCGTCCGTGGTGGAGCATGCCTGCTATCCCGTGGCTCGTGCCGATCGCAGCGGCGCTGGTGGTCTTCGCGGTCTGGATCGGCGGCGAACGCACCGACGATCGCGAGCCGACAAGGGTGGCTCGAACCGAGGCGCCGTCCATTGTTGTGGGGGGCGCACCGCCAGCTACGGAGACGCCCTCCGTTGCGGAAAATGCGGCCGCGCGCGATGCGACGTCGACGCTGCAAGCGAAATCTGACGCGCGCGTCAGCAAAGACGAGGCGCGAGGCAAGCGCGCAGTCGGAGGCGCAGTCGGGGGCATCGCGGGTGGCAGCGACAGTTTTGCCGACAAGAAGCGCATCGACGCGATTTCTCCTTCTGCGGCGCCATCACGCGCGGCAGCCGCGGCAGCCGATACAGTGCAGCCGGTCGTCGAGCCGCAGTCTCTGGTCGCCGCGACGGCGGCACCGCCGTCGCTTCCGGAGACCGTCGCCCCGCTTCCGTCGCCCCCACCTGCACCCGCTCAGACGCTGCCTGCGGCCCCGCTGCCGGTGCAGGAAGCAGTCACCGTGACCAGGGAGAGCTCGCTGAACAAATCATCGGCGCGCGCCAGTGCCGCGGCCCGTCTCCGGGCGGTTGACGTCGTCTCGCCGGAGCGCGCATTTCGCTGGCGCGCGCTCGAGCCGGGCAGCGTGCTGTACTCGATGGACGGCGGCACCAACTGGCGTTCGTCCTCGACCGGCACGTCCGTGGCGCTGCACGCCGGATCCGCGCCGTCGCGAAATGTCTGCTGGCTGGTCGGACAGGCGGGCACCGTGCTCCTCACGATCGATGGGCAGACCTGGCAGGTTCGCCCGTTTCCCGAACGCGTCGATCTCACCGACGTGCGCGCGAGCGACGCGCGAAACGCCACCGTCACGACCGCCAACAGCCGCCGGTTTGCGACCAGTGACGGCGGCGCGACCTGGTCACCCCTGCAAGAAAACTGAGCGGCTCCGTTCTAGGGGTACTGACGCAGCAGCGGCCGGCGGCTGCGGACTGTAGTGTCCGCCTTCAGGCGGACGATTCCTGAAAGGGAGCCCGATCATGCGCAGGCCCGTGACTGTTGCCTTGTTCGTTGCGTTTCTTCCGATCGCCTACGCGGCACGTCCCGTGCACGAGGCGACGTCCGATCCGCTGCCGTCACAGAACACCTCCACGCTGGACGATCAAACGGACCTGGCGCTGACGGTGTACAACGCCGACCTCGCGCTCGTCCGCGATGTACGGAACGTACAGCTGCCGTCCGGCAGCTTCGATCTGCGCTTCATGGACATTGCCGCGACCGTCAATCCGGCGACGGTGCACTTCCGCTCGCTCACCGAACCGGCGCGGCTCGACGTCGTGGAGCAGAATTACGAATACGACCTCCTCGAACCTGAAAAGCTTCTCCGCAAGTACGTCGGCCGCGACGTCACGCTCGTTCGCACCCGCACCGACAACGGGACAACCCGGGAGGAAGAAGTGAAGGCGCGCCTCTTGAGCTACAACAACGCGCCGGTGTGGCGGATCGGCGACGAAATCGTCACCGGCCTGCACGCCGACCACATCCGCTTCCCGGAGCTGCCGAACAATCTCTATACGCACCCGACGCTGATCTGGACGCTGGAGAACACCGGGGGGGCGCGCCACCAGGTCGAAACCTCATACCTGGCGCGGCAGCTCGCATGGAACGCGGACTACGTCCTGACGGTTGGGCGCGACGATCACGTGGCGGATCTCGACGGCTGGGTGACGCTGACGAACGGCAGCGGCACGTCGTTCAGGAATGCCAAGCTCCAACTCGTCGCCGGCGATCTCAACATCGTCAAACAATCGATCGATCGGATGGCACTGGGCGGAATCTCGGAGTCGGTCAAAGTCGCCAGGCAGGATATGGCGCAGGAAACGTTCTCCGAGTACCACCTCTACACGCTGGACCGGAAGACCAGCATCAACAATGCGGAAACCAAGCAGGTCAGCATGCTCTCGGGGACGAATGTGCCCGTGCGCAAGCGCTACGTCGTCGAAGGGCAGCAGTGGTATTACCACAACGGCCGCCATCCGGGCGCGCCGCTCACCGACGTCGTGCAGGTGTTCTATCAGCTGCGCAACGATGCGAAATCGAGCCTGGGCATGCCGATGCCCGCGGGCACCGTGCGCGTCTACCAGGCGGACTCGCATGGCGGCGTGCAGTTTGTCGGCGAGGATCGCATCCGGCATACGCCGAAGGACGAGACGGTGAACCTGAAAATCGGCAACGCCTTCGACGTCGTCTGCGAGCGCAAGCAGACCGACTTCCAGCAGATCAGCAGCAACGTGTTTGAATTCGAATACGAGATCACCCTGCGGAATCACAAGGCGAATGCGATCACCGTCGAAGTGAACGAACCCATCGGCGGCACGTGGCGGATGCTGCGGTCGTCGCACGAATGGAAGAAGACCGAGGCCTGGGCGGCGCAATTCATCGTGCCGGTCGCGGTCGACGGTGCCTCGGTACTGAAGTATCGCACCAGGGTCACTTACTGATCCCTGTTCCCTGTTCGCAAAATCGGTAAATCCCGCCCATCCCGGAGAATGTTCCACTCACATCGTGAGTGGAACATTCAGGCCGGCTACTCCGTCGAAGTCCACACAGCCGATGAGCCTCGACTCGCTGACCCCGCTGCTGAAAGGTACCGTCGATCTCCTGATTCTCCAGTCGCTGCGTCAGGGACCTCAGCACGGTTATGAGGTCTCACGCTGGGTCCGCGAACGCACTGACGGCGTGCTGACGGTCGAGGATGCGGCGCTGTATCAGGCGCTTCACCGCCTCGAAGACCGTGGATGGGTCGAATCGGAGTGGGGGTTGTCGGAAAACAATCGCCGCGCGAAGTACTACCAGCTGACCGCGGTGGGGCGCCGGGAGCTGCGCAACGAAGTGTCGCAATGGAAGCGCTATGCAGAGGCGATCTTCAAAGCGATTCAGACCGCGTGAGGTGAGCGATGAAGCGTCGCGGCGTGAAGAAAATCTTCAGATTTCCGTTCCGTACCCGTGAAACCGTGCGCGACGACGTGCAGGAGGAATTCCAGTTTCATCTCGACATGCGCACCGCCGAGCTCATGCGATTGGGGCTGACCGAGGATGTCGCCCGTGCTCAGACGTTGAAGGAGTTCGGCGATGTGGACTCGGGGGCGAGGGTCTGTATCGGGCACGACAACCGCATCGAGCGACGACGCTGGCTGACGCAAAGAGCCAGCGAGTTTCGCCAGGACACGAGCCTTGGCATTCGTCTGATTCTGCGCAACCCGTGGTACGCCAGCGCCGCGATTCTGACCTTGGCCATTGCGATCAGCGGCAATACCGCGATCTTCAGCCTGGCGAATGCCCTTCTGTTCAAGCCGTTCCCGGCGATAGCGTCGCACGAACTGGCCCTCGTGCGGGCGGGGGAGAGCCAGATGTCGTGGCTCAACTATCAGGACCTCGCCGATCGCAACCGCGTCTTCGCGGCGATGGTCGCGCATCGCCGCATCGTGGTGGGGCTCGCCCTCGGTGCCGCTCCTCTGCGGCTCTGGGGTGAACAGACGACTGAAAACTATTTCAGCGTACTTGGCATCCCCGCCGCACTCGGCCGCACATACATGCCGTCCGACAACCGCCACGACCTCGTGGTTCTGGCCCACCACGTCTGGCAGGCGCGATTCGGCGCGGATCCATCCGTCGTCGGGCGGCTGTTGATGCTGAACGGACGAGCGTACGAGGTTGTCGGCGTGATGCCGCGCGGGTTCCGCGGCGTGGCTCCGGCGGGACTCCTTCACGACTTCTGGATCCCGATTGACGATGCCGCGTGGAATCCCCTGCTTCGCGATCGTAGCGCGACGCGGTTCGAGGTCTTCGGTCGGCTGATGGCTGGCGTGAGTCACGCGCAGGCGGCCCCCGCGCTGCGCGCGGTCGGGCAGCAGATGAGGGCTGACCATCCCGACCTGCCGGACACGTTCATCCAGATGGAGGTCATTCCACTCGACGGCATTGGCGCGTTCCGCGGCATGGCCGATCTGGTCCTGCCGGTCGCCGGGTTTCTCACGCTCATGGCCGTCGTGGCCGCCCTCGTTCTCGTGATCGGTTGCGCCAATATTGGCGGGCTCTTGCTTGGCCGCGCCGCGGCCCGGCGAAAAGAGATCGCCGTTCGGCTTGCGCTCGGAGCGGGGCGGAGCCGTCTGGTGCGACAGCTGCTCACGGAAAGCTTCGTGCTTGCGTTGCTTGGCGGCGGCGCCGGTGTGCTGATCGCGATCTGGCTGACGAGCGGCGTGAACCCGCTCCTCTCGCGCTTGCCCGTTCCCATGGAATTCGATCTCGGGATCGATCGCCGGGTGCTGATGTATGCCCTCGCGATATCGACGCTGGCGACGTTCGTGTTCGGACTGGCGCCGGCACGCCGCGCGGCGCGATTCGACCTCATTTCATCACTGAAGGACGAAGCCAGCGGGTCGGCCGTGCGTCAGAGGTTGCGTCGCGGACTCGTCGTCGGACAAGTGGCGGTGTGCACCGTGCTGCTGATCTGGAGCGGCCTGTTCCTGCGAAGTCTCAGTCATATTGGCAGCATCGACCCGGGATTCAATCCTGATGGCGTGGTCCTGGCCGGCATCCAGCTCGATGAGATGACCCACGGCCGCGCGTCCGGCGAGCGGCTCTTTCTGGACCTCGAGCAGCAGGTCAAAGCGTACCCCGCCGTGCAATCCGCCGCAATCGCCACGGTTGTACCGCTGTCGCTCAACAATGAAGAGTTCGATGTCATTCGCGAAGCCGACGAGCAAGGCGGCGGATCGCCAGAACGCCAGAGGGTGTTCTCGAACCGGCTGACGCCCGGGTGGTTCGAGACGCTTCGCATTCCGCTGCTCGCTGGACGGGACTTCAGACCGGACGATCGCGAAGGCAGCCCCCTGGTGACAATCGTCAACGACACGCTCGCGCGCCGGTTCTGGGGGGGCGATGCCGTGGGAAAGCGCTTGCGAGTACCAGGATCTCGAGGCGACCGGATCCTGGAGGTCGTCGGCATCGTTCGCGACAGCAAGTATTGGACGCTCGGCGAGAAGACCGCACCGACACTCTATGTTCCATTCCGGCAAGCCTATGCGAGCTGGATGACACTCCACATCCGAACACAGGACCAGCGCGGCACCACCGATGTCGTCGCGCGCGAGATGCGGCGCCTGGCGCCGGACGTGTTCGTCGACATTTCGCCCATGGCTGAGACGATCTCGGTAGCGGTCCTTCCCGCGCGCATTGGCGCCGCCGTGACCGCCGCCTTCGGCCTCGTGGCGATGCTGCTGTCGGCTCTCGGCGTCTACGGACTGGTGGCGTTCAGCGTGGCGCAACGCACGCGCGAGATCGGCCTGCGCAAAGCAATCGGTGCCCGCACGTCGGATCTGATCCGGCTGATCGTGGGTGAGAATGTCGTCCTCGCGCTTACCGGGCTTGGTGCAGGAATGGTCGTTGGCGTGCTGGGCGCCAACGTGCTGCGGACCTTCATCGCGGGAGTTTCGCCAGCGGATCCGATCACACTGGGAGCGACCGGCATGCTGGTGTGCGGGGCCGCGCTCGCGGCGAGCGCGCTGCCCGCGATGCGTGCAGCGGTGGTGAACCCGCTCGTCGTGTTGCGCGACTCGTGAACGATGTCGGTGCCGGCACGATGCTACACTCACCGCCATGCCGTTGCTGTCGCTCCTGCTCGCCCTCGCCATAGCCATTCAGGCGAAAACGTCAACCGTAGAACCGGGATTCACCAGCCTGTTCAACGGAACGGACCTGACCGGCTGGAGGGTCGCGGGTTCGGCGGAATCCTTCACCGTCCTCGACGGCGCGATCGTTGCGAGCGGCCCGGCCAGTCACGCCTATTACGACGGTTCGTTTCGTAACCACCGCTTCCGCAACTTCGAATTGCGGATCGACATCATGGCGCGGGCGGGTGGGAACGGCGGCGTGTATGTCCTCACGGCGTTCGAGCAGGTTGGCGGCAATGAGCGGGCGTCCGGAAATTTTCCGTCGAAAGGTTTCGAGGTTCAGGTCTACAACGGCACCGCCGGGCCCCCAACCGGCAGTCTCTATCACGTCGTCGATCTGACGGAGTCTCCCGTGAAAGATGGGGAGTGGTTCACGCAGACGATCATTGTCAACGGTGACACGATCGTCGTGAAGATCAACGGCAAGCAGGTTGTGACCTGGACGCAACCGGCCGATTGGAACGGCGGCCGCGAGGGTCCCGGCCGAAGAATCAGCGGCCCCGGCACGATTGCGCTTCAGGCCCATGATCCGACGAGCGCGGTCCTCTACAAGAACATCCGCATCAAGCCGCTGAACTGATTCGTCGCCGCCGCCGAAGATAGCGATCTCAAGCGATTTGTGAAGCTGGCGAAGCAGCTCAGTGGGTTTCATTACAAGCAGCGGACCGGGGGCGCCCTATGGCAGCGATACAGCTACGAGTATGTGATCCGTCACGACGAGAGCTTCGCCGGCAAGATTCGGTACGTCCTGGAGAACCCAGTACGGGCCAAGCTGGTGACGTCGCCGCGTGATTATCCGTACGTGGGATCCGATACTCATACCCTCGAACAGCTATTTGATTTCGCTTTGAAGTGGGAGGCTTCCTCGCGCGCGGCGCAATTGTCCACCTAAAGGGGGACGCTACCGGCTAAAGATGGATTGTCCACCTAAAGGTGGACGCTACCGGGTGGAAGATCGTCGATCTTGACACCGCCGGGCTCGGGCGAATATATTCGCGCATGGCGAAATTATTCGCCCTAAGGTCATCAGTGATGCCGAAGCCCGCGAATATCGATCTAACCCGCCGTGAAAGCCAGATTATGGAGATCCTCTACCGGCGCCGGCGCGCCACCGTCGAGGACATCCGCGCGGAACTGCCGGATCCGCCCAGCCCCTCCGCCGTGCGCAAGCTGCTCGACATCATGATCGAACGCGGCCTGCTCGACCGCGAGTACGATGGGCCGCGGTTCACCTACTTTCCCGCAGTCAAGCCTGAGGCGGCGAGCCGGTCGGCGCTCAAGCAGCTGGTCCGCACGTTCTTCAACGACTCACCCGGATCCGCCGTGGCGGCGCTGCTCGAATCGACGCCCCTGTCGCCCGACGAGTATCGACATCTGAGCAACCTGCTGAAACGCGCAAGGGAACAGGGAGACGAGCGATGAGCAGTCTGTTCGACGATGCCGGCCTGGCGGCCGCTTTCTGGATCGTCGTCAAGGCGTCCGCGCTGTTGGGAGTCGCCGCGCTGGCGCAGGGTGCGCTGTACCGGCGAGCTTCTGCAGCGAGGCGTCATTTCTTGTGGACGCTCGCGGTTCTGAGCGTTCTCCTGCTTCCGGTGGTCTCGTTCGCGATACCCGACTGGAAGCTTGGCATTCGCGTAGAGCGGCAGGCACCGTCGGTGCCACCGGTCGTCGATCGCACGGCGTCGACTGACGCGGGGGCCCTGCCAGTTTCGGCTGCAACCAGGCTCGAGTCACCTTTCGTTGCATCCCGCGGATCTGCCCTCACCTGGACGGAGGGAATCCTCGGCTATGCCATCGGGATGATTGGAATAC
>JBKPLP010000157.1:0-6370 GCA_046731735.1 Acidobacteriota bacterium
ACGTTGCCCGGCGTGCATCCGAATGGCGCGTACTTCACCCGCGGCTCGGGGCACAACAAGTTCGGCCAGTACACCGAGGATAGCGACGAGTACGTCGAGGTCCTCGACCGCATCGACCGCAAGATTCAGCACGCGGCGAACGCGGTCCCCAGACCGATCATGAAACCGTCAGCGGGCGCGAAGGTGGGACTCGTAACGGTGGGCGGATGCCACGCGGCATGCGTGGAAGCGCTGGACCTGCTGCACGCCGAAGGCATCCATCTGGATTACATGCGCGTCCGCGGGTTTCCGTTCTCGGCCGAGGTCCGCGACTTTCTCGACGCGCACGAGACCAACTTCGTGGTCGAACAGAACCGCGACGGGCAGCTGCGCAGCCTGTTGCTGCTCGACACGGGCGTCGCGCAGGAAAAGCTCGAGTCGGTCCGGTACTACGGCGGATTCCCCATGAGCGCCCATCACGTGATTACCGGCGTGAAGGCGAAGCTGGAGCGCGCGGCATGACCTACATCACCAAACCTCCGGTCCGCCATCCTGCGCTTCAGAAGAACGACATCGGGCTGACCCGGCGCGACTATGAAGGGTCGATCACGACGCTGTGCGCCGGATGCGGGCACGATTCGATTACCGCGGCCCTCATTCAGGCGTTCTGGGAGCTGTCGATCGCGCCGCACCGCGTCGCCAAACTCTCCGGCATCGGCTGCTCGTCGAAGACCCCTGCCTATTTCCTGCGCGAAGCCCATGGTTTCAACGGCGTTCATGGCCGCATGCCGGCGCTGGTGACCGGAGCGAACGCAGCGAACCGTGACCTCATGTACATCGGCGTCTCGGGCGACGGCGACTCGCTGTCGATTGGCCTCGGCCAGCTCTGCCACGCGATCCGCCGCAACGTCAACGTCCTCTACGTCCTCGAGAACAACGGCGTCTACGGACTGACCAAGGGGCAATTCTCCGCATCGGCGGATCCGGGGTCGTTGAACAAGAAAGGGGAGGCGAACACGATGGGGGCCATCGATGGCTGCCTCCTCGCGCTGACGTTGGGCGCGACGTTCGTCGCGCGCGGCTTCTCCGGCGACAAGGCGCAGCTCGTGCCGGTCATCAAGGCCGGACTCGCGCATCAGGGATTCGCGTTCATCGACGTCATCTCACCCTGCGTCACGTTCAACGATCACGAAGGGTCGACGAAGAGCTACGCGTATACGCGCGAGAACACCGTCGAAGTCGTCCAGGCGGATTTCGTGCCGCCAGCGGCCTCGATTCACGCCGCGTACGAGCCCGGCTCGCTCCATAACGTCATGCTGCACGACGGCAGCTGGGTGCGGCTGCGGAAGATCGCGGAAGACTACGATCCGACCGATCGCGACCGCAGCTACACGTTCATCCGCGACCGCCAGATGGCGGGGGAAATTGCCACCGGGCTGCTCTATATCTCGGCGGACTCCGTCGAGATGCAGGACCAGCTGGAGACGGTGGGCACCCCGCTCGTCGACCTTCCGTTCGAGGAGCTGTGTCCGGGAGCCGCGGAACTGGACAAGCTGCAGCGGCGTTTCCGGTGAGCCCCCTATCTCTCCCGATATAGCCCCAACTCCACCGCTTGACAGAGGTCAGCAGCAGAGGTAGCTTCGCCTCGCGGCGTTAGCCGCAGGACGGTGCCTCACGCGCTGTCCACGTGCAATCACAGGGAGGACAATTGATGAAAGGGTTCCTTCGGTACGGAGCGGCGGCACTCGCCTGCGTGCTGTTCACGGCGCTGCCCGCCGCGGCGCAGTTCGACCGAGGCCAGATCTCCGGGACGATCAAGGACGCGCAGGGCGCGGTGGTCCCCGGCGTGACGGTGAGCGCTACCCAGCTCGATACCCAGACAGTCCGCAACACCGTGACGGACTCGTCGGGCTTCTACACCTTCCCCAACCTTCCGCCCGGCAAATATGACGTGGCGGCGGAGCTCACCGGATTCAAGAAGGCGCTGCGTCAGAACGTCACGCTCGACGCGGCGAGCTCGCAGACGCTGAACCTGACGCTCGAGACCGGCGCGATTACCGAGGCCGTGACCGTGACCGCCGAGGCGACGCCGCTGCAGACCGACGTCGCCGTGCGGAAGACCGTCGAAGCGAAAGACATCGAGATGCTTTCGTTCAACGGCCGCAACCCGATTGGCGTCCCGGCGCTCAAGGCCGGCGTCATCGGCGGCGGCTTCAACAACGCGAGCTTCTCGTCGCTGACCACCGGCGGCTTCAACATCAACGGCAGCCGCTCCGAAGACAACATCATCTACGTGGACGGCGCCGTGGCGAGCCGCACGCGGGCGACTGGCGCGATCATCGGCGTGCAGAACGTCGACGTCGTCCAGGAAGTCCAGGTGCTGACCGCGAATTACATGCCCGAGTACGGGCGTGCCAGCGGCGGCCAGATCCGGTTCATCACCAAGGGGGGAAGCAGCCGCTACACCGGGAGCGCCGCATATTTCTATCGTGACGACTCGCTGCAGGCGAACACGTGGACGCGGAACAAGAGCCCGAACGCACTGGAGAACAAGGGCGCCGCGCCGTTCGACTACAGGCAGTACGGCTACTCCTTCGGCGGTCCGGTGCCAGGCGACGCCTTCAAGGACAAGCTGTTCTTCTTCGCGGCGCAGGAGTGGGCCCACCAATTCCAGGTGTCGACGAACACGGCGACTGTACCGACGGCGAAGATGCGTACCGGCGACTTCAGCGAACTGCTCGATCCGTCGACCGGGTTCTTCAGCACGGCGCAGGTGATCGTCGACCCGACGACGGGCCAGCCGTTCTCGGGCAACATCATCCCGCCCGGGCGCCTGTCGCCGAACGGCATGGCGATCATGAAGCTGTATCCGGAGGTCACTCCGGGGTTCCGCAACGGCACGCAGAACTCCATCTTCTCGAGTGAGAGCCCGCAGGATCAGCGGAAGGACAACATCCGGATCGACTACCGGCTCAACGCGAAGAACAGCGTCACCTACCGCTACTCGAAGTTCAACTGGACGTCAGTCGATGCGTTCCGCGGGACGTTCCCGTTCGCGCGCACCGACTGGGATCGGCCGAACTCGACGCAGAACTTCAACTGGACGAGCACGATCAGCAACAACCTGATCAACGAGCTCAGCTACTCGCATTCGCTGGATCAGGTGTTCATCGGCGTCTTCAAGGAGACGGGACTCTACAAGCGGAGCCGCACCGGGATCAACTATCCCTACATCTTCCCGGCGAACAAGGAGATCGAGGACAAAATCCCGACGGTGAACATCGACACGTTCAGCAGCTTCGACGGCGGACCGTACCCGTCGTCTTCCCAGGGTCCCATTCACCTCGTGTCGAACGCGACGACATATGTGCGAGGGCGCCACACGTTCAAGGGCGGGGTGGCGATCGAGTACTCCGGCGAGGACGACTTCGATCAGATCAACGTCAGCGCCATTCCGGGTGGAACCAACAATCAGAACGGGCAGTTCGCGTTCCGTAACAGCTCGAGCGCGAGAACGCACGTCGGCATCGCCGACATGGCGCTCGGGATCTTCCAGGATTACGCCGAGCTCGGCCAGCGCGCCTTCACCAAGTGGCGCTCGCTCGCGACCGACGTTTTTGTCCAGGACTCGTGGAAACCGCGGGCGAATGTGACGATTGAAGGTGGGCTGCGGATGCCATTCTGGCCGCCGTGGTACTCGCAGACCAACAACATCGCCAACTTCGACCCGCGCTTCTACGACAAGGCAACGGAGGCGGTCATCAATCCGGCGACGGGCCGTCTCGTCAGCCAGCAGGGACGATTCAATGGCATCGTACTGCCGGGCGACGGCTTCATCGGCGATGCCAAGAGCCTGGTGGTGGCCCAGGATCCGCGCGTGCTCGCGTTGTTCCGCGGCGAGCCGCGTGGCTTCTCCCAGACGCACTACAACGTGTTCGAGCCTCGGCTCGGCATGTCGTATTCGATCAACCAGAAGACGGTCACGCGCATCAGTGGCGGCATCTTCCACAACCGCGTCACGCTGAACGACTCGACGCTGCTCGGCGGCAACCCGCCGTTCCAGCCGATGGTCACCGTGTCGAACGGCAGCGTCGATAACCCGGGCGGCGCGGGCGGTGCGGCGGATCTGCCGTTCGGCATGCAGGGGCAGGACGTCGTCTTCAAACACCCGACGTCGTACCTCTGGTCAGCCGGCGTCCAGCGCGAATTGCCGCTCGCGTTCGTTGTCGACGTGACCTACGTCGGCCGGCGCGGGCTGTATACCCAACGCGAACGCAACATCAACCAGCTGCCGGAAGGGACGCTGACCAATCCCGCGAACAAGGACGTCAACATCGCTGCGCTGCGTCCGTACAAAGGCTATGGCGCCATCCGGCTGTCCGAGAACGCGGGCTACTCGAAGTATCAGAGCCTCCAGATCAGCGCGGATCGCCGCTACACCAAGGGCTTGAAGGTCGGGTTCGCCTACACGCTGGGCAAGTCCGAAGACAACGCCAGCGACAAGCGCAACATCATCTGGAACACCTACAACGACGCGTCGTTCTGGGGGCCGTCGAGCTTCGACCGCCGGCACGTCGTGTCGCTCTACTACATCTACGACCTGCCGTTCTGGAAGGAAGGCGGGTCGCTCGTGAAGAGCGCGCTGGGTGGATGGCAGATCTCGGGCGCCACGTTCGCCCGCACCGGCACGCCGTTCTCGATCACCAGGACGGACGACAAGGCCGGTGTCGGTGAAGGTTCCAACGGGCAGCCGGTCGACCTCGTCGGCGATGTCCACGCCAACGCGAACGGCAAGTTCTCCGGTGGCGTCGTCAGCGGCGTCGCGCAGGATCAGAACTTCTGGTTCAATCCGGCGGCCTTTAAGGAGGTACCGACGGGTGCAGGCCGCTTCGGCAATGCGCCGCGCGACCTGATCTACGGGCCGGGCGACCAGCAGTGGGACATCGCGCTGTTCAAGAACTTCAGCCTGGGCGGCACGCGAAAGGTGCAGTTCAGGACGGAGATCTTCAACTTCTTGAATCATCCGAACCTGAGCGGCCCGAGTACGGACATCACCAACGCGAACTTCGGACGATCGACCGGCAAGTCGGACAGCCGGCGCGACGTCCAGCTCGCGTTGCGGTTCCTGTTCTGATGTCCCTGGGCGGCCCATAAAGGGCCGCCCTACGTAGGCCGGGTGGCGGCCTAAAGGGCCGACGTACGTAGGCCGGGTGGCGGCCCTAAAGGGCCGCCCTACGTTCGTGGTAGGCCGGGGCTTTATGCCCCGGCACACACAGACAGCCCGGCACGCACAACGAAGCCCGGCGTGGGGTACACTCCACGCCGGGCTTTTTCTTTCGGGAGGCTTCATGATTCGGGCCGGCCGCGTTCCATTTGTCCTTGCGATGACCGTCGCCGGAATGTCGGTCGCCATCGGTGCGTCGCCGCCGCAGTCCACCGCGCGTGCCCACGCGTCGTCCCAGACCGCTCTCGATCGATACGTCGCGGCGCCCGATCCGAGTTTCAGCTGGAAAGTCGCGAAGCCGCTGCCGGCCGAAGGAGCCACCGCAACGCTGCTCGACATGACGTCGCAGAAGTGGCTGACCGAGCAGGAAGTCGAGCGTCCACTGTGGACCCATTGGATTACGGTCGTCCGGCCCGAGAAGGTGACGAGCGACGTCGCGTTGTTGTTCATCACCGGGGGCAGCCTTGAACGTCAGCCTCCCGCGGCTCCGTCGGCCTGGCTCGTGGACGCGGCGAAGACCACCGGCACGATCACCGCCGAACTGCGCCTGGTGCCGAACCAGCCCGTTGTCTTCACGGACGATCCGGAAAAGAAGAAGCGCACCGAGGACGATTTCATTGCCTACACGTGGAACAAGTTCCTTCGGACCGGCGACGAGAAGTGGCCGGCGCGGCTGCCGATGACGAAGAGCGCGGTCCGCGCGATGGATGCCGTCACAGCGTTTGCGGCGTCGCCGGATGGCGGCGGCAACAAGGTCTCGCGGTTCGTCGTGACCGGCGCGTCCAAGCGCGGTTGGACGACGTGGACGACTGCCGCGGTCGATACGCGCGTGGTGGCGATCGCACCGGCGGTGATCGATATGCTGAACGTCGAGCCCTCCTTCATCCATCACTACCGCGCCTACGGCAAGTGGTCCGATGCGGTGAAGGACTACGAGCAGCAGGGAATCATGAACTGGATGGGCACGAAGGAATTCCACGCGCTCATGAAGATCGAAGAACCCTACGAATACCGCGATCGTCTGACGATGCCGAAGTTCCTCGTGAATGCATCCGGCGATCAGTTTTTCCTGCCGGATTCGTCGCAGTTTTACTTCGACGATCTCAAGGGGGAAAAGCACCTTCGCTACGTCCCGAACGCCTCGCATTCCATGGACAAGACCGACGC
>JBKPLP010000158.1:0-4751 GCA_046731735.1 Acidobacteriota bacterium
GTGCGATGTACGAGTCGGCTGAGAAGGGATTCACGATGGCCGCATCGTCAAGGACGACACTCTCCCGTGTGTGCAGCACGTAACGGAAGACGGTCTCCGGGAGCATCGATCCGTCGACCGGCTCGTCGCCCAAACGAACAATGACCGTCTGGTTGCTGGATGTGGCTTCGGCGGCGATCCGGTGGTCGGCCTCTCCCGAAAGGATCAGCAGCGCGCGTTCTGCGCCGGCATGCTCGATGGCGGCGCGCATCATCGCGTCGAGCAGCTTCTCGAGGACCACTTCAGCCGAGACGGCCTGCGAGACCTTGATCACGGTCGCCAGGTCGAGTTGTTCGAGCGGCGCCGCGATCGTGCCCGTCGGAACAGCGGCAGCTGCTTCCATCTTCAGGTGCGGATAGACCTCATCGAGCTGCCGGACCTTCCCATCCGCTCCCCAACGGAGATAGCCGTAACGGGCATTTCTCAGGTACGCATGGGCAATGGTGTGGAGGCCGCGACCCGCGTAGAAGCGCGCCGCCAGCTCGTTGGCCAGCGCCTCGTTCTGAACGAACTCGTTCTCACGTGCAGATTCGATGGCCGCTTCGTACAGGCGCTCCGCATCCAGCGTTCGGCCCTCGACGCGGGCGATTTCAGCGTTCACCAGCTCCGCGCGGCTCTGGACCGTTGCCAGACGGCGGTCCGTAGATGTCTGTAGCAGCAGGTGGTGCTCGGCCAGCTCCTCGAGATGCTGGCCGTATTCAACGGGAGACGCCTTATCACAGGACGCCGCATGACTGAGCGCGCCATAAAAATGAGCTTCCGGGGCTTCAAGACTGCTCGCGACCCCCAGCAGGCGGCGCACGTTGCGGGAGGCGTCGACGGCCGACGCATAGTCGCCGGCGAAGAAGCGCGCCTGCAGCTTTTGCGCCCAATACCGCCACTCGGGGAACGCCAGGCGCGGGTCACTCGCCAAACGACGCTCCATCTGGAGTTCATCGAACTGCTCGCCGTTGAGGCAGCCGAAGGTTGGCGTAAGCCCGCGGAGCGTGCGAATGACCGCAAGCTGCGTCGCAATGATGTCGATGGCCAGACCGAAGCCGGCCCTCCTGGCAAACTCCAGGCCCCGCTCGGCCTCTCGCTGTGCGTCGACGAGGGTCGCACCGGCCAGGCGGAGGATGGCAACCAGGTGCATACACGCATACGCCGCGTACGTGAGATCACCGGCCGTATTCGCGACTTCGAACGCGTGACGGAGCAAGTCGCTGGCCGCTCGCAAAGGCCCGATCTCGACGACGACTCCAACCCCGTAGTTGTAATAGGTCCGCGCCTGGAATCGCTTGAACCCGCGCCGTTCGACGAGGTCGCAGCCGAGCCGTCCAAACCGGCGACCGGCCTCGTAGTTGCCAAAGACCGGTCCGGCACTCCCAAAAGTGGTCGCGTAGGCCTGACAGGATGCTTCGGTGTTTCCGAACTCCAGGCTGAGATTGACCATCCGCCAGACGACGAGAGAATGCAGATTATAGTCGGTGAACGCGCCGGGTGCGATGGCCCTGGCCAGCACCTCCATCGTGGCCTCGACCTCCGGATCGCTCATCAACGGGAGGTCGATCAATTCCTCGATCTCGCGTCGTCCGAGCAGCGCCCACGTTCGCTCGTATTCGCGTCGGACTTCCTCCTGTGTCGGATGAGGCGACCACTCGATACCCAGATGACGCAGGCAATCGAGACACACCTCGACCGCGCGATCGGTCCGATCGAGCGTGGTGTACACGTCACTATGCAAGCAGGTGACGTTCGCTCTGTCGGCAGGCGTCACCGCGCGCGAGGACAGCATCGCGAGGCGAGTCTCTGCGGATGCCAGTTCGCCCGTCAGGAACTCGCACTCAGCTCGGTGCAGCTCCAGCCCGAACACGAGGTCCGGCCGTCGCTCCCACCCGTCGTCGGACAACAGCGCGGAGCCAGTGACGAGATAGTTCAACGCTGACAGGTAGGCCGTAGACGCCTTGGCACGCGTGCCCGCCATCAGGTTCAGTTCCGCGAGTTGCTCCTTCTCGTCGCGGCTCACCATCAGCTCCACACCGCGGTTGAGTTGGTTGGCGATTTCGAAAATTGCCTCTTTCCTTCGTTCTGCAGGCGTGTTCGCAAGCAACAGCCTCCCGATTCGAAGATGCGCTGTCGCGCGCTGTGTTTCCGGTATCAGTGAATAGGCGGCTTCCTGAACGCGGTCATGCAGGAATCGATAGGCCCCGTCTTCATGGAGCAGCAGTTCGGTTCGTAGTGCGTCCTGCAGATCACGTCGCAGCTCTTCCTCCGGACACTCGTGGATCACGATCAGCCGGGCAAAGTCTGCGCTGTTGCCCAGGCAGGCGAGTCGCTGCAAAACCGTTCGCGTCCGGAGGGGCAGGCGCGCGAGTTTGTCCACCATCAGGTCGACCACGTTGTCCGTGTACCCCTTGGCATGAAAGCCAGCCAGGTCCCACGACCAGCGCGCCGCGCCGTGATCGAACGTGACCATTCCTTCCTCGACCAGCGCGGAGAGAAACTGAATGACGAAGAAGGGGTTGCCCGCGGTCTTCTGGTGCACCAGTTCCGCCAGCGGCGCCGCGAAGTCCTGGTCGGAGTAAAGGGAGTCCGCAAGCAGGTGGCCCACGTGTTCGAGGGTGAGCGGTGCGAGGACGATCTCGGTTACCGCTGCTCCCGCGCTGCGGATGCGATCGAGGGTGGCCATGAGCGGATGGCCAGCCGTGACCTCGTTGTCCCGGTACGCGCCGATCAGGAGCACGTGGCGCACGTCCGGATGCGTCAACAGGTCTTCGAGCAGATCGAGCGTGGCCGCGTCCAGCCACTGCAGATCATCCAGGAAGAGGGCCAGCGGATGATCGGCTCGCGCGAACACCGCGAAGAGGCGGCGCAAGAGCAGTTGAAAACGTCGTTGCGCGTCCTGGGGCGGCAGCTCAGGGACCGGCGCCTGTTCGCCGATGATGAGCCTCAGCTCCGGAACCAGGTCCACCACTAGCTGCCCATTCGGGGCCAGCGCTTCACGGAGCGCTTCACGCCACTCGGCCAGCTCGATGTCGCTCCTGGCCAGGAGCGGACGGACCAGGCTTTGAAAGGCCTGCGCCAGTGTGGAATAGGGAACATCGCGCCTGTACTGGTCGAACTTGCCGGCGGCAAACAGGGCGCGTGGCGGAAGGAGCACCTTGTGCAGCTCGTTCACGACGGACGACTTTCCGATGCCGGAATAGCCCGAGATGAGCACCAGCTCGGGCAAGCCGCCCTGGACGACGCGGTCGAACGCGGCGAGTAACGTCTCGACCTCGCGCGCCCGGCCGTACAGCTTCTCCGGGATCACCAATCGGTCGGGGGTGTCGTGTTCGCCGAGCGGAAAGTCGCCGATCCGTCGTCCGGCCTCCCACTGCGCGAGGCAGCGACGGAGATCGTGTTCCAGACCGGCCGCCGTCTGATACCGCTCTTCCGCGGTCTTCGCGAGCAGCTTCATGATGATCGCCGACACCGGAGCCGGGACCTTCGCCACCCGCTCGCCCGGCGCCATCGGCTGTCGCGCAATGTGGCAGTGCACCCACTCGATCGGCTCGGCGGCGGTGAACGGCAGCGACCCCGTGAGCATCCGGTAGAGGGTCACGCCGAGCGAATAGAGGTCGCTGCGGCCGTCGATCGAGCGGTTCATGCGTCCCGTTTGCTCGGGAGCCATGTAGGCGAGCGTGCCGGCAATCGTCTCGGGCGGGTCGGGGGTCTGTCGCTCGCGTGGCAGTCGCGAGGAAATCCCGAAGCCCGTCAGCCACGCCTGGCCGGTCGCCGTGTTGACCAGGACGTGCGCGGGCTTGACGTCCTTGTGGATGAGGCCTCGGCGGTGCGCCTCGCCCAGAGCCGCCGCCAGACCGGCGGCGAGCCGCAGGAAGAGGCCCAGCTCCATCGGAGGTTCGGCGGACCGTGGGGCGCCAGGGGCGCGGCTGACCGGTGGTTGGTCCAGGAGTGGCTCGAGGGGCTCGCCGGGCTGGTCCTCGAGAATCAGCGCGGCGCGGCCTTGATGCTGTCCGAGGGCGAGCGGACGTAACGCCCACGTCGAATCGAGCTCGGCCCGCATCGCCAACTCGTGTTCCAGCATCCGGATGCGATCGGGGCCCGGGCGCTCCGGCGTCGGCATCGATACGAGGACCGAGGTCGGATGCGGTGTCGGGCTCGCCGCAGCGATGCCTCGCCATAGCACGAACTCTGCGTCCTGATGAAGGATCGTCAGGGCGTAACCCGATAGATCCATCCCCCTGGGCCTCCGGCCGTGACTGCCACCCGATTCCGCAGAGTGTAGCCCGTATCGGAGGCGAGGCAAGGGCAATGGTGTATCCAGCGGGAGACTGAATCGGTCCGGCAGGAGGGGATAGAGGACCCGCCACTTGTCATGGCATCATGGTTTCTAGGCTCAGGTGGGCGTACACGTTCAACGGCCCGCTCTGTGATGCCTCAGTCGAGCGCGTGATCGCGAGACGCCTGTGCCGTGCGGCCTGATGGTCATGAACGAGCCGCAGATCTCCATTCGTCCGCAAGAACAGCGCCGCGCAACCGGCTATCGCAGCTTGCGGTCGACCAGAATGAAGGACAGCACCGAGATCGCTGCGAGCGCGGCGGCGGTGCCGAACGCGGCCCGAAATCCGAAATGCTGAATCACCCATCCGGTTAGCGACGATCCGGTTCCAACGCCCGTGTTGCCCGCCGCGAAAACTGTGCCGAATACTGCACCGCGCTGGCGCTCGCCG
>JBKPLP010000159.1:0-31806 GCA_046731735.1 Acidobacteriota bacterium
GGCGTGTCAACCGCCACGGTGTCACGGGTGCTGAGCCGCCCGCAGGTAGTTGCGCCGGAAACCCGGCGCCGCGTGCTGCAGGCCGTCAAGGTCATGGCCTACGCGCCGAATTCGGCGGCAAAGAACCTGCGGACGCTTCGATCGGGCAAGCTCCTCGTCACCGTTCCGGACATCTCCAATCCGTTCTTCTCGTTGATCCTGCAGGGGATTGAGGATGCCGCGCAGCGCGAGGGGCAGGCGGTGCTCTTCGGCGATACGCAGCACGACGACAAGCGCGAAGAGCGCTACGCCATGATGCTGCAGCGCAAGGAAGCGGACGGCCTGATCTTCCTCGGCCACCGGCTGCCAAAGATCGCGGCCGACATGGTGCGTGCGGCGGCGCCAGCGTGCGCGCCGGTGGTCAACGGCTGCGAGTACAACCCGCGCCTTCGCATCCCCAGCGTCCACATCGACAACGCGGCCGCCGCGTCAGAGGCGATGGACCATCTCTACGCGCTCGGCCATCGCCGCATCGGCATCGTCACGGGTCCGCTGGTCAGTCCGCTCAGCCGCGATCGCCTGCACGGCGCGACGACACGCGCGCGCGCGGAGCGGGCCGAGCACGAGTTCGTCGTCATGCACGGCGACTTCTCGATCGAGTCAGGCGCGATCGCCGCCGAGCGTCTGCTCGAGCGCGCCGAGCGCCCGACCGCGGTGTTCTGCTTCAACGACGAGATGGCAATGGGGGTACTGCAAGTCGCGCGGCGGCGCTCGCTGCGCGTGCCGCAGGATCTGTCGCTGGTGGGGTTCGACGATATCCGCTTCTCGCGGCACCTGGAGCCGCCGCTGACCACCATCGCGCAGCCGATGCGTGAGATCGGCGAGGCGACGGTGCGCCTGCTTCTCGACATTCTGAATGGCAAGACGGCGGTGCCGACCTCGGTCACGCTGCCGCATTCGCTCATCGTCAGGGGCAGTACGGCAAGGGTGCCAATCCCTAATCCCTAATCGAGAATCCCTAATCCCTAATCGAGAATCCCTAATCCGGAATCCCTAATCGTTGAATCCTCGAATCTTGAGTCGGGCCTGGCAGGGCGAAGCCTTCCAGGACCACCCGAGGCGAAGGCGGGCGAACCCAGCTTATTTCAGACTGAAGCTCATCTCCACAGCGACGCGCACCGGCACGGGTTTGCCGTCCTTCTGACCCGGTTTGAAGAGCCACTGTTTGAGCGCGTCCACCGCAGCCTGATCCAGGCCGTACGTGTCGTCGAGCGACTTCGTGACGGTCACCTCACCTACGGTGCCGTCCTCGAGGATGACGGCGTCGAGCTCGACCACCCCCTGGATCCTCTTCTCCTTCGCCTCCGCCGGGTATTGAGGCTTGACGTCCTTGATGACCGCGGGGACGGTGATTCCAGGGTCCTTCTGTCGATATGTCTTCGGATTGTCCTGAGCGGCAGCTGTTCCGACGAAGCACATTAGCAAAGCCGCGGATGCGAGACCTTTCAGCAAACCCATTGGAAGACCTCCTCGTGCGCTTTAGACCGCGGTGTGCCGGTTTCGGCCGGGTTCAGGATGACTCCCCGTCTATCCGCGGGATGAAACCGCTGAAATCGTCGCGGTCGCGGCCAAGCGACTTCACAAAAGAATACTGCGTCTTGATGTTCGTATAGCCCAGTCGCTCGTAGAAGCGGTGCGCCGCGGTGCGCCCCGCGCTCGACCACAGCCGGACAACGGAACACCGCTGCGCCTTTGCCCATGTCTCGCACTCTGCAATGAGAGTGCGCCCGATTCCAAGCCTCCTGTGGCTCCTGTCGACGACGAGTCCGGCGATCACGACGTAAGGGGCCGCCTCGATCTCCTCGAATACCACCGCGTGCAGCCATCCAACTGCCTGGCCGTCCAGTTCAGCCAGCAGAAGCCGCTGATCCGATCGCGCGAGAATGCGCGCCAGCCGTCCTGACAGCGCGGACGACTCGACGTCATATCCCAAGTGCGTGGTCAGCCGTGCAATGTCTGCAGCGTCAGAGAGGAGGGCGGTACGAATGTTGACGCTCACCGGAGCGCCGTCACCAGATTCCAGCAGAACATCGCGATCGCCACGGCGACCGCGGTGAGCAGCGCACGCCGGAACGCGGGATACAGAGTGTGTCGTGAGCGCGCACGCGTGACGACGGTGAGGATCCAGAGGACGACGACGACCACCGCGAGCGGGACCAGATCGATCGGACCGGGCATACCTGTTTGACACCGCCGGACGTGTTTCAGCTATCGGCGATTCCCTGATTCGCGATTCCGCGCTTCCGCGATTCCCGCATGAGGTGTTCACGATCGGGACTTCGCGATTGATCGCTATTGCGTGGCCATCCGGAGCCGTACCGGCGCGCGGACGTTGAGCCCCGCCCGCTTGACCGCCACGTTCAGCTTGTCGTTCGAGTTCGGCTTGTCGTTGCGGGAGAAGGACACCGCATACTGCGAGCGTAGTTCTTCCGCGAGCTGCTGCAGCCCGGCGACGATCCCCGCAGAGGCGACGATCTCCCCGCGCGTGCCGCCGGTCTGCTTCGAGCCGTCGCCGAGCACCTCGCTGAGGTTGAGGTTCTCCTCGAGGAGCGCGCCGGGCTTCTGCGCCACTGCCGTACCCCGCAGCGCCGCGCTGTTGACCGCGATGACGTGCAGCGCCGCGCCGCTCTTCTGGAGCTCTTCGAGCACATGGTGGGCCGGCACCGTGCTGTGCTCCTCACCGCCGACCGTGAGCGCCACAATCACCGGGCGCCGCGCGAAGCGCTTCTGAAAATCTTTCGCGGTATCGTAAATCCCCTCGAGCAGCTGGCCGCCGTCGTTCGTGGCCGGCCGCGCCACGAGCCGGTTGATCGCGGCAGTGAGATCGTCGCCATGTGAGGTGAAGTCGACCAGCTTTATCTGCTGCACGTTGATCGTGCTCAGCGAGAACTCGGCCATGCCCTGCAGGCGCCCGATGAACTTGGCGACGCCGTAGCGGAAGATTCCCGTGCCGTTGTCGTCCACGATGATCGCGATGCGCAGCGGGACGTTGGTGACCGCGGCGGAGATCACGTCGCGGTTCTTGCCCCCTTCCTTGACGACGAAATCCTCGGCATTCAGGTCGGTGACGGGAAAGCCGGACTTGTCGGTGACGGTGACATAGACGGTGCGGGTCGGCCGCAGCGCGAGCTCGGCGTCGCGCGGAGACTGCGTTGAGGCAGACAGCGCGGCGGTGGCGACGACGAGTACGACAGAGAAGAACAGCGTCCTCATAGCAACGTCTTCCCACCGCCCGGGATTCAATCCCCAGGATTCAGTTTCCAGATGCCGCCAGTTCCCCATGTGCATCCACCGCGAGCGGCGGCGGCTCGTGCGCTACCAGATACGCGAACTGCTTCCGGAACTCCTCCTCGCTGAGCTGCGCCGTCGCGGCGAGCCGCGCGACCTCGCGCGGATCATCCAGATCGTCGCGCCGCAGGCGAATCATGTAGCGGCGGGCGATGGCGTACCGGGTGGACGCGATGTCGACCATCCGCACCTTCGTGCGGCCGGTGTTGGCGTCGATCATCTCGGAGAACGGGATTGGCACGAAGTGCCCTCCCTGCATCGAGATCATCGCCGCGTTGCCGCCCGAGACGAGGTATTTCGCCGCACAGTAGCCGAGGTCGCGCGTGTACTCCATGTCGAACGGGATAGGGTCGGCGCAGCGCAGCTCGTAGCCGATGTTCTTCGCCGAGATCGTCGTCTTGATGCCAAGGTCCTTCAAGCGTTCGGATACCTTGGCCTTCAGCATGTCGCCCAGGCTCACCTCGTCGAGGCGCAGATGCCCGTGTGCGTCGCGCTCGACGCCCTGAAGATCCCCGAGGTCGCCTTCGGCGACGTCCAGAACGACCCCCTCGGCGATGACCGCGACGCCATCGCGGCGTCCCTCCGCGAGGCGCTTGATGATCGCACCGGTCAGCGTATCCACCAGCGTCTTGAGACGAATCGGCGTTTCAAACTCTTCGGAGATGAGCGTGACCGTTGCACCCGCGGCCTTGCCGATGCCCAGCGCGAGGTGGCCCGCCTTCCGCCCCATCGCGATGACGAAGTACCAGCGCGACGTCGTCTTGGCGTCGACCATCAGGTTCTTGAGGATCTCGACGCCGTAGTGGCGCGCGGACTGATAGCCGAACGTATCGACGTGCGACGGCAGGTCGAGGTCGTTGTCGATGGTCTTCGGGACGTGGACGACCCGCAGCCGGCCGGCGGCGTGGCTCTCGAGCTTCATCGCGGAGAATGCGGTGTCGTCACCGCCGATCGTGATGAGCTGCGATACGTTCAGACGGGTGAGCGCGCTGACCGTGTTCTCGAGCAGCTGCGGATCCTTCGTCGGATTCGCCCGGGCGATGCCGAGGAACGATCCGCCGCGGAAATGGATCCGGCTGACGGCGTCGATGGTCAGCGGGATCGCGTGATCGGTGTCCCCCTTCATCACCCACTCGAAGCCGTCGCGCAGACCGATGACGTCGATGCCTTCCAGCCGCGCGCGGATCGTCGCCGCGCCGATGACGCTGTTGATACCCGGCGCGGGACCGCCACCCACGAGGATCGCCAGTTTGTTCTGCTCGGTCATGTGCTCGTCCGTCTCTCTATATGATCACATGTAATCGATTGCAACAGAGGGCTTTGGGGTCCAAGACTTCAAGGCTTCAAGGCTTCAAGGCTTCAAGGCTTCAAGGCTTCGCTTCAAGGCTCCAAGATGGACGATTTAGGATTCCAGGGCTCAGAACCTCGAACCATGAAGCCATGAAGTCATGAAGCCCTGAAGCCCCTGAAGCCCCTGAAGCCTGTCACGATCGATACGCCTGCCGTCCGATGCCCTGCACCGGAATGTCCTGCGCCGCGAGCACCTCGCGCTGCAGCGCATACATGCAGGCGGCGGCCTCGTCGATCGCGCGCACGAACGCAATCGATCCCTGGAGGATCGGCTTGAGACGCGCCTTGTCCTGGATGCGCGCCTTGGGATACTCGTGTTCGACGACGAGGTGGGTGTTCGCCACGTCGAGCTTCAGCAGCTCGCGCGCGGCCAGCTGGTGATCCAGCCAGTCGACCGTCCGATTCTGCAGGTACGCGAGCGGATCGTGCTTCGCGGTGCCGGGCAGCTCGTGCTCGGCGAGCACGACCTGCTTTTTCCACGCGTTCAGCTGGTCGACGGGATTGTCTGACGGCTTGCCGTTCTTCCAGTCGCCGCGCTCCACCGTCTGGCCGCCGCTGCCCCAGGCCGACCACCCCTTGGCATCGACGACCTGCCCCTTCACGTGGAACCCGCCGATGAGGAAGTTGTACCCCTCGTCCTTCAAATACTGAAAGATCGAGCGCGTGTCCTGTCCCATCAGGATCGCGTGCGACGGATCGTAGTGGATGCGGAATTGATCGCCGACGCCGTGCTTCTCGCAGATGCGGTGCAGCGCGATCCAGGCTCCCGGCGTGTAGGCGATGTTGTTGTGCCAGTTGTCGAGCGTCGTCCAGCCCGGCATCGGACACTGCTCGACGCGGTAGGTCAGCCCGCGCTTCTTGGCTTCCTTCAAGAGCGGGATGAACTGCTCCTCGAAGTCGAGCAGGTTCTGGTCCATGCTGTGTTTCTGGTTGCGGCCGACGAATCCGCAGACCGCGTCGACGCCGAGCAGCTGCGCCGCGTCGAACGCGCGCAGCATGAAGTCGTGCTTCTTCCTCCGGATCGACGCATCGTCGTGGAGCATGTTGTCGAAGTAGCCGACTTCGGAGATGCCGATCTTGTTCGCGTCGAGCGACTGCTGCACGCGCTTCGCGCGCTCCTTGTCGAACGGCTTCCGCAGATCCAGCGTGTTGGCAACCGGATCGAGCATCGCTTCGGGAGGCACGTCGCTCTCGCTCGGGTGCAGCGCGGCCGAGAGCTGGATGTAGCTCGCGCCGAGGTCCTTCGCGAACCCCACCCATTCTTCGATCGCCCGGTCGGGATCCGGATCGCGCACCTCGCGGGGGGTCAATTCCTGGAGCGCCGCGGTGAGGACGCCCACCTTCATGAATTTCGGTTCGAACGGTTTCGTGGTCATGATCGTTTCGTCGTCCCTGACTTGGTAGTCCCTGCCTTGGTAGTGTCCGCCTTCAGGCGGACCTAATAATTCACCTTCGTCCACACGCTGCCTTTGCCGGCGCTCTCCAGAATCGCTTCGACGATGACGTTCGCCCGGTAGCCGTCCTCGAACGTCGCGAACGCGGGCGGATGCGCGTCGGTCGGCTTCTTGCCGGCCGCGATGAACCCGTAGATGTCGCGCATCAGGTTCGCGAACGCGTCGGCCCACGCTTCCTGGTGGCCGCCCGGCAGGTGCGCGTAGCCGCGCGCGTCCGCGTCGATGAGCGATGGATCCTTCTGGAGGATCTGGTTGGCCGCGTCGCGAAAACCCATCCAGAGCTCGTTCTGATGCTCCTGGCGCCACTTGATTGACGCCTTCGAGCCGCAGATCTCGAGCTCGAGATCGTTCTTGTGGCCGGCACAAACCTGACCGACCGAGAAGCTGCCCTTCGCACCGTTGTCGAACCGCACCAGCACCGACGCCAGGTCTTCGACCTTGATGTCGACCTCCTCGAGCTGCTCGTTCGCGCTCGCGGCGGCAAATGCTTCGCGCGATCCCTTGGGCCGCTTGCGCTTCGGCAGCACGGTCGTGATATCGCCGAGGACGTGCGTGATCCGGAGTCCGCTGATGTGTTGCGCGAGGTCGCACCAGTGGGAGCCGATGTCGCCGAGCGCCGACGAGGCGCCTCCCTTGTCGGGTTCGAGCCGCCAGGAATAGTCCGTGTCCTTCAACAGCCAGTCCTGGAGGTAGTAGCCGACCAGAAAATGCGGCCGGCCGATATCCCCTCGCTTGATGGCCAGCCGCGCCTGCTGCACGAGCGGATTGCCGCGGTAGTTGAAGGTGACGGCATGGACGATGCCGGCCTTCGTCGCCTGGTCGAGAAGCTTTCTGGCTTCCGCCGCCGTCATCGCCAGCGGTTTGTCCGAGATGACGTGCTTCCCCTTCGCGATCGCCGCGGCGTTGACGGGGTAATGGAGATAGTTCGGCGTCGCGTTGTGAATGACCTGGATCTCGGGATCGTCGAGCAGCTTTTCATACCCGCCGTACGCGCGCCGCGCGCCGAGCGCCTCCGCCTTCTTGTCCGCGGAGGCCTGATTGCTGCCCGCGACCGCGACGATGTCGACGTAGCCGAGACGCCGCACGGCGTCGATGTGATGCGGGCCCACGAACCCCGCGCCGACGATACCCATGCCGATCCGTTTCACGACCGCCTCCAGCTGAGGAAAAAAGACAGCGTCCGACCCGACAGCATACTAAATTCGCGGGCCCGCTATCTGCGGCATAATACTGCGTTCTCGCGGCGCGGACGGGTTCGCGCAGGGAACGCGGAACGGATCTCGCGCAGAGTTCGCAGAGGACGCAGACTTGCGTGCGTTCGCCACGGCCGGCCTCCGGCCGGCCCCAGGGAGGTGACCAGATCCGCGAATACAAGCGGCGCCACATCTCAACGCCGTTTGTATTCGCGGATCTCGTCCCCTCCCTGTCGCGCGCAGCGCGACGTGGCGAATGCACGCTGATCTCCGATCTCTGCGATCTCAGCGGCCTCGGCGCGAGATCTCCGTGAACTCTGCGCGAGATCCGTTCCCCGCCGTATCGTGTGCAACCGTATCAGAGAGTCTGTCGCTCATGTCTGACTACACGCCTCGCCCCGACCACAAGTTCTCCTTCGGCCTCTGGACCGTCAGCAATCGCGGCCGCGATCCATTCGGTGAAGCCGTCCGTCCGACGCTTCCGCCCAACGACGCCGCCGCGCTCCTCGGCGAAGTCGGGGCATGGGGCGTCAACCTGCACGACAACGACCTCGTGCCCATCGACGCCACCCCGGCCGAACGCGATCGGATCGTTTCCGAGTTCCAGCGCGCGTGCAAACAGGCCGGGATTGTCGTGCCGATGGCGACGGTGAACCTCTTCTACGACCCGGTGTTCCGCGATGGTGCGTTCACCGCCAACGACCCGCGCGTGCGCGCCTACGCGGTGCAGAAAACGATGCGGGCGATGGATCTCGGCGCCGAGCTCGGCGCGAAGATCTTCGTCCTGTGGGGCGGCCGCGAGGGGACGGAAACCGACGCCTGCCGCCGCCCCGACGAAGCCGTCAAGCGGCTGCGCAGCGCGATCGACTTCCTGTGCGAGTACTCGATCGACAAGAAGTACGGCTTCAAGTTCGCGCTCGAAGCCAAGCCGAACGAGCCGCGCGGCGACATCTACATGGCGACCACCGGCAACTATCTCGGCCTGATTCCGACGCTCGCGCATCCCGAGATGGTCGGCGTCAATCCCGAGGTCGCGCACGAGCGGATGGCGGGTTTGAACTTCCTGCACGCCGTCGCGCAGGCGTGGGAGGCCGGAAAGCTGTTTCACATCGATCTGAACGATCAGGAACCGGGGCGCTATGACCAGGACTTCCGCTTCGGCGCGGCGAATATCAAGGTCGCGTTCTGGCTCGTAAAGTTCCTCGAGGACGTCGGCTACGACGGGCCGCGGCATTTCGACGCCCACGCCTACCGGACCGAGGATTACGACGGGGTCAAGGATTTCGCGCGCGGCTGCATGCGCACCTACTTGATCCTGAAGACGCGTGCGGCGCAGTGGAACAAGGACACCGAGATCCAGGCGCTGTTGCGTGAGTCAACCGCCGGAACAGCCCCGTCGGTGGCGAAATACTCCTCGTCCCTGCGCGACACCCTGCTGGGCGCGAATCTCGATCGCGTGCAGCTGGCCAGCAAGGGCCTGGCGTACGAACGGCTCGATCAGCTGACCATGGAAGTCCTGCTGGGCGTCCGATAGCTCTATCAACGACAGCCGCCAACGAAGATCGAACAGGAGGACGGGAGGAAGGGAGTTTTCTCTCCTCCTCCTGTTTGATCTCGACAATGAATGTTGCGGCGTCATGCGTGGGCTAACGCCTGGCGTTCGCAATCCGCGTACGTCCGAATCAGATCCACGTAGATGGCGTGGTTCTGCCCGTTCGGCTTCAATGCGCTGTCCGCGATCGGCTCCACGAACTCCCTGATCACGTCGTCCCAGGGCATGGGCCGGCCGGCGGCGGCGGCATCGCCGTGCAGCGCCATCAAGGCGGCGCCGAGCGCCGCCGAGTTCCCGACCTGCAGCTGATACACGGCCGCGCCGAACACGTCCGCCATCACCTGCAGGATGTCGCGGTTCGCCGCCGCGCCTCCGGTCGCGTGGATCGAATCGATCTTCACGTTCATCCACCGCGAGTGCAGCGCCATCGCCATCTGCTGCCCTTCGATGACGCCGCGCACGTTCGCAGCGACATCGTCGTCGGAGAAGCCCAGGCGACGCACGCCTGGCGTGAGGACGGTCGGCGTGATCTCTGGTTCGAACCACGGCAGCATGATGCGTCCGGCGTTGCCCGCCGGCGTGCGGCGAAGAATCCCGGAGAACTCTTCCCATGACAAGCGGAACTGATCGCGGATGCGCTCGCGTGCCAGCGATCCGTTCTTGAAGCAGGTCAGCCCCATGTAATCGCCGGTTGGCGCGCCGAACACATGACCGGTGCCCGTCTCGTCGACGCGCGGCTCGCGCATGAGCCCGAACACCGTGTCGCTCGTGCCCAGCGAGATCGCCAGCCGCCCTTCGCGCACGAGACCGACGCCGACCAGACTGCACGGGTTGTCCCCCGACCACGCGATGACGCGTGCCGCGGGAAATCCAAACCGCTGCTGCCAATACGGCGAAAGGGTTCCGACGGACGCGGCGGCGGGGGTAATCGATGGAAGTTTGGCGGCGAGGCCCGTCGCCGTCGAGTCGACCGCGGGCGGCCACCACTGGCACGCCCCGAGATCCATCAGGTTCATGCCCGAGCCGTCACCCGGATCCATCGGCGCGTGCGCCCCTGTGAGCAGCGAGGCGAGGAACGAGCTGACCAGGTGCACGCGGTCGGTCGCCGCGTAGCCAGCGGGATCCTGTTTCGCGAATTTTCGGATCTGCGCCGCCGTGAAACGCTCGAACGCGCGCGACCCGGTATGCTGCGCGAGCACGCGCTCGCCGCCGACCGCCGCTTCGATTTCGGCGCACTCGGCCGACGTGCTGGAGTCCATCCAGATCGGCGAAACCTTGCGCGCGAGCATCGGTGCAACCTGATCGACGAGCGGGCGCGCTGGATCCAGGGACGCGAGTCGAGCAGCGGCGGCTGCACTCAGATACACGCTGCCGTGCTGCTGAGCGGAGCCGGAGATAGCGGCCAGCCGCTGCAGGTCGACGCCGCTCTTCGCCACGCGGTCCATCATCAGCTCGAGCGCGTCCACCCACATCAGCGGCGGCGACACCGCCGTCGCGGCATCATCACTCGGCAGGACGCCATGGCGTGTCCCATACTGCGGAAACGCCTCGTCGAACGCGATCGACGATTCAAAGACGACGCGCCGGCGGCCGCTCTCGGCTTCGAGGACGATCGCGGTCAGGCTCTGGGTGCTGGAGTCGAGGCCGAGATATACAGGCATCTTCGCTGTCCGTTCGGCGCCTTCGCTGTCCGTCAGGCGGCTTCGCTGTTCGTTATTCGTTGGTCGTTAGGCGCTTGGTGACGAACCGTCTTCCCAACAGCATCGCAATCCCTGGAAGCGCGATCGCGCCGGCGAACGTCCAGAGGAACGAGTCGGTCTTCATCGAGTAGGCGCCGACCGCGGCGTAGGCGATCGCGATGCCGAGATTAGACAGCGTCGTGAGCCAGATGAACGGCGCCAGCGGCGACCGGACGAGGCCGGCGAACACGATGCTCGATTCGGCGAGCACCGGGATCGGGCGGCAGATGACGAGCGCCCACGCGCCGTGCCGCTCCATCACCTTCGCCGCCCGGACGAGCCCGTCGGCGCCGACCAGCTTCCGCGCCGCGCCCGCGGCGCGCGCCCCGAACGCATACCCGATCGCGCACCCGAGCACCATTCCGAGCCAGATTACGGCCGTGCCGCGCCAGAAGCCGAGCAGCACGCCCGCGCCCGTCGACACGATGCTCGAGGGAACGGGAAGAAACACGTCGAGCGCGAGCAGTCCCGCGATGATCGACGCCGACGTCCAGCCCGACGCCTGCCCTGACGCCAGCCATGCCCCGAGCTCCTCGAACTGCTTCTCGAACAGGAGAAACGGAATGATGATCGCCGCGAACATCAGTCCGATGAGCACACTCCACCGCATCCGCTACCTCAGCGACAGGACGTCCTTCTCGTACACCCTGATGTCCGACAGCCACGCGTCGCGCGGCGGCATGCCAGCGCGCGCGCAGTAATAGTCCCATACCGCGCCCCACGGCAGCGATTTGAACTCTTCCTGGAGCGCGAGACGGCCGGTGTAATCCTCGCGCGCTTCGAGATCGCGCAGCGGCGCCGCCGGCTCGAGCAGCGCCTTCAGCACCGCCTTGAGCATGTTCCGTGTGCCGATCACCCACGCGGCCACACGATTGATGCTCGCATCGAAATAATCGAGGCCGATGTGCGTGCGATCCAGGAACCCGCCGCGCACCAGCTCCAGCGCGATGGCTTCGAGATCGTCGTTGAGCACGACGACGTGATCGCTGTCCCAGCGGACGCCGCGGCTGACGTGCAACAGGATCTCCGGCAGGAACATGAAGACGGCACTGAGCTTGTCGGTGATGGTCTCGGTCGGATGATAGTGGCCGGTGTCGAGCGTGTAGAGCGTCTTCCTCGAGAGCGCGTAGCCGAAGTAGAACTCGTGGGAACCGGCGGTGTAACTCTCGAAGCCAAGGCCGAAGAGCTTGCCTTCCACCGAGTCCAGGTTGTGCGCGCGATCGATCGGCTCGGCAAAAATCCGGTCGAGCGAGTCGAGCAGGCGCTCTCGCGGGCCCACGCGATCGACGGGCGTGTCCTTCATGCCATCGGGGATCCAGAGGTTGGTGACGCAGGTCTTGCCGAGCGCCTGTCCGATCGAGGCGCCGATGTGGCGGCAGGCGCGACCGTGCCGAATCCAGAACTCGCGCGTGTCGCGGTCGCGATGCGCGAGGGTAAAGCTCGTCGCCTTCGGATGTGAGAAGAAGGTGGGGTTGAAGTCGAGGCCGATCCCTTCCTGCTTCGCCCAGTCGATCCAGCGCGAATAGTGCTCGGGCCCGATCTCATCGCGCTCGACCGCGCGTCCGCCGAACTCGCCGTACGAGGCGTGCAGGTTGAAGCGATGTTTGCCGGGAATCAGCGACAGCGCTTTCGAGGCGTCGCTGCGCAGCTCGTCGGCGGTGCGCGCCTTGCCGGGATAATTTCCGGTCGCGGCGAGTCCGCCGCCGATCTCCCCTCCGCTCTTCTCGAATCCCCCGACGTCATCTCCTTGCCAGCAGTGCATGGAGATCGGGACCGTCGCGAGCGTCAGCATGGCGGCATCGACATCGACTCCGAGATCCGCGTAGCGCTGCTTTGCGATTTCAAACGCGGAGGTGATCTGCTTATCCGGCATTCAACGCCCTCACAGTTTCAACGACAACCGCTTGTTAAGATCAAACAGGAGAACGGGAGAAAGGGAGAACACGACGCATTCCAGGGACTCGCCAGCGCCGGCAATTCCCGTCTCCTGTTTGCTCCCCTTCTCTTGTTCTCCTGTTCGATCTTGGCAGCGAAGGCTGCGTGAGAGCAAACATCGGTGATTCACGGGCAACACGCTAGAAGTTGAAGTTATCGATATTCGCCTTGGTGAACATCACCGGCGCACCGAGGATGATCTCGCTGCCGCGAATCTGAATCGTGCCCAGCCGCCCCGCGTCGAACGACGTCGTCGACGGCGTAATCTTGTTCTGCATCAGCAGCGATCCCGCGAGCACCGTCAGGTAGCCGAGGTCTTTGGTGTTCCACAGGACCACCGTCTGCACCCAGCCATCGTGCACGTACGGCTTGTTCATGTTCGGGAGCGACAGCCCGATGACGTTGACGTCGCGGCGGCTCGCCTGGCGCACCGCCTCCGCCGAACCGGGGACGGCGGGCGCCGAGATCGCCATGACCAGCTTCACATTGGGGAACACGCGCATGATCGTCTGCGTCTCGGCGAACGCCTTGTCCCGGTCGTCGTCGCTCGGGCGAATCGTCGCGAGCTTGAGCTCCGGGTACTTCTCGGCCTGACGCTTCTTGATGAATGCGATCCATTCGTTCTGATTGGCGGCGCTCAGCGCGCCGGTGATGATCGCAAATTCCCCCTTGCCGCCGAGCAGCCGCGCCGCTTCGTCGGTGAGCGTGTTGGCAATCCCCTCGGCCGTGGCCTGGTTCACGAAGAAATCGCGCGCGTCCGGGTCCGCATCGGCGTCCCAGGTCAACACGCGAATCCCGCGCGAACGTGCCTTGCGCAGCACGCTCGAGATGCCGCCGCGGTTCTCGACCGCGACGGCGATCACGTCGACCTTGCGCGTGATCCAGTTCTCCACCAGCTCGTTCTGCCGCGCCGCGTCGAGGCTGGTCGGGCCGTCCCAGATCAGTTCGGCGCCCAGCTCCTGCGCCGCCTCCTCGGCGCCGACCCGGCAGCTCACGAAATATGGATCCCCCTTGGCCTTCGGCATCATCGCGATGACGGGGCGATGCGTCTTCGCGGCGGCCGACGGGCGGGCCGCCGCGGCCGCTCCACCATTCGGCTGCAGCGACCGCACGAGCCACACGTTCGTACCCGCGACGATGAGCGAGCCGGCGACGATCGTCGCGCAGAGCACGGCGACTTGACTGTTCCTCACCGCAAAATCTCCTGTCTCTCCCGTGTCTTCCGTTTCCGCCCTACCCGGCCCCGGCGCACGCCGCGCACCGCCGATTGTGCCAGCCCTCAGCCGATCGATTGCAATGGTCGTGACGAGAAGCGTTCCCGTCAGCACCCCGGCAAGCTCCGACGGAAGCGCGGCAAGATGCAGCCCGTTGCGCAGAACCGCAAGCGCAAACAGCCCGAGCACCGTTCCATAGATCGTGCCGCGTCCGCCGAACACCGACGTGCCGCCGAGCACGACCGCGGTGATGGCATCGAGCTCGTATCCCGTGCCGGCATCCGACTTCGCCTGTCCGAGATGCGCAACGTAGACGATGGCCGCGATGCTCGCGATCACGCCGGACAGCAGATAGAGCGCACCGACCCGCCGCTCCACCGGAATCCCCGCGTAACGCGCGCCGGCCGCGGTGAAGCCGATCACATACCATGCGCGCCCGGCGACCGATCGGTGCAGCAGCACGGCATACGCAGCGAGAACGATGACCAACAACGGCAGCTGCGTGGGGACGACGCCCCAGAGGTAGCCCTGTCCGAACCAGAGAAACCGCGCCGGAAAATCCGTGTAGTTGACCGCCGCCTGCGTCAGTCCTTCCGCGATGCCTCGGAACAGCGAGAACGTGCCGAGCGTGACGATGAGCGGCGGGATGGCAAGACGCGCGATGAGCCACGCGTTCAGCGCGCCGCCCGCGGCGCCGGCGGCGACCGCCACCGCAGCCGCGCCCGCGATTGGCAGACCCCAGTCGTGGTACGCGGCGCCGAAGAGCACCGCGGCCAGCCCCATCATCGAACCGACCGACAAATCGATGCCACCCGCGACGATCACCGGCGTCAGCGCGATCGCGAGCAGACCCAGTTCGACGCTCAGCCGCACGATCTCGAAGAAGTTTCCCGTTGTCAGGAAGTTCTGCGCGATCGCGGAAAAGAACACCACCTCCGCGGCAAGCGCGAGGAGCAGAATCCACTCTCCGCTGAACCGCCGGCGCATCAGGCGGGACCCGCGCTGAGCTTGGTCGAAGGGCCTGCCGCGGCTGTCGCCGCATGAAAGGAGCGCCGCTCGCGAAGCGCGTCAATCGCCACCGCGGCGAGGATGATCGCGCCCTGGAGCGCACGTTCCCAGTAGGCGCTGACGCCAAGAAACGTCAGCGCCGGGCCGAGCGCGCCGAGCAGCACGACCCCGAGGAGCGTGCCGGTGAAGCTGCCCTCGCCCCCGCGGATGGCGGCGCCGCCGACGATGACCGCGGCAATCACCTTCATTTCCAGGCCAAGGCCGGCGTTGCTCGGGATCTGGTTGAACCGGACGGAGTTCAGCAGCGCCGCCAGACCGGTGAATGCGCCGGCGGCGACGAACACCGCCAGCTTGATGCGCGCGGTGTTGAGGCCCGCCAGGCGCGCCGCATCTTCATTCGATCCCGTCGCATACACCGCGCGCCCGGCCGCGATGTTCCGCATGACCCACGCGGTGATCGACTGGAGCAGAACCACCGAGGCGCACGCGACAACTGGATACGCCGCTTGCGGGAGCCCGAACCACTGGAATCCGTGCGGCAGATCCTGCACCCACGCGCCCTGGGTCCACCATCGCAAGGCATCTCTCAGCGCCACCATGGTCGCCAGCGTGACAACGATCGACGGCATGCGCAGGTACGCGACGAGGCTGCCGTTCACGCCGCCGAGCAGGGCCCCGGTGAAACACGCCGCCACGCCCGCCAGGATGACCGACCCGCTGCTCTTCGCGATGATGCCGGCGGTGACGCTGCAGATAGCAAAGATGGATCCGGCCGAGATGTCGATATTGCCGGTGAGGATCACCAGCGTCATGCCGATCGCGACAACCAGAACCGGCATGTTCGCGAGAAAGAGGTCGCCGAGATTCTCTCTCGCGAAGTAGCCCGGTGCGAGCGCCGCGAGAACTGCCGCCAGCGCAGCGATGACGAGGACGAGCGTGATCTCTCGGCGATGGCCGGCCACGTCAGCTTTCCTGTCCCAGCGCGACGGCGAGAATCTTCGAGGCGTCCGCTTCGCCGCGCGCAAAGATGCGGCGGATCGTGCCCGCGTGCATCACCGCGATACGATCGCTCATGCCGAGGATCTCCGGCAGCTCCGACGAGATCATGACGACGGCCATCCCCTCCGCGGCCAGATCCTGCATCAGCGCGTGAATCTCCGCCTTCGATCCGACGTCGACTCCCTGAGTCGGCTCGTCCAGAACGAGCACCGCCGGCCGGATGGACAGCCAGCGCGCGAGCGCCACCTTCTGCTGGTTGCCACCTGACAATGATCCGACCTCGGCATCGACCGATGAGGCTTTGATCCTGAATCGCTCCACGTAACGTCCCGCGTTCGCCTCTTCGGCGGTGCGATCGATCAGCCCGCGGCGCGAGACCGCCGCCAGGTTCGCCAGGCTCGCGTTCGCCGCGATCGACATCTCGAGCACGACGCCGTGCTGCCGGCGGTCCTCCGGGACGTAGCCGATCCCGAGCGCGATCGCCTCGGCGGGAGACTGGATTCGCACGCGTCGTCCGTTCACGTGAATCTCGCCGGCATCCGCAGGTGTGAGGCCGAAGAGCGTTTCGGCGACCTGCGTCCGGCCCGATCCGACGAGGCCTGCGATCCCGAGGATTTCGCCGCGGCGGACGCTGAACGACACGTCGTGCACGCCGCTGCCGCGATTCGTCAGCCCGCGTACCTCGAGCGCGGTGTCGCCGGCAGCGACGTCCCGCTTCGGAAAGACGGCGGCAAGCTCACGCCCCACCATCATCCGAATCAGATCCGCGCGCGTGACGTCCGACGCGGCCCGCGTGCCGATGGTCTCGCCGTCCCGCAGCACGGTGACCCGGTCCGCGATCGCGGCAATCTCTTCGAGCCGATGAGAAATATAGATGATGCCGACGCCGTGTTCGCGCAGCCGCGCGATGACGCCGAAAAGCCGTTCCACTTCGCGCTCGCTCAGCGACGCGGTCGGCTCGTCCATGATCACGATCCGGGCATCCGCTCCCAGCGCCTTTGCGATCTCGACGACCTGCTGCTCCGGCATGGTGAGACCAGCGACGGCAGCGTCCGGATCGACCGACGCCCCGATGCGCTGGAGGAGCTCAGCGGCGTGTCGGCGGCGCGCGGCGCGATCGACCCGGCGCCACAGCGTCCCCCGCTCCAGCGACATCGCCACGTTTTCGGCGACCGTAAGATGTGGAAACAGCGACGGCTGCTGATAGATGGCCGCGATGCCCAGGTCGCGCGACCCGTGCGGGTCGAGGTGCGGCACGACGGTGCCGGCAACGGCAATCGTCCCGGCGTCAGGCTGCTCGGCCCCGGTCACGATCTTGATGAAGGTCGATTTCCCCGCGCCGTTCTCGCCGACGAGCGCGTGGACTTCGCCGGCGTCGAGGTCGAACGACACGCGGTTGAGCGCGCGGAGTCCCGCGAAGGATTTGCTGATGTCGCGAGCTTCGAGAAGCAGCCCGAGCGCCTTCATGGCAACCGGGGCGACGTGCTGGCTGCACTGAGAACCGGCGGTTCGACGATCTCCACGACACGGTTGATTGGCACGTCCTTCAGCACCTGCACCGCTCCGCTCGGCCAGCGCACTTCGACGCGTTGCACGCCTCTCGCAGCGTCGAGACCGAAATGCACGCGCCGGTCGCTTGCCGACTGATAGCTCGACGCCGTCGAACAGACGCCCGATTGCGTGCGGCCCTGATCGTCGACAACGGTCAGAATCGCGCCGATGCCGTCGCGGTTCGAACGCGTGCCGCGCAGTGATACGGTCAGCCACTGATTCACATTGCCGGCGTCGTTGCGCAGAATTCTGGGCGGCCCGTCGAGATTGGCGATGACGATGTCGATGTCGCCATCGTCGTCGAGATCGGCGAAGGCGGCGCCGCGTCCGGCGGCCGGCCGCGCGAAGCCCGGCCCAAGCGATCCCGACACGTCGACAAACGACACGCCCAGCCCGAGCGAGCGGTCTGTCGCGCGAGTCGAAGGCTGATTTCGCAGCATCAGCGGCGCTTGCAGATAGTCGAATCCCTGCCGCGCGCCCGACACGGTATCGAGGACGTGGCCCTGGGCGACGAACAGATCGCGGCGCCCGTCGTTGTCGAAGTCGATGAACTTCGTCCCCCACCCGGCTTTCTGCAGCGTGGCGCGCCCGACGCCCGTCGTGTGCGATGCGTACTCGAAGCGGCCGCCCCCGGCGCCGCGGAATAACGCGTAGCGCTCCAGACTGAGGGTCGTCACGATGACGTCCGGCCATCCATCGCCGTCGTAGTCCTCGACGTCGGTGCCCATGCCGGCAAACGTCCGCCCGTCATCGTCGTAGGCGATGCCCGCTTCGAGCGCGGCCTCCGCGAATACGCCCGCGCCGGCATTCCTGAACAGGAATTGCGGCATCGAATCATTTGCGACGAAAAGGTCGATCCGCCCGTCGCGGTCATAATCGTGAATCGCCACGCCGAGCGCCTTCCCCGGATGCGCCGCAATGCCGCTCGACGCCGACGCATCGCTAAACGTCCCGTCGCCGTTGTTGTGGAGCAACACGCTTGATACCGGTGCGAACTGCCTGGGGTGGCAGTAGGCGCGCATCGTGCCGTCCGTCGATCGGCACTCGATGTTCGATTCCCACGTCCAGGCCAAATACCGGCCGACGAAGAGATCGAGGCGGCCGTCGTGGTCGTAATCGACGAATGCCGCGCTCGACGACCACCCTGGCACCATGGCGCCGGCCGCTTCCGTGACATCGGTGAACGTTCCGTTGCCGTTGTTGCGAAAGAGTGTGGTGCCACCGAGGCCGGTGACGAGCAGATCGACGTCCCCGTCGTTGTCGTAGTCCGCGGACGCGGCGCCGAAGTCGTAGCGGGTGCCACGCAATCCGGCACGTTCGGTGACGTCCTCGAACTTCCAGCCGCCCAGGTTGCGATAGAGACGATTCCAGAAGCGCGGATCGTTCTTCTCCGGCGGCCTGTTCGAGCTCGTCTGCGTGCTGATTGCCGCGCCATTGGTGAAGAACAGATCGAGACGGCCATCTCCATCAGCGTCGAAGATCGCGACACCGCCGCCCATCGTTTCCGGCAGAAACTTGACGCTCGTCTTCGATGCCGCATGGCGGAACGCGACACCAGAAGCCGCGGTCACGTCCCTAAACTGAATGGGCGAAGGTCCCGCAATCAGCAGCGCCAATGCCGCGATCAGGAAGCGCACGCCTACCGGCGCTCCTTCGGCGCGCGCGCGGTGGCAGCCTGGAAAGATTTCAATTCACGCTCCGCGTCTGCGAGTCTCTCCAGCTTGCGAAAGGCTTGCGAGAGCAGATAGTGCGGCTCGGGGTAGTCGGGGTCGAGCTTGATCGCCTGCTCGAACCAGCGGACGGCCAGATCGTTTCGCCCGGCCTGCACCAGCGCTTTTCCTGCCAGAAAAAAGTTGCGGGGTTCACCGGGATTGCGCTGCGCCGCTTCGGCGGCGAGGTCGAACGCCCGTTGAAGGTTACCGAGCTTGATGAGGAGGTCAGCGAAGTTGGCGTAGACGACGTCGTACTCGGGGTGGTCCTTGTACACGAGCGAGATCGCCTTCAGGTAGTGCTGCTGTGCCTGTGCCACATCGCCGAGCGCCTCGGATGCCAGCCCGAGATTGTCCCAGGCCTTGTAGTCCCGCGGATCGATCGCCGTCGCGCGGCGGAACATCTCGGCCGCTTCAGCGTGTCGACTCTGCTGGTAATAGATGCGACCGAGGCTGTACGGAATCTCCGCGTCGTTCGGCGCACGCGCCAAGGCGCGTTTGAGCGTGTCCTCGGCTTCGGCGTCGCGCGCGAGAAGGTAGAGCGCTTTCGCCTTGGCCTTCGAGGCGGGCACGTACTCCGGCTTCTCAGTCGAAATGCGATCGAGTGAGGCGAGCGCGTCGGCTGGATGCCGGGCGAGCAATTGCGCCTGACCGAGGGCGAGTAACAACGGCGCGTCCGGACCGCATACCGTGACGGCACGCGCGAAATCCTGCGCCGCCGCGTCGTAGCGGCGTGCTTCGTAGGCGCGTCGTGCGCGCGCTTGCGTCTCCTGGCAGTCCTGGCCAGGCGCCAGGACCACCAAGAGGACGCAGAGGATCACGGGTTCAGAACGTCGCCCGCAGCGAGAGTTGGAGGCGCCGCGCGTTGATACCGATGCCGAAGAGCCGGCCGAAGTTCGGGCTCGAAATATCGGTGTTCAGACCTCCGACTCCGGATCGATTCAGCGCGTTGGTCAGATCGAGGCGGAACTCGAAGCTGCGCTGATCGTTGACGCCGAAGCGCTTCATCAACCCGAAATCCTCCGAATAAAACGCCGGGCCGCGCACATCGAGAACGACCGGCGCCGTCCCCGGCCGCGAGGGTACGCCTTGCGGGGACAGTGGTTGGACGGCGAATGCCGCCGGGTTGAGGTATGGCGTCCCGTGTACCACGTCGAGGTGCGACCCGTCGAAGATGACCGGATCGACACCCGGGACGATGTCAGGACGGAAGGGGAATCCGGTGTTGCCGGGATTGTTGATGCGGCCGTCGAAGACGCTGATCGTCCCGCCGCTCCGGTAGTTGTGGATACCCGTCAGCGTCCATCCGCCGACAACCTGTCCGAGCACACCCTTCACGTCCAAGGCCTTGCCTGGCCCGATTGGGAGCTCGTAGATCCACGTCAGCTTGAGGAAGTGCGGGAAGTGCCGGCCGCCCGTCGCGAGCCCCCACTCCTCGCCGGACGCATCCTGCTTGAGGTAATTGTCTTCCGTCTTCGACAACGTGTAAGCGGCAACCAGCGCAACGCCCCTGCTGAAGTGACGCTCGAGCGTCGTCTGCAACGAGTTGTATCGGGTCTTGCCCCTGAAGCTGTTCTGGTACTGGATGCTCGTGAACTGCGGATAGGGTCGCAGCGCCTGCAGGACGGTGCCGGTGAAACCGGGATACGGCAGCGGAATGCCGAGCTGCGGTTGACTCGACAGGTTGCTGAACAGCAGGTCGCCATACTTCGAGACCGCGTCGAACGGAATGCGATTGATCTCATTGCCCGAGCCGAGATCGAGCGGCATGAAGGGCAGTCGCGTGCCGTATGCGCCGATGTACGCGACGGTCGCCGAGAAGTTGGCCGGCAGCTGACGGCGCAGCGTCACGTTGTAGTTGTTGTACCGTTCGCGCCGCGCCTCGTCTCCTCTGAGAACCGTCCCGACCCCCTGATTGTTCTGGGTCGTGGGGTCGTAGTTGGGAAACACTCCGGTCAGGCTGGGATACGGTTCGCTCAAGTACATGACCGGATCCTGCGAGTTCGGCGTGGGCCGCGTGGCGCGGGTGATCGAGATGGTCGCGTTGTAGCCGGCCGAGTTGAGGGTCACGAAGTTTTCGCCGTCGCTGTAGGCGAGCGCCGGCCGGTTGCTCGAGCTGTAACCCCCGCTGATCGCCGTCTTGGTCGACGGTGCATACGCCACGCCCAGCCGCGGCTGGACCTGGCCGTAGTACGTGTCGATGAACGTCTTCTTGCCTTCCTTGTCGGCAAAACGCAGGGCGCCAGGCCGGTTTCCCGCGGCGGCGTTGGGCAGCGTCAGATCGAGGTTGGTGACGTAGCCGTTCTCCTCGTACAAGCCCGGCAGAATCTGCCAGCGTACGCCCAGATTCAACGTGAGCTTCGGCGTGACTTTATAGTCGTCTTGCACGTAGAAGTCGTAGTTGTTCTGGTAGTAGGAGTTGTTGACTATCTGGACCGGCCGGCTGGACGTCTGTACCGCGCCCAGCAGGAAGCTCCCGTAGGCATGCCCGGTCTGCGCGTCGAACCCAGGCAGGGTCGTCTGCGCGGCGTTGAAGTTGTAGGTTGCGGTCCCGTCGGCGCTGTCGCTTTTAAGGAAATAGAAACGGCCCTCGAAGCCGGTCTTGATGCTGTGTTTGCCCATGACAATCGTCAGATCGTCCTGGACGATCGTGCTGCCCTCGTCGGTCGCGTTGCGGTTGAGCGATCCGTAATTGCCGAGATTTCCGAGAATCGCGGTCCCGCCGAACGCAAACCGCGGGAACGTCGTATCCGGCTGGTTGGTCAGTCCTATCTTCGACGGCCACCCGTAATTGAAGTAGACGCTGCGATTCGCGTTGCCGAACATGTTGTAGCCGAAGGAGAAGTGGTGCAGCAGCCGGTCGCTGATCACCCAGTTTTCCGAGGCCCGGATCAGCCAGCTGGGCGTGCTTTGAAGCTGATAGAGATTTGTCGGCTTGCCGGGCGGCACGCCGTAGCGGTTCGCGGCCGAGTTGTTCCGCTCCCGCCATTCACGGTTGACGTAGAACGAGGCCCTGTGAGAGTTGCTGATCACCTGGTCGAATTTCAACGCGAACGTGTTCTGGTCGAACACCGGGCAGCAGGTCGCCAGCACCGGCTGGTTGTTGAACAGGCGATCGAGTTGCGGAATGTCCCACAGGTCCTGCTCGATCGTGTTCCGCGCCACCGTATCCCACTGCGCGCGTGGAATCTGGTTGTTGGGGAACGGATCGCGAACCACGCTGCTGCCCACGACGCGCGTGGTCCGCGGATCGTAAATCTGACCGAACCGTACAGCCCGTCCGAGCGCGTCGGTGCCGACGACGGTGCCCGATCGCGCATCACCCGTGTAGGCGGGATCGAACAGGCGTGAGAAGTCGCCGTTCTGGAACTCGCGGGTGGGCAGCGTCCGGAATGTCGTGGACGTCTGCTCGCGCGCGCGCGTTTTCTCGAAGGTGGAGAAGAAGAAGCTGCGGTTGCGGCCGTCGAACCCCGGCAGGAGAATCGGCCCACCGATCGCCACCGCACCATTCTGCTGATCGCGCACCGGCGTAGGCTGATTGAGCGCCTTGGCGACAAACGGCTTCGCGTCCCACTTTCCGTCCATCAGGTACACAGCGCCCGACCCATGGAACTGGTTCGTCCCCGACTTGACCACGAAGTTGGCGACCGCCGTCTGCGCCCCGCCGTACTCCGCGCCGAGCGTACCGGTCTGGAACTTGAACTCCGCAACCGCCTCCGTCGGCGGCGACATCTCGTTGTTGCTGCCACCCTGCAGGTTGCGGCCGAGCGGCATGCCTTCGATGAGAATCTCGTGGGAGTAGTTGCGGCCGCCGTTGATCGCCCCCTCGAACGTTCCCCCGGTGGTGCCGGGCAAGCTCGAAAAGATGAACTGCTGAATCTGGCGCTGCCCGTCGCTCACCGCGATTGGCCACGTCTGGAACTCCTTGTTCGAGACGTATTGCCCGATCTCGGCGGTGCTGGTTTCAATGACGGGTGCCGTGACGTTGAGGACCTCCGCGACCGCCTGGACTTCCAGTTTGAAGTCGAGCGTCAACGTCTGCGCGGCGCGAAGCGTGACCTGACTGGCCTCCGCAGGGCGGAAACCCGGAGCAGTCACGCGAATCCGGTAGACGCCGTTTGCCAGATACGGAAGGACGTACAGGCCGGCGTCGGTCGTCGTCGATTTCGATTCGACGTTCGTGTCGACGTTGGTGACGATGACGGTGGCCCCCACGAGTGCGCCGCCTTGGGAGTCGGTGACCGTGCCGTTGAACTGTGACCTCGCCACTTGCGCGTGCGCGGCCCCGGCGCACAAAACACATGCGACGAGGGCGAACGTCTGACACATTCTTTTTGTCATGGTTGCTCCCCCACGGATTCCATCGCGCGCCATTGAACTTGATCGCGGCAGGCAAGTCAAAGGCTTCTGTTATCTGGGGATACCCACGCTGGTCCGTCCCGTCCCCTGCCGGATCACCTGAATTTCGTCGGCTTTCAACCCCTCGAAGTGTTCGAGGCTGCCGTCGGGCCACCTCACCCTGATTGATGGGACTCTCGTCGTCCGGCCGAGCCCGAAGTGGACGCGCATGTCGTTGTGCGACAGATAACTGCCGCCGCTCCGAACCTCAGCCACCTGAGTTCCCCCATCTCCCTCGAGCCAGACCCGCGCGCCAACGGCATCCCGATTGTTGGATTTGGCAACGAGTTTCAGCGTGACCCAATCGTTGCCGGACTGCGTCTCGTTGCGCAGCAGCGTCGGCCGATCGTTCATGTTGATAACGAGGGCATCCACGTCGCCGTCGTTGTCGAAATCTCCAACCGCCGCGCCGCGGCTGGACTTTTCGATCAGCAACCCGCCGCCGACGGCTGCGGTGACATCGGTGAACCGCCCCTTCCCTTGATTCCTGAACAGTTGCTTGCGCTGGAGGTAGCTCGACCCGCGTCCGGATCGATCGATCTCGGGATACACGTGGCCGTTGGCGACGAAGAGATCCGGCAGCCCGTCGTTGTCGAAATCAGCAAATGCAGTGCCCCAACCGAGGTAGGCGAGCGATGGCGTGACCACGCCAGCCTGGTGGCTGACATCAATGAAGAATCCTTGGGCACTGTTTCGATACAGCGTGTTGTAGTCGAGCGAAAAATTCGTGACGAAGACGTCCAGCCGGCCGTCACCGTCGACGTCGGCCGCGTCGGCGCCCATGCTCGCCTGCGCCTTGCCATCCAGATTCAGCGCCAGGCCGGATGCGAGGCCGACCTCCGAAAAGGTTCCGTTCCGGTTGTTATGAAACAGGAAATTGGGAACCGAATCGTTCGCGACGAAGATATCCGGCCAGCCGTCGTCGTCCAGATCGGAAAAGATCACGCCGAAGCCGTAGGACCCGGGATCCGCGATTCCGGCGGCACGGGTCACGTCCGTGAAGGTGCCATCTCCATTGTTGCGGTACAGCACATCCGGCTCGCCGACGAGATCGCGCGGGCCACACATGACATCGATGCCCAGATACTTGCACGTGGGTGAGGCGCCGCGCTTCGGGATTCGTGCCTCGTCGAACGCCAGGTAATTGGCGACGTACAGATCGAGGTTGCCGTCACGATCGTAATCGCCGAACGCGCAGTTGGTGCTCCAGCGTGCATCGCCAACACCGGCGCGCGCGGTGACGTCGGCGAAGGTGCCGTCGCCCTTGTTGCGGAGGAGCACGTTCGGGCCGAACGCGGTCACGTAGACGTCCTGGAAGCCGTCGTTGTCGTAGTCGGCGATGCACGTCCCCATTCCCCAGCCTCGAGCCCGCAGTCCGCTCGCCTGCGTCACATCATCAAAACGTCCTTTTCCATCGTTGCGGTACAACGCGACCATCTGGTCGCCGCCCTGTTTCATGTTCGCGAGCGTCGATCCGTTGACGATCAGGATGTCCATGTCGCCATCATGGTCGCCGTCGAAGAATGCCGCGCCGTTGCCGTTGACTTCGACGATGTAGTCCTTGGACGCGCCGCCGCAGATGTTGAGCAACGTGATGCCGGCCTGCTCGGCGACGTCGACGAGGCGAATCACCGTACCAGGAGCCTGGCTGGCGGCGGCCAGCAATCCCGCGAGGATGGTTTGAAGCAGGAGAGACCGGCGCGCCACGGCGCTACTGTAGCGCCTGCGGCCCGAGCGAGGCGCGAAGCCGCCGAGCGAGAGCGCGTGGGGCGCGGTGAAGAAAGCGAATCCCGCCGCCCGAGCAACCACCTTGCGGGACAATACGTTGCGCATTTCGCAACGCGCAAGTGCGGAAGTCAGCAGAAACCAGCGATTTTATTGATGGCCTTGCCTCATACTCCCCGGCCGCACCAGAAGGGCATTGCGCAAAGCGAAACGGTGGAGGATAATGTCGCACCCCCGCAGTCAAGAGGATCATGAGCACGACCAAACCCCCCTCGCGCGACCCGTATCTGGTCAAGTCCGTGATGCATTCGGCGCAGCTGTTGTCGGCCTTTCGATCGTCGGGCGAGGCGCTGCCGCTGCGTGAGGTCGCCGCCCGAAGCGGGCTGCCCAAGAGCATGGCGTTCCGGTTGCTCTACACGCTCGAACGGTGCGGGATGGTGGAAAAGGTCGGCGAGAATCTGTATCGATCCCATCTGCGTCCGTTCAAGCAGCGGCCGTTCCGTCTCGGCTATGCCGCGCAGGGCACGGACTACCAGTTCTCGAAAGAGATCTCGACCGGACTGCAGCGGGCCGCCGCGGCGCAGGGCATGGAGCTCATTTGCGTCGACAATCGCTACAGCCCGAAGATTGCGCAGCGCAACGCGGACGTGCTCGTGCGCGAGAAGGTCGATCTGGTCATCGAATTCCAGACCGACGAGCATGTCGCGCCGATCGTGTCAGCCAAGTATCGCGAGGCGGGGATTCCGCTCATCGCGATCGAAGTGCCCCACCCCGGCGCCACCTACTTCGGCGCGAACAACTATGAAGCGGGCCTCATCGGTGGCCGGCATCTGGGCCGATGGGCGAAGCAGAACTGGCACTCCGAGGTCAGTGAAATCGTGCTGATCGCGCTCGAGCGGGCCGGCAGCCTGCCGAAGATGCGCCTGACCGGAATGCTGGTCGGCATGAAGGAGACGTGTCCGCAGCTGGAGAACTGCCAGGTCTCGTATCTCGAGGGCGACGGCAAACTCGGCGAAAGCTTCGAAGCCATGCGCCGTCATCTGCGAACGAGCCGGTCGCGGCGATTCCTGATCGGCGCGATCAACGATCCGAGCGCCCTCGGGGCTCTCCGGGCACTCCAGGAGGCGGGACGCAGCGAGTCGTGCGCGATCATGGGGCAGAACGCGTCGCCCGAGGGGCGCGCCGAGCTGCGCGTGCCGGGCACGCGCCTGATTGGCTCGGTGGCGTATTTTCCGGAAAAGTATGGAGCCGAGATCGTCGCCGTCGCCCTCGACATCCTGCATCGGCGTTCGGTGCCGCCAGCAGTGTTCGTCAAGCACCAGCTCGTCACCCCGGACACCGTCGACCATATCTATCCGAACGATCACCTGATGCAGGTCAGCGCGGCCACCGTTTAGTCGGCCGCGGGTCCTGTCCGGCGACAGCCCCACTTCACTCGAGGCCAGCGTGTGGGGTCAGACCCCTGCAGTTCGGGGTCTGAACCCACACCACTCGCCTCGAGCTGAAGCGGGGCGGCCCCTGTCGCCGGCCACCCGCGACCAAAAACCGGATCCCGCATCCCGGTTCCCGGATCCCGGGGCGCGTGCAAGCTTCCTCCTCCTCCCCGTTCTAAGGGACAGGAGGAACCGCATGCGAACGCTCGTCCTGGTCGGCCTGCTCGTGCTCACCCTCTATCCAGCCACGTCCCCCTCGTCACAAGCGCAAATCGGAACAGTCCGCGGGACCGTGAAGGACCCCGCGGGGGCGGTGATTCCTGGCGCGACAGTGGAACTTTCCAGTCCCGGACACACGACCCTCACGCGAATCACGGACGTGAACGGCGCGTTCGTATTCGAACGGGTGCCGGCCGCCGGTTACGATCTGACCGTTACCCTCACCGGATTCATTCCCTACAAATCACGCGTTACGGTGGCGTCGGGCGGGACCGTGCGCGTGTCCGTTGTGCTCAGCCTCGGCGCCGCTCTGGAGTCCGTCACCGTGACCGCCGCGGGGTCCGTGGTCGACCTCCAGTCGTCCTCGAAGAGCGCGAGGGTCGCTACGCCGTCCCCCGCGGACGCCCTGCGGTGGGCCGGACCTCCCCCTTACCGCGGCTACGGCAGACGGCGTGATTTCAATACCGAGGCGTACGATCGCATCGACGAGAACGCCTTCCACACGGTGTCGGCGGATCCACTCTCGACGTTCTCGATCGATGTGGACACCGCATCGTACGCAAACGTGCGCCGGTTCCTGAACGGCGGCGCGCTGCCCCCGCCCGACGCGGTGCGGATCGAAGAACTCATCAACTACTTTCGCTTCGATTACCCCAGCGCGCCCAGGGATCATCCCTTCTCGGTCACAGCGGAGATCGCGCCGTGCCCGTGGAACAGCGAGCACCGGCTCGCCTTGATCGGGTTGCAGGCGCGTCCGCTCGACGCCGACAACGTGCCGGCGCGTAACCTCGTCTTCCTGCTGGACGTGTCCGGATCGATGGAGCCGCCCGACAAGCTGCCGCTCGTGCGCACCGCCATGCGGATGCTCGTCGACACGCTCACCCCTCGCGATCGCATCGCCATCGTCGTCTATGCCGGCGCGAGTGGCGTCGTCCTGCCCTCGACGAGCGGCGCCCACAAGGAAAAGATTCACGAAGCGATCGCGCGCCTGGAAGCCGGCGGCTCGACCAACGGCGGCGCGGGCATTCAGCTCGCGTACAAGCTGGCGGAAGAGCAGTTCGTCAAGGGCGGCATCAACCGCGTGATCCTCGCGACCGACGGCGACTTCAACGTCGGCATCACCAATCAGGGGGAACTGACGCGGCTCATCGAACAGAAGCGCGCGAGCGGGATCTTCCTCTCAGTCCTGGGCGTCGGCACCGGCAACGTCAAGGACTCGACGATGGAAAAGCTGGCGGATCGCGGGAACGGCAACTATGCGTATCTGGATTCGCTGCACGAAGCACGGAAGGTACTCGTGAAGGAAGCAGGCGCGACGCTGGTGACGGTCGCAAAGGACGTCAAGATCCAGATTGAGTTCAATCCGGCGAATGTGTCCGCCTATCGCCTGATTGGCTACGAAAACCGGATGCTGAACAAGGAAGACTTCAACGACGATCGCAAGGACGCCGGGGAAATCGGCGCGGGCCACACGGTGACGGCGCTGTACGAGATCGTGCCCGCGGGGGTGAAGATAGATCTGCCGAAGGTAGATACGCTGAAGTATCAGACGGCGCCGGAACCGGCGGGCCTAAAGGCACGCCCTGCAGAGATGCGCGACGAGCTGATGACGGTGAAGCTGCGCTACAAGGCGCCTGACGGCGATCAGAGCCGGCTGATCACCGTGGCGGTGAAGAACCGAACGGGCGAGATGTCAGCGAACGTTGGCTTTGCCGCCGCGGTCGCGGAGTTTGGCATGCTGCTGCGGCATTCGGACTACCGCGGGACGGCAACACACGCGGAGGCCGCGGCTCTGGCGCGGAAATTCCGCGGCCCCGATCCGGATGGATACCGGACCGAGTTCGTGAAGCTCGTGGAACTGGCGGAATCCTTGACCCGCCAGACACACAGAGACTCGTTCAATAACGTCCCACGATGACCGGCTGAATCCACGCGAATCGGCCGTTGCTCTCGATGACCTTCGCGCGGACGTAGCCTTCGCTGCCGGTGAACGTATACGTGGCGGACGCGTCGGGTACCTCGTTCAACACGCGTCCGCCGCGCCCGATGAACTGAATCCGGTATTTCGAGCTGGCGATCGCCTTGACGGCGATCGTCATGCTTTTTGCGGTGACCTCGAGCGAATCCAGCACGACGCCGGTCGAGGCGTAGAAGTCGCCGCGCTCCATCGCGTCGAGCAGGGCCCGCGTCTCGAGCTGCGGCGCACGGACGACCACCCATCCTCGTCCTGGTCCGGACACCATTGGATCACCCGGCTTCTTGAAGACGTGCGCATCGTCCACCGCTATGCCATATACCAGCGTGCCATTCGACAGCAGGCGGTCCCAGATCTCCTCCAGACCCGGGGCACCGCCGCCGCCGAGATTGTTGACCTCGGGATGGCCATTGAAGATCTCGAACAGCTTGTAGTCGCGGACGCGGCTCAGGTCGTCGGTCGTGAGCGCCCACCCGAAATTCGGATGATTGATGTGCGGCACGCCGGATGCGCTGCGAATGGCGCTGACGCTCCGCTGCAGCACGTCGAAGACGCTCGAATCCGCCGCGCCGCTCTGCGCGCCGATGCCGCGATTCGCGTCGAGGCCGTTGACGTGGACAGGTTTGCCTCCCGCCGTCGAGGTCACCTCTTCCCCTTTGACGACGAGGAACCGCTCCTCCGCGCCGTGCAGTGCGTTCAACTCGTCGACGCGCGTCTGATAGTTGTGGTCGGTCAGCACCAGGAACTGATACCCGTGCTCGCGATACCACCGAACCACATCGTCGGGGGTGCTGTCGCCGTCGCTGTTCAGCGTGTGCGTGTGGGTGTTGCCTTTGTACCAGTGCAGGGAGGATGCCGGGGTCTGAAGACCCCGGCCTACGTCGAAGCCGTACTCGGACCCGTAGGGCGGGGTCTTCAGACCCCGCCGCACCGTCGTCGCGCTTACGAGGCAGAGGCCGAGGACAACGGCGAGGAGTGGGCGAAGCTGACGACGGCTCATTTCGAGGACGTGCGTTTGGGTGATCTGGTCAGGTTCTCGGCGAGGAACAACCCCGCTTTCCCACCGCTGACGATATCCGGATCGCCGTCGCCGTCCATGTCCTTGACGTCGGTTTGCATACCACCGCCCATCCGTCCGCCGTAGTCGATGATGTGACGGGTGATGATCAGCGATGACCCTCGGCCGCCGGCGGCAGGCGGCGCGACCGGCTTCCGGAACTCATACCAGTAGAGGCCAATCGGCTCACGCTCGCCGGGATCGGTGCCGTTATGGGCGAAATACCGTTTGCCCGCGACCAGATCGAGCTGTCCGTCGCCGTTCACGTCCGCGAGCATGGGTGCGTGCGCCTGCGACCATGTGTTGTCGATGACCCGCTGCGTCCACGAACCGTCAGCATTCTGCTCGTACCAGCACGCGCCGTAGTCGTGTCCCATCCCCGTGATGATGTCGCGGCGGCCGTCGCCATTGATATCGAGCGCGTACATGAACCCGAACTGCGCCGGACGCGGCGCGGGGGCGGCCGATCCGGGGGCAGCGGCCGGCGGCGGCGCCGGAGCAGGCGGCACTCCGCGCTGCGCGCCGCTGGGCGGAATCGGATGCTGATTCCAGTCCGTCTGATGGAACGCCCAAGTCCCATTTCTCACATCGGCGGGTGCCTCGAACCATCCTTGCGGCGTCAGGATGTCGTTGCGGCCATCGCCGTTGACATCCCCCGCGCCGATTCCGTGGCCGTAGCTGTGATCGCTGATCACGTGCTTGTTCCAGCTACCGCTCTGCAGATCGAACCACACGAGCGGCGCCGCGGGCCGATCGAACTGCGGCAGGAGCTCGCGCGCTTTGCCGTCGTTGTCGAGATCGACGAGCTGCGCGAACTCGGTGGGAAACCCTGAGAAGATTTCCGTCGATTGCCATGGCACGTCCGCCGGCCGCGTCGAAGTCGCAACGGCCCGGCCGGGATTCTTCATCCAGACGATGTTGTTGGAGAAGTAGCCGAACTGCACGACATCGGTGAACCCATCACCATCGACATCGATCGGCAGATCGCTGAAGTTGTCGACGTACTGGCCGTTCCAGTTGATCTCGCGAATCTTGTGCTTGTCCCAGGCGGGGGCCTGGTACCAGGACTCGCTGGACACGATGTCGAGCCGGCCGTCGTTGTTGACGTCGACGAAAGCGGCGGTCTCGCTCGCGCCCGGGTCGATCATGCGGATGCTGAAGGGAACGTCGGCCGGGCGACTCTGCGCGGCGAGGAGCACTCCGGTCGAGAGAATCAGCGCGGCAACAGGGATGCGGGTCATCGCCGCTAAAGATCGCTTCGGGGCGCGGCCGCGTCAAGGCAAAAGGTACTGACGCATCGGGGCCTTCGGCCTCCTGCAGACGCTCCGCTTCGAGCAGATGCTCGTGCATCAGCCGTTCGGCGAGAGGCGCGTCGGAGTCGCGAATCGCCTGATAAATGCGGTGATGAACCGCAAATGTTCTAACCTACGTGCGTCGCCAGTGGGGCAATGCGGCGGCGCCGGTCGATGTCCAGGTCGTGAAAGATACTCGCGCAGACGTTGCCGGCCGAACCAGGCCGTGGACGAATGCGGAGCTCGCAGCGGTTGGTGCTGCGGGCCGCGGCGGCCAATAGATCGCTAGAGGAGTGCAGCATGGAGTATTCACGCAGAGAGTTTGGAAAGCTCGCGCTCGCGGGGTTGCCGGCAACGACGCTGTTGCTCAAATCGCCTTCGCTGGCGGCCGCGGCGAAGCCCGATTCGAAGTGGGCGGGCGTGCAGGTGGGAATGAATGTCCCCTATAACTTCGGCACCGGCAACTATACGAGCGGCGACGAGATCATCAATCGCTGTGTGCAGCTCGGGATCAGCGGCGTGGAACTGCGGGCGCAGCCGGTCGAACTGTTCCTCGGTTCGCCCGCCGCGATCGCCGGCGCGGCCAATGCCGGCCGCGGACGCGGCGGACGCGCGACCCCAGCCGCCGGTGCACCGGGAGAACCCGCGCCCCCCGCGGCGGCGCGCGGAGAGGGAC